>CAXBFC010000126.1:0-18015 GCA_963974725.1 uncultured bacterium | reverse complement strand
TCATGCGATCGCCAATGTCGAGAGTAGGTATGCCCTTGGCACCCGCCCCCCTCACAATGCGCAGCACGTTGTATTGCTGCTGGGTCAACTCACCGTGCTCGGCCATTAGGTCGTGGAACGGCCGCCGCACGGCCTCCGCCGTCAACAGCAGCCCGACCATCGCTTCGTCGCTCCGCGTGCGGAACGGGCGCTCTTGCTTGATCGCCTGCTGCACGCTGGAACGAGTTGCGTCATCGATTGAGTTGTCGCCGCCATGGTTCACCCACCCGTTATCGGCTCCTGTACTTGACCTGTCAAGTATTGACGTGTGATTTATTCGGACGCAACTGGCAATCGGCCACGACAACCCGCGCAGCCCCCCCCCCCTGCCAGCTATCTGCCAGGCGCGTGCAAGATGCCGTAATCGGCGTCATTGACGCGCAGGTGATTGGTCCACAATCGATGCAGCGACGGGCCCTGGCGCGGATCCTGATCGACCAGCACCACTTCGAACTGCGCCTCGAACGGGCCATCACCGCGCTGCGCCAACGGAGTCATCGCGAGGGGGATCGAGGCCTCGATCGAATAGCCACCATCGCGTCGCTTGACCTGATGTGCGACGTTGCAGTTGGCGCGGCCGGATGCGCCGAAGGAGAGCACCGTCGGCACGCCGGGCTTGGCGCGCCAACGTGGTGCTTGCAGAACCAGGTTGCAGGAATCGCTGAGGAAGTAGGTTGCCTTGCCGTTATCGACGACGTCTGGATCGCGGACGTCGAGGTATAGGTGCAGCATCTCGTCGGAGATGGCGAGTCGCACATCGGCCTCGAAGTCTTCGCCGCCGGCATAGTGCGCGACGCCGCGCGGCACGGGCTGGTTCGCGCCGATGCGCATCGCAGCGATATCCCCCCACTCGGTCGGGACTCCATCGACTTGCACGTCGGCTAATGCCTTCAGCTCATAGCGGGGAACGCGCAATTCGATCCGGCGGGTGAACGCGAAGTCGATCGGCAAGGCTTCTGCTTGGCTGACGACCGCCACCTTGAGTGTGCCCGTACGGAAGGATTGCCAAGGCTTCGTCGATTGCGAGGCCGGAGGCGCCAACGCGACTTCGAAGTTCTCGGCCGCGCCCGGCGGTAGGTCGATGGTCACGATCGGCGAACTCCACGCGCCCTCCTGCATCGAGACCTGCAGCTTCATCGGGTGGTCGAGTGGATTGCGAACGGTGCCAGGCAACACCTGCTTTGCGAGTCGCGGCTCGCCAGTGGTAAGGCTCTTCTTGACCCGTTCGCCGACGTGATGGGCACGCCGGACAAGGTTGTCGCTGCGCGGCAAGATGCGAAGCGAATCAAACACCGCAACCGCTGTATCGATCGCCTTGAGCTCGATGCCATCCTTGGCAACCTTGAGACGCACGTAGTGATTCACCGACCTTGCGACGACCTGGTATGGATTCGGCGCCGAATTGATCTTGTAGAGCGGTGCGCCGCCACCACCTGTGATGACATAGGGGATGCCGTCTTTGGATGAGCGTTCGTACAGATGGTCATGACCATTGAGCACCAAGTCGACGCCATACATCTCGAACAGCGGCACCAAGAACCGGCGGCCTTGGTCGAGCGGCCACTCCTTCGGCGTCGAGTCGGGATGAATCACTCCATGCGGACCCGACGAATACGGCGCGTGATGGAATGCGACGAGGGTGAAACGCTTGCGTTCGGAACGCAGCTGTTGCCGGAGCCATTTGTATTGCTCGTGATCCGGAGACAGTCGTGAGTTGCTGTCCAACACGAGCAGAGTCATCAGGTGGTAGTCGACCCGGTACCAACGCTCGTTGCCCGGCAGCTCAAACAGGCTGAAGTAGTGCGAGGCCTCTGGACGCGTCAGATCATCATGCCGACGCGTTGCCTCGTGGTTGCCGATGGCGGGCCACATTGGCTTCGCCGCCAACAGGTTGCGGGCTGGCTCGAAGAACTGCTTGCGCCACAGTGCGTATTTGCTGCCGTCGACCGGGTAGTCGCCCGTACCGATGATGAACAAGGCCTCTGCTTCGTCACGAAAGATCTGCTGGGACACTGCGTGCCAGCGCTGCGGCAACGATCTGACATCGCCAAGCACGACCACCTCGTAGCTGTCGGGGCTCGCGGGCAACGTGCGGAAGGTTCGCTTGCCCGATGACAACTCGGTGCCAGTGCGCACTTCGTACCAATAGCGCGTACCAGGACGGAGCTTATCGAGCTTGAACACGTGATGCCGCTGAACCGCTGCATGCACAACGCGCTGTTCGCCATCCGCGTGCTCGAGGCCGTAGAGCAACTCCGCAGCGACCGGCTGGTGATGATCGATCACGACCGTCATCTGCTCGACACCAGGTAGCAACAGGTAGGGACCGCATGCGTAAGGCGACGGTTCGGCCGCAAAGAGAAGCAGGGCAAGAAGTGCAATCATCAAGTCAGTCTCACGGCTGGGGGCGCAACACCCGTACGATGGGCGAGATCCCTAGCCTCGCCCTTGCCCTTGCCGACCGCCACAAAACAGCCACAAAAGAACCCATCGATGAAGTCACAATCACGCATTCTGATTGCAGGCTGTGGCTACATCGGTTGCTGCGCCGCGGAGCAATTGCGCGACCAAGGGCATCAGGTGTTCGGGGCACGGCGCGACATCACGCAGCTACCTGACGGCATCCAGCCGGTCGCGATCGACCTGTTGCAGGACAACTACGACGCACTGCCAAACGATCTCGATGCGATCGTCTGGGCATTGGCGCCCCAGCCCGGCGAAGCCGGCTACCAGGCAGCCTACGTCGATGCACCCGCGCGGCTGTTGCGCCACCTCGCCGTGCGAGGCGACAACATTGCGCGTGCCGTCTTGGTTGCCAGCACCAGCGTCTGGCACGTCGAAGACGGCAGCTACGTCGACGAACAAAGCCCAGCGTGCCCGCGTGGCTTTCGCGGCGAACTCGTGCTCGCCGGCGAGCAGGTGTTCCACGCCAGTGCCTTTCGTTCGATCAGCCTACGGCTAGCAGGCATCTACGGGCCGGGCAGAACGAGCATGCTGGAGCGCATCGCTAGCGGCGACGCGGCACCGCCCGACCATGCGGTATTCGGCAACCGCATCTGGCGCGACGACGCGGCGCGGGCGATCAGCCACACGTTGGCGTTGGCGGATCCGAGTCCGACCTACGCGGTGGTCGACGATGATCCTGCGGATCTACGCAGCGTCTACGCATGGCTGGCGGAACAGCTGCACGTCGAGCTGCCAGCTGCGGCCCCAACGTTTCGAGGACGCGGTGGCAGCAAACGCATCCGCAACCAACACCTTCGAGCTAGTGGCTGGCGCCCGGAGGTTTGGGACTACCGCGAAGGTTACGCGAGGCTACTGGCCGAACGGTAGCCCGGAGTGGCACCCGGCCTGCCCTAAGTCACGAATCCTGGCGCCACTACGCCCGCGGCCGCGGGGCCTAGCTTCAGGCCAGTGACCCGAAACCATGGCATTTCGAGTAGCCAGTCCCGCCATTCGTGATATTGTGCACAATGTCACTCAGCTACACCAACTGACCGCCAGATGACCTTGACCGACGACATCACGCGCGACCTCACCGCGCGCCTGCGCTGCCAAAGCGCGACGCCTGAGCAACTGACGCTTTCGGCGCTGGCGGCGGAATACGGAGTTAGCGCGACACCGGTCCGGCTGGCACTCGCGCAACTGATCGACAGCGGCTTGCTCGAACGGCTAGCCAACGGTCGCTTGCTGCCGAAGCGACGGCGTGGCCGGGCCACGCGGAAGCTGGCGCCGACGCCGACGCCATCGGGGCCACCAACCATGCGGCCCGCAACCACGCGGCCCGCAACCAGAGGATCCGCAACGAATAGGTCTGGGGCGACGCCACTCAGCGAAACCGTCGAACGCGAAGTGCTGCGCCGAAGCCTGCGCGGCGCCCACGAGTTCTTGCGCGAAGAAGCGTTCGCTGAGCGCCTGGGTGTCGGTCGTACCCAACTCCGCCGTGTCCTGCACGCGCTTGCCGGTGCCGGCGTCGTCGAACACGTCGAACGTCGTGGCTGGCGGGCACGCCCGTTCCAACGCGACGACATGCTGGCATTCCTTGAGGTGCGGGCGACGCTTGAGGTGCAAGCGCTGGACCTCGCCAAGGTGCGCATGGAAGACGTCGACCTCGTGCGCTTCCTGCACGGCAACGATGCCGAGGCGGTTGCCGCGGGCGCCATCGACAACGGCATGCACGCCTACTTCGTCGACAAGGCGGACAACCACTACCTCGCCGCGTTCTTCGCTTCGCACGGTCGCTACTACTCGCGCTTGTTCGACTTCGCGGCCGTCGACGCCAACCGTTTGGAAGACATGGCAAGTCAGCACAGCGAAGTGCTCGAACACGTACGCAGGAAGCGCTGGGCGCGAGCCCGCGCGGCCTTGCGCCACCACATCCACAGCCAGGCGCCGGTGCTCAGCGCCGCAATCGAACAACTCTCACCCCCAACCGAATCTCAAGATGACTGACTCCGTGTTCTCGGGCTGCATGCCCGCTCTGATGACTCCGTGCCGCGATCAAGGCGGCGAACGCGTGCCCGATTTCGATGCGCTGGTTGCCAAGGGCAAAGAACTCGTCGCGGCCGGCATGAGCGCGGTCGTCTACTGCGGTTCGATGGGCGACTGGCCACTGTTGACCGACGCACAACGACAAGACGGCGTGGCGCGGCTGGCCGGCGCCGGCTTGCGCGTGATCGTCGGCACTGGGGCTGTCAATACGGCCAGCGCCGTCGCCCATGCCCGGCATGCAGCCGAAGTCGGCGCCGCCGGATTGATGGTGATCCCGCGGGTGCTGTCGCGTGGAACGTCCCCGATCGCCCAGAAAGCACACTTTCAGGCCGTCTTGGCTGCAGCCAAGGATCTGCCGGCGGTGATCTACAACAGCCCCTACTACGGTTTCGAAACGCGCGCCGACCTGTTCTTCGCATTGCGCAGTGAGCACAAGAACCTCGTCGGCTTCAAGGAGTTCGGCGGCAGTTCGGCGCTGACCTACGCGGCCGAACACATCACCAGCGGCGACGACTCGTTGACCCTTATGGTCGGAGTCGACACGCAGGTCGTGCACGGCTTTGCCAACTGCGGGGCGACGGGTGCCATCACCGGCATCGGCAACGCACTGCCGGAGCCGGTTCTGCACCTGGTGTCGTTGAGCCAAGAAGCACAGAAGGGCAACGCCAAAGCCCTGCGCCGCGCCAACGAACTAGGCAACGCGCTAACCGTGCTGTCGACGTTTGATGAAGGACCCGACCTGGTGCTCTACTACAAGTACTTGCTTGAGCTGATGGGCGACGATGCATACCAGCTACACTTCAACGCAAGCGACGAACTCAGTGCCAGCCAGCGCGCCTTTGCCAAGGCTCAGTTCGAGCAGTTCCAGACGTGGTACGCCGACTGGCGAGACTAGCCGAGCAGTAGCCTCGGCTAGCGGCACTCGCTGCACTAACGCCTCAACGACTCGTCAAAGAAACCGAACACCTCAGCCAGTGCCACCTGCACAATCGCCAGGTGCTCGACGCCGGCGAACTCCTGCAAGCGGCTTGGGCTACCAGCCCCCAGCAAGGCTTGGTGCAACGCGTTGGCACCCTTGCGAGCGAAGTCCTTGGTGCCGACGCCAACATAGAACGGCAGGTCCTTGAGGGCCGCGTTGCGCCGGACTCGGCCACCACCACCAAGCGCCGCGACGGCGCGATACCGCTGCGGAGCACGAACAGCATTGGCGACAGCCTGCATCGCCCCCATCGAATGCCCGACCATCAGCACACGTTCGGAATCGACTGGAAACCGCCGGGCAAGAGCGTCGACCAAAGACGCACAGTCGATGGCCCCCAACCCCAAGCGAGGCGCGACGACCATCCAACCTCGCTCGCCAGCCAGCGCCACGACGCGACCATCGCCATAGCCGTCAAAGAACAGGTTCTCGCTACCACCGGCGCCGTGCAAAGCCATCACTAGCGGCACAGTTCCCTCGGTCTTTGGCACAAGCAAACGAACCGCGATCGTGCGCTTGCCCACCGGGATCCGCAGATGGAACGAGCCAGCGCGATGAGCCCCGTAGAACGCCTTCTGTTCGCCCGGCTTCGCGAGCCAGGCCGCAAGCGCTTCCGCTTCGGCAAGCATCTCGTAGCCAAACAAGACCGTCTCCGCTGGCCTACGCCGCTGCATACCTTGCAGCATGCTCGACAAGGCGGGCAAGGTCTTGGACTCCACCGTCGCCGGTTCCTGCGATTTGGCTACCTTCGCGGCCACCGCAAGTCTGGCCAGGCGCGGTGCCAAATCCGCGACGACCGACAGCGGCTGCTCTCGTTCGACCAGCACCTCATCCCCTTGCACGATCGACCACTTGAGCGTGTGGTCGCCCGCCGGGATCCCGGTCACCGGCAAGGTGATCACCTGCGGCAGTTCTGTCACCGGCATGACGATCGCCTTGGCAATCCCAGGCACGCGAATCACCAACGAGCACACTCCTGGCTCGTAGTCCTCATCATCGATCCGGTAGGCCTGCGACAGTTTTCCCGTCACCGTCGCACTTCCAATCGCGAGCAAGCGCGCATCCAAGGCCCACTGCAAGCTGTGCGCGTATCGCTTCGCAACACTCCAGTCATTGCCATGCAGGGCGCAATCGGCCGTATCAATGGCTTTGGCGACGCTCTTCGTATCCAAGCGAAAGAACGCCTGCACCGCGCCGTCCAGTTCGGTGAACGCTGCTTCGCGAAGGTCTCGCTGCTCGACCGTTTCCAGGTGCCGTTCAAACTGCCGTAAGCGCAGGCCAAGTTCGTAGCGTTGGACCTGAGCCAGCAGCCCGCCGACGAATAGCGCGACGACGAACACCCGGCACACGCAGGACTGCATAGTCATCACGACAGCTTACCGACGGTTCGGCCAAGCCGCTCAGTTCGAACTGCCAGCGTCACCGGTTGGCGGATCCTCGGCCACGAGCTGCTCGAGCGGCACGCGCAACATCGGACTGGAGGATGGGCCGGTGAGCGCTTGATCCACACGCGTCATATCGGCTCGCAACGCGTCAGGGGCCCACTGCGGCGTGCGTTGCCACAAGCGCAATTTGTCCATGACGGCCTCCAGCGTCACCGCCTCGCGACGCATCGCAACGGTAAATTTCCGTGGCCATTCGTCGGTTCCCAACAGAATGCCGGACTCGCACATCGCCCTCAGGACCTCGTTGAGTTCGGTCGAACCGCTGAGTCGATCGACCTGATAGAGCTCCAAAAGCTCACGTTCGTCCGTCGCCCGATTGGCGCCTACCTGATTCGCAATCACTAGCTTCAACGTCGAGATGGCGTAGTAGATCGGATAGTCGGTCGACACCCGATCCAACGGGCTGGAGAACCAACGGTATGGCCGCTGGTAGTGACGCACTCCCAACACGTAAGCCAACTGCGCGGCGTACAGAAAGCCGACGAAGCACAGGTAGATGCCAAGGAAGAACAACGGAATGATCCACAGTGCTTGCAGGATGGTCGCTTCGGCTGCCGCGACCGTGCCTGGCGACGCAGCGGGAGCCACAGCACCGCCTTCTGGCGCGACGCTGTACATCAAGGTCATCGCATTCATGCCAAAGCTCTGCACATAGTAGGCGAACCCGGCTTTGGTGACTTCGAAGATGCACGCTGCGACGACGGCCGCAATCATGCTCGGGCCGAAGCGAACGTCGACTGACGGCACCCACTGGAACAGGGCAAAGAAGCCCATCGTGCTCACAAGCAGCGGAGCCATGAAGGTTCCTGGAGCGTCGACGCCGGCGGTATTGACGGCCCAAATCGAGAACCCCAGCACCAGCGGACCGATCGTGATGATGATCCAGAAGTTCTTGAAGCTTTGAACCAACGTGCGCGGCTTGTTGACTTCCCAGATCCGCTCGAATGCGCCCTCCAGCGAACGAAACAACGACGTTGCCGTCACCGTGAGCACGATCACCGTCAGCAGCTGCACATTGCCGGAGTTGGCCTGCAGAGCATGGATCAGGCTGGCGATGCGCGCCTTGCTGTCACCGCCAAAGATCCCAGACAGAAAGTCCGCCAACCCATTAGTCAGCGCCTCGGCCGCGTCTTCGGTTTGGGCGAACGCTGAGAACAGCGCAAACGAGATCAGCAGCAACGGCACCAGTGACAGAATGGCCGAATACGCCAACCCACCAGCCTTCAACAAACACTCGGTGCGGTAGAAGCGAACCGCCGCGTTGTAGGCATAGCGGAAGCTGCGATTGCACGCGCGGCCAACTCTGCTGGCGAACACCAGGCTATGGTCAGGTGCAGCGTCGCATCGCCAGACGCTGTGCCACATCGCTCGCAGTTTGCTAGTCATGCCGTCGCTTCCTCAAGCAGCATGCTAGGCACCAAGTCGCCGAGAAGGAAAAGCAACTCGGGTTGGCCATGCCCTAGAGAGCATGTAGCTAGTGAGCATGCAGCCGGAGAGCATGTAACCAAAAAGGCGCTGGCACGGCTGGCAACTCTGCTACCAACCGCGCTGCGCACGCGACGGACTCAGCCGTCCTCCTCTCTGTCCGAATTCGTTGTTTTGAGCCGCACGCTCCGAGCGCAAGCGCCCCGTCGGCCTACCGAGAGAACGTCGTCGCGGCTCGCGACCGGACAAGATTTGCCAAGAAGTCCTGGCAGCCGAGAGCTGTGCCCAGCTTCCACCCCAGTTCGAAGCTCAGTTCAAGCTCAGGTCGATGCCAGACCAGCCTGACTGCCGGCCAAGTCGAAGCGCGGCTCCGGTTCCGAAAACTTGACCTTGCCCGTTTCGACGTCGTACATCGCACCAACGATATCGATGGCCCCAGCCGCACTCATGCCACCAAGCACCGAGCTGAATTCCGTCAGATGCGCGGCCATGTGCTTGACGTTGTTGACGGCGACGGCCTGCACGAACTCACGGTTGTCCGAATTACGAAGACGAGGATCGGTCGGTTCGGTCGTCGCTTCCAGGGCCGGATTGAGCTTGGCGAGCAACGTGGTCAAGTGACCTAGCTCGACACCATCACACGCCCCCTTGACCGCACCGCAATGCGAGTGGCCGAGCACCACGATCAGCTTGGCACCGGCAACCTTGCAACTGAACTCGAGGCTGCCAACGATCTCTTCGGTGATGCAGTTGCCGGCAATGCGCACGCTAAACACATCGCCGATGCCTTGGTCAAACACGAGTTCCGCCGGCACCCGGGAATCGATGCAGCCAAGAATGACCGCGAACGGCCACTGCCCCTGCCGGGTCTCCATGACCTGCTGTTGCAGGTTGCGGTTGGCGCTCAGGTTGCCAATAAAGCGCTGATTGCCTTCCTTGAGGAACTGCAGAGCCTTGGCCGGGGTCATCGTCGCTTGCGTTTCAGCTGAGTGGGTATGCATGTTCGCTCTCCTGACTGGCTACCTGGGTGAAAGCGCGGCCGGTTCCTGGGGCAAAGGAACCGCAGGGTCGCTCGCGTCCTTCGCAATCATGTGAATGGCAATGCCGCGGGCGGCAGCCGTTGCGCGGAAGTCGTCGAGGATCTCGACAACGTCGTGATCGACACTGACGCACTGCCTCATGTCGATGTGGATGTCCGTGTTGTCGGGAACGGCACTCAGCTCGCGGAGGATCGCCCCCTTGTTCAGGAAGGTGACCACCTCAGCGAGGCGAATCCGCATCACGTGGCGGCCACCATCATCTGCCTCTTGAATGTGCAAGAAGTGCGAGTTTTGGTAGTTGCGTCGCAAGATCATGACCACCGCTACGAGCAGCCCCAACACGATGCCCGTCAGCAGATCGGTGAGCACGATGCCAGCCACCGTGACTCCGAAGGGCACGGACTGTTCCCACCCCAGTCGATACATGGCGGCGAAGACTGCCGGGCGTGCCAGTTTGAAGCCAACGACGAACAGGATGCTCGCCAGCACCGGCAGCGGCACGAAGTTGAGCACTTGCGGCAGCGAAATCACGGCCACCAACAAGAACACTCCGTGCAGAATCGCCGACATCTTGCTGACGGCGCCTGATTGGATATTGGCCGAACTGCGCACGATGACTTGCGTGATCGGCAGGCCGCCAATCGCGCCGGACAGGGTATTGCCGACCCCTTGCGCGACCAGTTCCCGGTTCGCCGGCGTCACCCGCTTCTGCGGATCAAGCTTGTCGGTTGCCTCGAGGCAGAGCAGTGTCTCCAAGCTCCCGACGATCGCGATCGTGACGGCCGTGACCCAGACGGCGTAGCTGCCGATGCTCGACCAATCCGGCATCCGGAAGAGCCCCATGAGTTCGGTCATGCTCGCCGGAGTTGGCACCGACACGAGGTGTTCGGGCGCGAGCGCCATCGACTCCGCCCACGCCGACGTGCCCAACTGGTAGGTAATCCCAAAAACGACGGCTACGAGCGGACCTTGCACAACCCGAAAGAAGCGCGCCCGCTTGCTCAAGACGTTGTCCCAGACCAGCAGAATGACGAGCGCGATGGCCGAGACCATCGCCGCGATCCAATTGACGTGCTCCAGCGTGCGAAGTAGTTCGGAGAACGTTGTTTCGCCGTCTGGCTGGATGAACTGCAGATCGCCTTCGGGGTCGGCGTCGTAGCCCAACGCGTGCGGGATCTGCTTGAGGAAGATGATCACGCCGATGCCACACAACATTCCTCGGATCACAGCCGATGGAAAGAAGTAGCCAAGCACGCCGGCGCGGCCGATACCGAGCAGGATTTGCAGCAACCCCGACAGGAACACCGCGAGTAGAAACGCCTCGAAGCCGAGCCCTTCGATCGCGTGAAGCACAATCACGGCGAGGCCGGCAGCGGGTCCCGACACGCCCAGCGGAGAACCACTGAGCGCGCCGACAACCAAGCCGCCAAGGATCCCGGAGATCAGTCCCGCGAACAGTGGCGCACCACTGGCTAGCGCAATGCCCAAGCACAAGGGTACCGCGACGAAAAAGACGACAATACTGGCGGGTAGATCGTTGCGAAGATTGGAGAGCAGCTTCATCAGTGCGGGCTAGGAGACAACGACTCGGAAGCGAGCAGCGAGGGCAGCTCAAGCAAGGAGGCAACTATCGGCTTGCATCGACTGTTCAGATACATCCATAATTATGATCGTTACCGTCATCTTTATTGACGCATAGACCTCCCATGGAATGGCTCAACTACCATCACCTCCTGTATTTCTGGACAGTCGCGACCGAAGGCGGGATCGCCGCGGCAAGCCGCAAGCTGGCGGTCGGCCGGCCGGCGATCAGCATGCAGATCAAGTTGCTGGAGCAGTTTATCCAGGCGCCCTTGTTCACCAGGCGAGGCAAGCACTTACGCCTCACGGAGACCGGTGAGATGGTGCTGAGATATGCCGAGGACATCTTTCGCACCGGCCGTGAATTGGTCGACGCCGTTCGTGGTCGCCCGTCGGGCCGGCCACAGCGCTTTCGCGTCGGCATCGCCGACGTCATGGCCAAACTGGTCGCGTTCCAGTTGCTGCTACCGGCACTCGACGCCGACGAAGACACGGTTTTGGAATGCCGAGAAGATGAACCCAACCGCTTGTTTGCCGAACTCGCGGTGCACGAGCTCGACCTGGTCTTGTCCGACATTCCGGTCGCACCAGGGCTGGATGTGCGCGCCTACAATCACGTCATGGGTGAGTCGACCACAACCCTGTTCGCAACGCCGGCACTGGTCCGCAAGCTGAAGAGCAAGTTCCCGAGTTCACTGGACGGCGCACCATTCTTGATGCCATCGAAGGCCGCAGCGATCCGGCATTCCCTTGAGCAATGGCTGCAACAGGAAGACTTGCGGCCCAACATCATCGGTGAGTTCGAAGACGGCGCGCTGATGAAAGTGTTCGGCCAAGCAGGTCGCGGAGTGTTCCCGGCGCCAACGGTCGTCAAGGACCAGATCTGCAAGAACTACAACGTACGGCCACTCGGCGAACTGGTTGAAGTGCGAGAGCGATTCTACGCGATCTCCCCGGAACGAAAGATCCGCCACCCCGGTGTGGCCCGCATCGTCGAGAACGCAAAGTCCGACATCTTCGACAGCAACTAGAGTGGGGTGTTTCGAAAGTTCGCGGCATTAGTCAGCGAGTCATGAGCGTTGCTCGCAAGGCGCGGTGAATGATCGCGCCTTGGTGGCGTGCTGCGCCGCATCGCTCACCAAGACCATCAACTCGGCACGCTCTACAACCGTCAAACGTGCGCGATCGCAGTATCTGGTGATCGATTCACCCATGACGTATTCGATAGCGAAGTACGGACGATCATCCTCGGTCGCACCAGCATCCAACACGCGCGCAACGCCCGGATGGTCCATCAATGCCAAGGCCTGACGTTCGGGCTCGAACCGGGCGATCCGTTCGGCCTGGTCCATGCCGGACCGGATCCAGTTCAAGGCAACCTTGCGACGAATTGGCTCGCGCTGCTCTGCGAAGCACACTTCGCCCAGACCACCGACACCGAGTCTCACAAGGATGTGATACGGCCAATCGTTTCCGGCGCAGCCATCCGTGCCGGCTCCTGCGCCGCCGCGCAAACCCCCAACACAGCCGCCGCTGCGACAGTCTGGTGATCAGTCAGTTGTGCCAAGCATGCGGTCGCAACGGTTAGGATCATGTCGGTCACGTTTATCCACCACCTCGCACGCAACCAACACCATGCGCCGAACTGCCCTGACACCGTTCGCTCTCTGCCTGTCCCTGACTGCACAACACGCCTGGGAGCTCAGCCCCGCGACAGGCCCAACGCACGGGCTTTGGCCCGGCATGGCCTACGCGCTATCGACCAGCAAGTGCTACCTGTATGGCGGCGCAAATGGCTCCACGACGAGCGACGAAACCTGGATCTACGATGGCAGCACTTGGACGCTGGCCTCGCCGGCAACGAACCCAGGCGAACGCCACACGTTCGCGATCTGCTACGACTCGATCCGCGACGTAGTCGTCATGTTTGGCGGCGCCGACAACAACTACACGCCATCCGGCGAGACGTGGGAGTACCAACCCACGACGAACATCTGGACGAACGTCACACCGATCGTCGGAATCTTGCCGCAAGCGCGCTGGGGCTGCCACATGGTCTACGACCTCGCGCGCGGCAAGTGCGTGCTACACGGTGGCTACAGCGGTTCCGGCTTCACGCCGGACACGTGGGAATGGGACGGCTCGACGTGGATCCTGGTAGCCACGAACAACAGTCCATCGCCGCGCGACCGCTTTGGCTTCGCGTATGACATTGCGCGCGGCAAGAGCGTGCTATTCGGCGGCATCAGCGCAGCTGCCTCCGATGAGACTTGGGAATACGACGGCATCGACTGGACGCAAATCGTCACGCCGACAACGCCCTTGCCGCGACAGAAGGCGCGACTTGCCTACGACCTGGCGCGCGGTGTCTGCGTCATGCAGGGCGGTCAGAACGGTTCGCAAATCAACGACAGCTGGGAGTATGACGGCATCAACTGGCGCCAGATTGCCAGTATCCCCGCGCCGCCGCGTGGCGAGAACGCAACGGCCTACGACATCGCGCGCGGCGTCACGGTGGTATTCGGCGGCTACGGCTATCTTGGCACGACCACCGAAACCTGGGAGTACCGACTCGCGACCTCAGCGCAATTCCACGCCTATGGCTCAGGCTGCGTCGGCAGCGGCGGCGTGCCATCGCTGCAAGCTCAGGCCGGCAGCACCCCAGCGCTCGGGACAACGTTCACCATGCAAGTCAGCAACCTGCCGGCAGCAGGCGGTGCGGGCTACGTGTTCTTCGGCCTCAGCAACTACCAGTTCGGGCCGCTATGGCTGCCGCTCGACGCAGGCATCATCGGCTGGACTGGCTGTACCGGCTACGTGACTCCGGATTCGGGGCAGTTCTTCTTGCACCCCGCAGGCACGGGCACGGTCAGTCTGATGATCCCCAACAATCCCGCGCTACAGAACTTCACGCTCTATGCGCAGGCGTTGAGCTTTGATCCGGCGGCCGCCAACGGTCAGGTTGCGATGAGCAACGCCGGCGAAGTCATCGTCTTCTAGGCAGCTGGGAATGGCGCAACCTGAGTGCCGCGGCCGGGACTACCGGTTGCCGCCAGCGCCATCGATCGCGCCGACGCAGCTGGGACAATCGAAGTCTTGCCACTGCTCAGAAGCGCCGGCTTGGCGTAGCACGGCCAGCATCTCCATGCCCTCCTTGGCGCGCTTCTTCATCTCGAGAGCCCAAGCGGCGCGCTCGCGCTTGTTGAGGCGCAGGCGATCCATGCGCTTGTCCAGCCAGCGCTGCACGAGGATTTGTATGCCGTCGAGGCGGACCTTCATCTGAGGGCTGGCAAAGCGTTCTCGGTCTTGCTTCGTCAAGCCGGGGCCCCACGTATTGCCGCCAGTCTTGAACGACACGAACTCAGGACGCGCGCGATAGTGACGCATCGCTTCGAGCACGTAGGTGCAAATAGGACAGCCGCGCACGAAGTGGCGGAAGTCGCCGACCTCATCCTTCATTAGAATCAGATCGAGCGTCTCGTTGTCGACGCCGTCGTCATACAAGCCCTCGAGCACCGCGTGAAAGATCTCGGTCTCAAACCTGGTCTTCGGTTGCTGCAACGGCGAGTCAGGTTGGCAGATCGATGTCGGCATGAGGAAGCTCATGCCGAACAAGACAGCAACGATGGTCGGGTTCTTCATCTGAATATACGTCACGCCAAGATGCCCATGATGGAACGGCCAAAGGTGGGCGGCACTGCACTGGACGCATGCACCAGAGCATTGTTAGCCAAAAGCTACACAATCGCAGCGCTCTCGGGGGGCTGCCGCTGTCAGATAGCAGCCATCAGCCAGCTCTCCAATATGAAGCGACGTTCCACCACCTTCTTGCTGACCGCATGCTTGCTCACGACCCTGAGCAGCTGCGCTGCCGATCCGGTCGACGCCATGTGGAGCATCCGCATGGACAGCACCGAGGACGTCAACAAGCCAGATCGCTTCGAACTGGTGCCCGGCGGCGGCATCGCAGTAAAGGGAGGCGGCAACGCGACCCTGTGGCGACCCGATGTGCCGATGACCGCGCCGTATCGGTTGTCGATTCGCGTCAAGGCCACCAACCTTGGGCTGCACCCACACGGCGCCGGCCTCGTGTTTGGCGGCAACAACGTCGACAACGACAACCAGGTCTACAGCTACTTCCTGGTGCGCGGCGACGGCCAGTTCTTGATCAAGACGCGCGAAGGTGGAGATACCACAGACATCTGCTTGTGGGGTGAGCATCCCGCGATACGGCGCGAAGGGGAAACAGATGGCATCGCAATCAACGTGCTGGCGGTCGAAGTCGGCGCTGAAGCGACCCGATTCTTGATCAACGGCACGCAAGTGCACGAAGCGACCAACACCGAGCTTCACACCAACGGCAGCTACGGCGCGCGTCTCGTGCATGACCTCGACGTTCGCTTCGACGAGATCACCATCGCAGCCCTGGACTGAGCGCTAGCGACGCAAGCGCTGCAGCTGGAGGCCTACGCGCTCGACCAACGGCAGATTGCCTTCGCGGCGCGCGCGATACATGACGCGCTCCCCCAGCGAAATCGCCGAGCGCCGATCGCTCGCCAGCAGGCGCGCACAAAACAACACATGCTCGTCGGCAAGCGAAGGCTCGGGCACGTCGTTGAGTTGGTTGGCAAGGGCCAAGGCGCGCGCTCCATCGCGCACGCTGGCATCTGGCGACTGCGACAACACCACGGCCATGTTACGCAGCAGGTCACGATTGTTCGGCGCACGCTGATAGCCGGCCTCAAACCAACGCAGTGCTTCCGCGTAGTTGCGTTGCGCGCCATACATCGCGCCGAGGTTGTTGAACGTCAACGGATCATCGGGGCGAACCTGCATCGCGCGATCGAACAGTTGCTTCGCAGCAGCAAACTCACCGCGACGCACAAGCTCGTTGCCGACGGCGTTGTTGGCCTCGAAGGCATCGGGATAGATCGCCAGAGCCCGGCGATGGTGCGCAATGCCCGCACCCGGACCGCGCCTCTGATCCAACAAATTGCCGAGGTTGCTTTGAGCAAGCCAGGCGTTGGGCTCGGCGGCGATCGTGTCGCGCCACAGAACCTCCAGGTCCTGATAGATGCTGGCGCGATTCCACGTCAAGATCGCCAACATGACCGACAGCAAGGCAGCGATCCCAACTCCCGCAGGCACCTTGCGCATCAAGTAGGCACCGCCACAACACAAGAGAGCAATCGGACCCAGACTAGACAGGTACTGGAAGTGGTCGGCGACGAACGCGTAGCGCAAGTAGTAGTAGTCGACGAGACCAGACACGGGCAGCAGGTTTGCCACGTAGACCCACATCGCCAAACTGCAAGCAACCCCAGCTGGCTTGCGCATGCGCAGCACGAGGACCACGCTGGTGGTCAGGACAGCGAGCAAGACAACCGTCGAAAGCCAATGCGTCGCCGAGCCAACGACCTGCCACTTCGCGTAAGAGAACGACAAGCCAAACGGCACCAGCAACTTGCCCAGATAGAAGCCGACGACTTGCCCCAACAACGCGATCCGCTCGCCAAACGATAGTGCCCAATCATGGCCAACCGCACCTTCGCCGCGTTCCATAACGATCGTCACAGCTGCGGCAGCAAGCGTCATCAACGCGAACGGCACCAGGGCACGCACCGAACTTCGCCACTGCCGACGGTGCCAGATCGCAATCGCGAACATAGTCACCGGCAGCATCAACGTTGCGGTCTTTGCCAGCAGCGCACACAAGTAGAGCAACGCAGTGCGCAGCAAGGCACCGCGCGAAGCCACGCCTGCATGAGTCGCCATCACGTGTGACAACCAAGCGTGGCATGCGCCGAGGTAGAACGCCGCCGACAGCGTGTTCTTGCGCTCGACGAGCCACGCGACGGACTCGCTGTGCACCGGATGCAGCAAGAACACGAGCCCCGCAAACCATGCACCTGGCAAGGACAACCGGCGCAGCAGTAAAGCGAACATCAACGCGTTGCCGGCGTGCAGCAGCACGTTCTCGACGTGCATGACCACCTCCGACAAGCCCCACAGCTGGTAGTCGAGCCACCAAGTCGTGTAGGTCAGCGGGTAATACTGGATGACGGCCCCGGGCTCGAACCAGATTCGCCACAAGCCCGACGCCGAACGCAGCGTCTCGTTGTCACGAATCCAGTCGGTGTCGTCCCACAGGAAACCGCCGCCGAGCGCCGGCCCATAGACGAGCAACGCCAGGGCGGCGAACGCCAGGTAGCAGAGGGCAATGCGGGAACGAGATGTCACCGCGGCCAATCTTCGGCGGCAAGACGGCCCAGTGCAATGCAGCGGCAATGCAATGATCGGACCCTGTAGTGCAGCCGGCCAATCGACCACACGCTCCCACCAAAGCTACAGCACCGCATCGAGTGCTTCGATCAGACGGGTGACTTCGGCGGGCGAATTGTAGTGCACCATGCTGGCCCGCACGACGCCGTCGTTCGCATGCAGGCCAAAGCGCGTGCAGAAGCGGTGCGCATAGAAGTGCCCCCACCGGATCGCGATGTTCTGTTCGTCGAGGCGCGGCGGGATCTGACTCGAGCGCTGCGCCAATGGCACGAACGAGACCGTCGGCGCGCGCCGCGCATCGGCGACCGAGCGACCGAGCAGGCGCACCCGGGGATGCTCGGCGAGGAATGCCAACAACGGCGCCGCGAGTTCACACTCGTGGGCGGCAATGTGGTCAAACGCGCCGCCAATCGTGCCGCCGCCACCGTGATGCCGGTCGAGTTCTACCAAGTAGTCGACGATGCCCGGCAACGCCGACGTCAACTCGTGATTGACGTTGCCCGGCTGGAGCTTGTACGGCCCCTCGTCGTTGCCAATGAAGAAGTGGTTCTGCGCAGCAGCGCTGGCCAGCAGGTCTTTGCCGATGTGCATCGCGGCCAGGTGTGGGCCGTATACCTTGTAGAGGCTCGCGACGTAGAGATCGGCACCGAGCGCGTTGACGTCGACGCGACGATGCGGTGCGTACGCCACGCCATCGACATAGACCAGTGCGCCGGCTTCGTGCACGCGCTTA
>CAXBFC010000125.1:0-18054 GCA_963974725.1 uncultured bacterium | reverse complement strand
GCGACGACCGCAGCGAGTTGCCAGTCCGGTTCGGCCAACGGTTGCTTGGGCAGCAAAGCGATAGCTGCCAGAGTGGCTCGCAACTTCTCGGGTGTTGTCGTGGACTCGCGTTGCAGCCGGTCCTGCACAAAGCTCGCGATGCGCTGTTCGGCGCGGTAGTGGCGAAGTGTGTAGAGGCGATGCTGTGCATCGAGAACCAACGGCAAGGTCGGTGCAGCGGGGCCGTGTGCGGGCAATGCCGTGGCGGGCGATGCCGCTGCGAGCGATGCCGCTGCGGGCGATACCGCCTTGGGCGAGTCCGCTGCGGTTGCATTCCCTGCCGCTCGATTTGCTGCAGTTGGGTCGACGGCAACTGGATCCACGGGGCGGTGCTTCGGATCGCCTGCGCCCACGACCCCAGTTGCCAGTAGCTGCGCGCGAAGTGTGGCCAGGTCGGGGCGGGGTGCCTCGTCAACTTCGCGTGGTTCCTCAACCCAGCGAGCGAGGTCGATGCAGACATGGCCTTCGTCGCGTGCCGCACCGAGGATCGTGATCAGTTGCCGCAGCAGTCCCAGGTCGCCGCCCGTTGCCATCCGGCACAGCAGGTCCGCTTGCAATGTGGCTAGAGGCGCCGCATCCGTTTGCGTGCTCTTTGACCTGCCGGGGTTTGTCGTGCCGCTCATCGGGTCTCTCCGGTAGCCCAGGCATCCATCGCTTCGATCAATTCACGCGGCGGTCGGGCGTAGAACATGCCGGTCGTTTCGTCGGGCACGGCCCCGCGCAAGAACGCGTAGCTGACGCCGCCAAAGTGCTCATCGTAGTCGTAGCCCGGCAGGCGCGCGCGCAGGTGGCGATGCCAGGCCAGCACGTAGAGATGGTATTGCAGGATATAGTCGTGACTCTGCATCGCGTGCAGCAACGCCTTCTCGTCGTAGTCGCTCGGCTGGTTGCCGAGGTGGTTCGACTTCCAGTCGACGATCCAATAGCGGCCATCGCATTCGGTGATCAAGTCCGCGAACCCGGTCAAGAAGCCGGCGAAGTGTTGCGGCGCGAGATGGCTCAGGCGATTGGCGTAAGGTGCCGCAATCTTGCAGGTCGATTGGGCAAAGCACTTCGCCAACGCCGGCAGATCGGGCTGCGCAATCGGGATCGTGAACTTCCACTCGGCGATGCGCACCCCACCGCAAACATCGAGCACCGTGGCTCCGCCCTCGTGCACACGGGCACCGGCTAGGTTGCGTAGGTTGTCGAGAACCGCGCTTGTAGGGTCGAGCACGCCGGGGTGGTCATCGACGTCGAGCAGACCGTGTTGCGCCAACGTCTTGACGACGAGGTTGCGCGTGGCTGGCTGGTCGAGTGCGTGTAGGTCGACGTGCTCAAGCACCGTGTGCAGGCACAGCCCTGCTTCGGCACCGCGGGCAAAGCCGAAGATGTCTTGGCCGTCTTCTGGGACCTGGGATTCGGGGACCTGAGCTTCTGCTGCCTGGCTTTCGGGATCGCGCACCTCGTGGGCATGGACCCCGGGCTCACTGCCGGCGACCAGCGACGAGAAGCTGTGCACAACCAGCGGCCGGCGGGACTCTCGACGGCGTGGCCGCGCCTTGGCATGCGGCTTGGTCTTGCCCGTGTTGGACTTGCCCTTGACCCTGCCGCTGCTGGTTGCGGTCGCAACCACTGCAGGTTCGATGACGCGAGGCCAGACGTCATCGACCATGTCGATACCGATCGCGCCCTGCGACTGCTCTGCAATGCGCTGTAGGTCCGTGGTGAGGCCGCCCGAGCGGGTCTTGAACGCCCTGCCCCAGGTGAGCGGCCAGTCCTTCTTCTGCTGGTCGACGCTTTCGGTCTGCAATAGCCAGGCCAGGGCACTGCGCCAATAGCCGCCCGTGCTGTAGCCGATGGGGCCCCAGTGCACGTAGCAGCGACGCTTGGCGCGGGTCAGCGCGACGTAGGCCAGGCGACAGTCTTCGGCGAGCCGGTCCGCTTCCGAACGCAGCCAGCCTGGATCGCTGGTTTCGACGGTGAAGGCGAACTTGCGATCGCCCGGTTGCTTGCCTTCGCGTTGGTCGTCGAGTGCGGTGAACTGCGTTTGCGCGCCGCGCCCATCCCATAAGAACGGACAGAAGACGATCTCGTACTGCAGACCCTTGCTGCCGTGCATCGTCAGGATCTGGACCGCGTCTTCGTCGCTCTCGAGGCGAAGTTCGCGGCGCTGGTAGTCGATCTCATCCTTGTGGCTGCGTTCGTGTCGCAACCAGTGCAGCAGGCCTTCGGGGGACAGGCGGTGATCGTGTTCGGCCTGGTGCAGCATCTCGCAAAGCTGCTGCAAGTTGGTCAGACGGCGCTCGCCATCGTTGCGAGCCAGCATGCGTGCGTTGACCTTCAAGTCTTGCAGCAGCTGCTCCTTCATGACGACGAAGCCCTTGTGGATCCAAAGTTGCCGCCAGGTCTCGAGCCGATTGAGTTCGAGTTCTAGCTTGGCCTCGTCCTGTTCGAGGTTGGCGAGATCCTCAGCGTTGTAACCCCACAGTCTGGTTGTCAACGCCGCCCGCGCGCTCATTACGTCGTTCGGTCGCTGGATCGCCAGCAGCAAGCGTTCGAGCTCCGCCAGTTCGTCGGTTTCGAACACGTCGCCGGCCTTGCCGATCACCGAAATGATGCCGGCGTCGCGCAGGTTCTCTTGGATCATCACCGCCTCGACATTGCGCCTGGTCAGCACGGCGATGTGTCGCGGCAGGATGCGGCGGCCCTCGATCCGCGGTGGGCCATCGAGCAGGCGTCGAATCTCTTGGGTGACATCGCGCGCAATCCGTCGGCGGGTCTCCTCGGGGTTCAGGTCGGCGGCGACGCCCTTGTCGTTGATGTCGTGCTGCAGCATGCGAAAGCGCATCGCTGCGCCGTCATCGTCTTCGATCTGCAGATCGTTGGCCTTGGCATTGGCCCGCACCTTGTGCATGCGGATGTCGGGTTCGACGAAGGACCCGGCGCGTGCGAACAGTTGGTTGACCGAGTGCACCAGCTGCTCAGAGCTGCGGAAGTTGACTTGTAGCGTGTTCTTCTGCACCGCGTCGTTGACCGCGTTGAGATAGGTACGCAGGTCGGCGCCACGAAAGCCGTAGATCGATTGCTTGGGGTCGCCAACGAGGAACAGCGGGCGATTGCGAAAGCTCTGCGACAGGATCTCGTATTGGCGTTCGTCGGTGTCTTGGAACTCGTCGATCAAGGCTACCGAGTAGCGTGCATGCAGCGCTTGCAGTAGCGCGTCGCGACGTTTGGGGTCGGTGATCGCGGCGTGGGTGCGCGCTAGCAGGTCGTCAAACGTCAGCAGCGCCTGCTCGCGCTTGAGGCGGCCCAAGCGCTCGTGCATGTGCACCATCAGGTCGGCGCGCAAGTGGTCAACGGTCAGCAACCACTCCGTGCGCACTTCGTCACAGGTAGCGAAGAACGGTTGTTCGAGCTTCGGTGCGCCACGCTTGTACAACTCCGCCCGCAACCGAGTCGTGCTCAGTTGATCGAACAGCGACAGGCAGAGTTCCGGCCGCCCATCGAGTGGCTTGCTTGCCTGGGTGAAGTATTCCTGCAGGTCGCCGGTGGTTGGCAGATACTTCTTCTGCCACGTGAACCCTGCGACGTAGCCGAGCAGGTCCTTATCCCACTGCGCGGCGGCACAGTGCACGGCAGCACGCAGGTTGGCCAGGTGCACACCGAGCTGCGGGTCGCTTGGTTCGAGGGTGACGTTGGGGTTGCGCTGCCAGTTGCGGTAGAGGCGCACCAAAGCCTGCGGATCGATCTTTGCTTGGTGCAATACCGAGCCGAGCATCAAGCTGTCGTGCTCGCGGACCAAGCGCAGGGCGTCGGCCGCGGCGGCGTGCCACAGCGGCGTTTCATCGATGGCAAAGTCGAGGTCGAACGGCTCGTCACTTTCGAACGCCGACTCATCGAGCAGGCGTTTGCAAAAGCCGTGGATGGTCATCACCGACGCCTGATCAAACTCGTCGAGCGCGCGTCGCAATTGGGTTGCGCCCTTCTTGCCAAAGGTGTGCAAGCCCTGGAAGAACGGGTCGTCATCCTTGTGGCCCAAGCAGACGTTGTGGGCCCGTTGGATCGCCGCACGCAGACGGTTCTTGAGTTCGTCAGCGGCGGCCACCGTGAACGTGACGACCAACGCCGATTCGACGTGCTCGACCAGCCCTTCGAGCAGCATGCGCACCAGGATGCCGGTCAGCGTGTAGGTCTTGCCGGTGCCGGCGCTTGCTTCGAGCAACACCGTGCCTTCATCGAGCGGCGCGTCCGCCAGTTCAAAGCGTTTGTAGAGTGGCGCCGCCATCAGACTTGCTCCTGCAGGTAGCTGAGCGGTGCCAGCCACACCGCCTTGGCCAGTCGGAAGAACTCGCTGTCGACGCCCTTCTCGAACGGATCGCGATCGCGCATGCACAAGGCAATCGATGCATCGCCAGCGTCATACTTCCATGTGTCCGATGGATCCTTGACCAGATAGTCCTTGGTGCCTTGGCGCAGCGCTTTGGCCTCATCGTTGTTCTTGTTGAGCCGTTCGGCAACGGCATGGGAGCAACGTTCAAAGAAGGGCAGCGGCCGGCGTTGGCCGGCGTCGTAGAGTGAGAGCAACAATTCGAGTTGTTCGCGTGCGACGGGCTCGGGGATCTCGCCGTAGATCCAGGTGCCGTTGCTGGCCAGGACCCGGGTCGCGCGTGGCCATGCAGGTTGCTGGTCGTCGCCGTCTTGCAAACGTTGCATGGTGACCACCAGGTGCAAGATCCACGCCTTCATGCGATCCTTTGGTTTGAGCTTGCTGACCCGCATGTAGGCGAGATCACGGTCGCTAAAGCCATCGATGGATCCGGTGATTCGGGTCTTGCCAAACATCAGATCGATGCGTCGTGTCGTGGTCGTAGCAAAGCGTCGGGCCTCCAGTAGCAGCTGGTGCGTCTCGGCGCGCAGTGCCTGGTAGGTGGCGTCGCCGTGCGAGCCGACCGGTAGCACACCCTTGGCGCGCGTCCACTGCAGCGGATCGTTGGGGTCGTCGTCGCCGCGCTGGGCACTGCGCACCGCTTCATCCTGGAGCTGGTAGCGGGTCAGCGCGTCGAGGCTGAATGGTTCGTCGGCTTCGTCCTGTTCGTCGTCAGAGCGAACCCGCACACGCAGTGTCTCGCGCAAGAATGCACGACATGGGTGCCACCAGAACATCAACAGGTCGTCGAGTGCGAGCTTGTTTGGTTCGTCCTCGTGATCGTTGCAGATCCCGATATCGAGGTCCTCGGGGCACCACGGCTCGGGTTCGCTGCGCACCGATGGGCCTGACTTGGCGAGCGACGATTCCCGCGCATACGTGAACAAGCGCGGATCCGCGCCATCGCGGTAGCGCTCGCTCCACGGTTGCAGCGGATGCTGTACGACGAGCATCTTGTGAGGCTGCAGTTGGCCTGTGCCAT
Organism: uncultured bacterium; assembly: GCA_963974725.1. GTDB lineage: Bacteria > Planctomycetota > UBA1135 > UBA1135 > UBA2386. Next base: position 12,625 of record CAXBFC010000125.1, on the reverse strand, counting down.
CTTGGTTGCTGATCTGGCACGTGCGGTCGACGTGGTCGAACAACTCGGCCAGCACCACCGATGGCGCACCCTCGGCATTGTCTTTGGCGGAGTGGCCGACGAAGCTCAAGTGCAAGCGATCGCGGGCGGCAAGCAGCAGGTCCAAGAACAGCTGGCGGTCATCGATACGTCGATTGCGATCCCCTGGCCGGGGTTTGGCGACCATCAGATCGAACGGCGCTGGCTTGTCGCGGCGTGGAAACGATTCGTCGTTGAGGCCACAGACAAACAGGCAACGCACGGGCACGGCGCGCATCGGCAGCATCGCGGCGATCGTGATCGAGCCCCCGAGGAACCCGCGCGACGGCGCACCCTGGGCAAGCGCGTCGTGCAACCAGTCGCGCAGCACCGCCAGGCTGACGCTCTGGGTGTGCTCGGCAGTGCGGGCATTGCTGCGCAGGTTGATGGTCGCGCGCTGCAGTTGTCGCAACGCCTCTTCTTGGTCGCCGTCCGTGGCGGTGTAGAGCGCGTCGGCAACCGCATCGACGCGATCGGCCCAGTCTTCGAAGGAATGTGGGTGGCGCAGGACGGCGATCTGGGCGAACAGTGTGCGGCTGAAGGTGACGAACTTCGCCAACAGTTCGGCGCGCGACTCGGTGGTATCGCCAACGGGCAGTTTGCCGAGCACGAGGTCGTCGACGGGGCCCGTGAGCGTGCCGAGCAGCAACCGGTCGATGCCTTGCCGCCATGCATTGTCGTCGAACGCCGGCAAATCGAATTGCTCATGGCGGCTCTCGCCGTCGAGTCCCCAGCGAATCCCGGCCTGTTGGCACAGGTGGCGCAGCACCGGCACGTCGGTTGGGAACAGGCCGAACTTGCGTTGCACGGCGGTGTTCTCCAGCAAGTGCAGCACATCGGCGAGGGTCAGGCGGGTGCCAGCCAGTTCGAGCACGGATAGCACCGACCTGCAGATCGGCAGTTCGCGCGCCGGATGGCGGTCGGCGACGTGGAACGGCAAGTTGTATTGCACGGGCCCGAACACCGCTTGGGCATAGGGCGCATAGCGATCGATGTCTGGCACCAGCACCAGGAAGTCGCGCGCTTGCAGCGACGAGTCGTCTTCGAGGGCTGCGAAGATCTGATCGCGCACGACTTCGAGTTCGCGCTGGGCGCTGTGGCAATCGTGAATGCGCAGGGAGGCATCGTCGATTGCGAGTTGATGGCGATCGGCGCCGCGCTCGCCGCGATCGAACGCGTGCACGATATCGTGTTGCAGGCAGCCGAGCAGCGAACTGGGGGGCGCCGATTCCTCGAGTTCGTCGAGGTCCATGCGCTCGACGGAAGGCCCGGACGCCGCGCGGTCTTCGAGGTCGACCAATAGCGATTGGAACTCGCGGCTCTCGGTCCCGAAGCGAGCCAGTAACGCGTTGTCGCCGGTGCGGTTCTTGCGCTCCCGCAAGTCACCTATGAAGTGCGGCGTCGGTTGCGGCACGTAGAGATCGACCTGGATGTGTCGTGCGATGTGGTGCAGCACGTCGAGGAACGCGGGCGGCATCGTGGTGGTGCCGAACACCGATAGCCGCGGTGGCAGGTTGGCGTTGCACCAGGCGGGATCCGTGAGGCGCGCGCGCAACGCCACCAGTCGGTGTGCGGTGTCACTGGATGGATCGCATTCGGCGGGCTCGTCGGCCATCTCGGCGAACAGGAACGGGGTTGCCTCGACCGCAGCGGACTTGTTCGACCGGCCGCGCGGCAGGGCCAGGCCAGCGTCCTCGAGCAGTGCGCGCCAGATACGCGCCTGCCACGGTGCGTGTGGCGACAGCGCCTTGTGGTCGTCGCCCTTCTGGAAGTCCGTCAGCAAGTCGTCGCGATACAGTTGGTAGTCGTCGAAGCATGCCGCCAGCCGCGTGCACAACTGCAGGCGCTTGCGGCCGTCGTCGTCGCGCTGGCAGTAGTCGGTCGCCGCGCCGAATGCGATCTTCGCGTCTTGGCTGTGCAGTCGCTCGGAGATCAGGCGCCACAGCCTCAGCACCAAGACTTCGCGTGCGAAAAGGTCGCTGTTCGGAGCGCGCGCGCCGTCACCGCCTTCCTGCGCAGCCGTGGCAATCGTCGAGGCACTCAGTCGGTGCAGGTACGCGCCGAGGAATGGCATCTCCAAGCCAGCCGCGATGCCAAGTTGATCGGCAATGCGCAACTCCAACCAGCGCGCAATGCCTTGGCCTGGGACCAGAATCGTCTCGGTCGCCATCGGGCCGGCGGGAGAACGCTCGAGCTGTTCGAGCAACGCTTCGAACAGATCTTCCAGACGATGGCCCGTGACTACAGTAACACCCACTCCCCGAAGCTATCGCGCCGGGGCTGGCAAGTCATCCACACTCAATGCCCACAACATCCACCTTTCGATGGGGAAGGTTCACTCGGTGGCACTTCTGCGGGCGAAGCCTCGTCGCCCTTGTGGCCGTGATTGTGCCCGTGATCGTGGTCATGATCGTGGCCATGGTCGAGGTTGACCGGGGACTCGAACAGGCGTTCGAGGAATGGACGCACTCCCTGCCGCAACAAAGACCAACCAAAGACCAACACAACTCCCCACAACCAGACCCACGAGAGGTTGTCATGGTGGGTGTTCTCCCCGAAGCCATGCATCTGTGGGACATCGATGGCCCAGTTGGCGATGTAGCCGAGTCCGATCGCGCCGAGCCACATCGAGATTGCGAACACCAATGCAGTGCGTTTGCCGTGCAGCTTGGCGAGCACGCCGAAGGTGGTGATGTTGGTGGCGGGGCCCGTTAGTAGCAATGCGAGCACGGCGCCGGGGGATAAACCTTGCACTAGCAGCATCGCGGCGAGTGGCGTGCTGCCGGTCGCGCAGACGTAAAGCGGCAGTCCAATCAGCGCGGCGATCGGCACGTCGATGCCGGCGGGCAGTCCCGCGATCCACAGGGGATCGATGTAGGGCATCAGCATCGCGGACAGCAGCAGTCCGGTCAGGATCCACGTTGCGGTGCTGTCGACCGCCGGTCCGAAGCCGAACGAGAACGCCGTCTTCAGTCGGGCTGCGAGCCCGCCGGTCTGACCTTCAGGCATCGAACACGCCGTGTCTTCTGGCGCTGGTTCCCGCGTCTTGGGGTTGGCGAGCGAAGCTACCAGCACGCCGACGCCGAGGGCCAGCACCGCGGCCATCAGTGCGCGTACCAGGGCGATTTCGCCGCCCATCAGCTGCCAGGTCAACATGACGGCAGCCAATTCGAGTTCGGGCGTGGCGACCAAGAATGCGATCGCCGCGGCAACGGCGGCGCCCTTTTGGATCATTTGCCGGTAGATCGGCACGACCCCGCACGAACAGACTGGCAGCGGCAAACCGATCGCCACGCCGCGCAGCGCCTGGCTGACCTTCGAGCCACGGGTCATGCCCTTGAGCCAGTTGTCTGGCATGTAGGCGTGGCACAAGCCGACCAGCAAATAAGCAATCAGCAGCGCCGGAGCCGATTCGAGCGCCAATCGCAAGAACACCTGCGCGGGGCCGCCGTGCTCCCCTTGTGGGAAGTGGTCGTGAATGACATAGCCGAGCACCGCGACGCCGATCGCTGCGCCGAGCACGGACGCTGGCCGGATGCGGCCCTGTTCGCGTGGGGCCGGGATGTGTGCATGCAGCACGACGTGTAGCAGCGAACCGACCAACAACGACTGCAGCATCGCCAGTGCGTTCTGCGAATCGTCGGTGAGCACCGAGCCGCCGAGAAAGTAGCCGAACAAGGTCGCGACGATGCTGGCGACGGTGATCAGCACGGCGGGCAGCACGCCGAGGGTGCGCGGCACGATCCACCAAATGCCGAGGCCTTCGGGGATGCGGTGCAGGATGACGGCCCAAGCGGTCAGTTCGTGGGTTTCGGCATGGAGGTGCCCCTTGTGCACGTCGCCGCCAACATTGAGGAACAAGCCATCGAGCGTTGCGTGCGCGGCGATGCCCAGCACCGCCAGGACGATGACCACGCGTCGCATGCCTGGATGGCCGTGATGCAGCGTGCGCTCGGCAACGGATGGCAAGATGAAGCCAAGCAACGCGAGCGGCAACACCAGCCAGCCCGCTTGTTCGGCTGACTCCGGCAGCAGGTGCAGCAACGCGAAGCCACTGATCGTGATCAGGCAGAAGCTGTCGAGCACTACGGTCGACCACGTGTGCGAACGCAGCAGCCAGACCATCAGGGGGCCGGCACACAACGCCAGAAACCCGAGTGCTAGAAACGACTCGGACGTCAGGTTTGCGGGGATCGGGGAGCTAAGGAAGGACAGCACGCGGCGGCAGACTAGGACAACTGGGTCGACACCAACAGGCTAGTCCGGGTGCAACTGCCGCCTGAGGGCCGCTTGCACGGTGCCGCGGGCACGTGCAAGTCGCGACCGCACGGTGCCAACGGGGACCTCGAGCCGCTCGGCGATGGTGCCGTAATCGAGCCCGGTTTGCTCGTAGAGGGTCAGGGCCTGGCGTTGCTCGCTCGGCAGCGTGTCGATGCAAGCCGCCAGCTGCTCGCTGGTTTCGTGGGCGATGGCGATGTGCAGGGGATTGTCGCAACCCTCGTGCAGCTCGCAGTGCGCCGATGCGATGTGTTCGTGTTTGCGGCGGCGGGCGGCGGTTCGTCGCAAGTGCAGGCAGCGGTGGATGACCGTGCGAGTCAGCCACTGGGCCAAGTGCGGTGGTGGGCTCGGTTGCCGCCAGAGTGCGACCAGGCCTTCCTGAACGGCATCGTCGGCGAGGTGATCGCAGCCGAGCAGGCGCCGCGCGATGGCTCGCAGTCTAGGGAGGTGTGCGGTGAGCTTGGTGCTGGCGGTGGGGTCCAGGTGGCTGGTAGAACTGCTGGTGGGGCACGGCATCGGCGGCGAACATACGCGCAAACCGCGGATGGTTACCGGGAACTCTTGGCTAGTTCGCTTTGTCCAGTTTGTTGGAACTACCTACCCGCAAGCGGCACCTTGTCGGCATGCATGTCGATGCTCGAGTTGGTTTGGTGACACGGTTGGTTGCGCTTGGCGCGATCGGGCTGCCAGGAGTGGCTGCCCAGGATGTTGGCGCGAAGAATATTGGCGCACAGAATATTGGCGCACCAAATATTGGCGCACCAATTATTGGCGCACAGAACGTCGACCCAGAGCATGTCGGGCACCGTCACCAAGAGTTGGCATTGCCACAGACGACGGGACCCTTCGACAAGCTCAACATCAGTCTCGATCTGCTGTTCGCCATCGGGAGCTCGACCGAGCGAGATGCGCAATTGATTGAGTTGCAGGGCGGAGAACACGACCCGCGGCGCCGTGGCCTGACCATGCAGCAGGCGGAGATCCAGCTCAATGGCACCGTCGACAACTGGTTTACGGCGCAAGGCGTCTTGGTGTCCTTTCTCGATCCGGAGGGCGAAACCGTAGTGGAGCTCGAAGAGGCGTTTTTGCAGACGACCAACCTGCCGCATCGCTTCCAAGCGAAGGTGGGCCACTACTTCACGGAGTTTGGTCGCCTCAATCCACTGCACCCGCACGCCTGGGACTGGCAAAGCCAGCCAGTGATCCTGACGCGCGTATTTGGGCCGGAAGGCATGCGCGCACCGGGAGCGCGGTTGTCGTGGTTGGCGCCGACCCATCGTTATTTGGAGTTCTTCATCTCCGGACAGAATGCGAACGGAGAGACGATGACCAGCTTCGGTTCGAGTGACGAGGCGTATGCCGAACGACCCGTCGGCGGGCGCTTCTTTGGTCGCACGGACACCGATGCTCGATCGATCGACGACATGGTGTGGAGCGGTCGGGTGGCCACGACCTTCGAATTGGATCAGGAGTCGGCACTCGGATTTGGTGCGTCGGTAGCGTTTGGTGGCAACGCAACGGGTGGCGGACAGGCGACGATGATTTCGGGGGTCGACTTCGTCTACCAATGGCGGCCGGCGCCAACGGATCCCGGTTCGGCGTTCTTGCGGCTGCAGGGTGAGTATCTGTATCGCGACTTCGAAACCGCCGCGCAGGTCGACGCGACGGGGCCCAGCAATGTCGCGATCCCCAGCGCGACCCTGCGTGATCACGGTGGCTATTTGTATGGCCTGGTCGGGTGGGACAATGGCTTTGCCGCCGGTCTACGCTGTGAATACGCGACGGGTTCTTCGGCGAGCTATGTGGGCACTGGAACGTTCGGTCGCAACGCCGATGCGTTTCGCGCAGATCGCATCCGGATCTCGCCGCTCGTGCAGTGCCAGGTGTCGCCGTTCACCCGCATGCGGCTGCAATACGATTACGACGACAGTGCGCACCTAAGTGGCTCGGCGCATTCCGTGTGGCTTGGATTCGAGGTGCTGCTTGGCGCCCAGCCGCCGGGCCGGGTCGGCCGGGATGGTTTGTCTGGCTGCAGTTGTCGGTAGCGCCGGGATGCCTGACCGCTAGGCAGTCGTGACTTCGCGGCTGCGCTTGCGCTCGCTGCCATACTCGCGAACCTTGTCGGTCATGCGCTTGGCGCGCGCTTCGATGGCTTCGAAGCGATGCTTGGCCATATCCATCGGTTCAAACAAAGAAGCGACAAACCCGAGCCCGAACGCGCCGGCGGCGAGCCATTCTTCGCAGTTCTCTTCGGTGACACCGCTGGTTGGGAACACTCGCAGGAACGGCAGCGGCCCGCGCAACGCCCGCAGGAAGGCGGGGCCGTTGGACGGACCAGGGAACAGCTTCACCAGGTCGGCGCCGGCCTTGTGCGCGGTCATCATTTCTGTCGGTGTGAACGTGCCAGGAACCGATACCAGATCGTGTTGACGACAGAATGTGATGATCTGGGGATCGGTGACGGGAGAGACCAGGAACTGCGCGCCGGCGGCCATCGCCTGCTTGGCGTCGTCGACGGTCAGCACGGTGCCGGCGCCGATCGTCAGGTCTTGCCCATCGTGGTTGGCTTGCGCTCGCAGGTCGGCGATCTGCTCAAGGCAGCCGGGGGTGGTCATCGTGATCTCCACGATGCGGAAGCCGCCGCGGATGGCAGCATCCATTGCTGGTCTGACGGCTGTCTCGTCGTCTGTGCGCAAGATGGCCGAGCAGCGGTGCTTGGCGAACGATTCGAGTACGGCGGCGCGGGGAGAGAGCATGATCCGGCGTGGTTCGAGTTGGTTGGGGAGAGCGTCAGGCAGGAGTGCTGCCCGGTTGCTAGCATAGAGCGCGCGCCGGTCCGGCGCGAAGGATACGTTGCGAACGTGGATGACTTGTGGTGCCGGTTGGTGGTCGTTGTGCGGGCAGCCGCGGCAGTGGTTTTGTCACTGGGGTTTGTCGTAACTCAGGAACTGTCCACTCCCATGGGGGATCCGGAGGGATTGCCCAGAACCGCGAAGCAGGTTGCGCGCCATGGCATCACCTGGACGTTTGCCGGCGAGCATGTTGTCGGAACGTTCGCAAATGGGGATCCATGGGTGCTCGGCCCGGCTGAAATCATCCGCATTGAGCCGGCGACGCAGCAGGCAAATGGGCGCGTGCGACACGGTTCGATGATCAATCCGGACCCGAGTAGCGACGTGCAGGGCTACGACAGCGAGTTGTTCGGCCCGGACACCCTGAAGCGATACGACGCGAAGTTGAACGTGGCTTTGGGGGTCAGTGCGTTGCAACCATTGCTACTGGCACCTGCGCAGAGCCTGGTCTCGGTCGAGAGTCGGGCAACCAGTTCTGAGGCACCCATCCTGCAGAAGGCGGCCGTGCTGACGTGTGTTGGCACGTTGCCGGCGCCAGATGCGTTTCGGCCGCCCTACGTCTCTGGCGACAAGGCTGTGCGGTTTCGCGCCGCAGATCTCGACTTCTCCTGCTTGCGTTCTCTGCATCCGGTCGCAGACGTGCCCTTGATCGAGACGATTGCCGAACGCTTCGACCGTCTGTGGCTCGACCACATCCCCGGTTGGATTGCGCGCTACGTGCACCCGGCGGACAATATGCCGGACTACGGCCGCGACATCGCTTCGTTGGTGGGCAGCGCTGCGCTGATGCTCAATCTCGATTCCTCCGAGACCCGCAAACGCAGGTTGCTGATCAGCGTCGTGCAAGTCGGTCTCGACAACTACGCGGCGCTGCGCGGTGGTTGCCGCTGGCAAGGAATTGGTGGCCACGGTCACGGCCGCAAGTTGCCAATCTTGATTGCCGGGCACGTGCTCCACGATGAGAGCATGCTCAACGTCGGCCACGACTACGAATCAAAGGCCATCAAGGATGGTGGCAAGGGTGCGTGGTTCGCGGAGGATGGCCAGACGTTCTATGTTCGCGAGACGTCGCCGGGAGTTTGGAACTGGGGCCACGGCAACTACACCGTCGAACATGACGGTTTGCCCGAATGGGGGTTTAGCCACTGCGACCATCCGGATCGCGACGACGTGCGCTGGGATGCCAATCCGTATCGCCGCTGTTGCACCGGCAATGCTTGGCTGGGACAGGCATTGGCGGCGCGCATGATGGGGTTGCGCACGGCTTGGAACCACGATCCGTTTTTTGACTACGTCGATCGCTACGTTCAGGTCGACCACGCCGAAGGTTGGCACTTGTCGTGGGTCAACTGGCACCCGGCACTGTGGGCTGCGTATCGCAGCAAGTTCTGACGGGGTTACTGGAACTCGATCGGAACGTGGGTTCTGGACCGTTTGGTGACGAGCACGGTGCGGGTGACGGTGCCGTGGGTTGGCGAACGCACGGTCAGGGTGTACGAGCCAGCTGGGAACACGGCCGCGAGTCGGTTGGTGCTTAGCGGTTGCAGGGTGCCAGCCTCGGCAATGCGGGCTGCGCCCGATCCGTCCCACGCCATCGTCATTGGCGTGACGTCGTTGCCGCTTGCGTCAGTGAGTGAGAACGTGCCGCCGCTGCGCGTGCGGTTGGGCGCGAAGACATCGACTTCGATCGTGCCACCGAACGTGGCGTCGTAGGTTGCGGACAAACCTTCGGGCGGCACAGTGACCTGGTAGTTGCTTGGCAGCAGGTAGACGCCGCCTTGCGCGTTGTGCACGTCGTGGATGGATAGTTCGTATTTGCCCGGCGGGATGTGCAAGACGAATGGTTCGTCACTGGCTTTGCGTTGCGTGGCGAGGTGGAAGGCGACGCCCACGGGCAGCGGTTGCCAGGTGAACATGGCGTTGAGCAGCACTGGCTTGCTTTGCAAGTGGATGCGCACGTCGCTGAGTTCTTGCGCCGCAAGCGTCAGCGCGACCACGGGTGGTCGACCAGTTGCTGGCAATTCCATCCACGCCGAGGCGTGCACGTTGTGGCGGCTACGAACGCGGACCGGCCCTGGTTTGAGGGTGACCTGTAGCGAGCCAGTTGCGTCGGTGCGCCATCGAAACTCGTCGATGTCGATCCATGCCCTGGGAACTGGCTTGCCCTGATCGAGAGCTTGCAGCGTGATGAGTTCACCGGGCGCAGTCAGTTCGACATGTCCAGGCGCGGTGGCCACGGCGGTGGGTTCGCCAGCGAGCAGCAGGGGCCGTTCGGCAGTCGCCATGAACTGGAACTGTTCGCCGGTTGCGAGATGCAGCGAGAACGTTCCGTCGGCGTTGGTGCGGGTGCGGCCGCCGGGCACGATGCGCTGGCGGTCGGTCCAATGCAGCAGGTAGTGCCATGCCGGTTTGCTTGCCTGAGCTGGCCCGGCATTGATCCAGACGTTCGCTAGCGGTTGGCCGTTGGCGAGCGCTGCGCGACCGGTGACGACGCTGGTTGGGCCGAGTTGCAGGTCGGGCAGGTCGCGTGGCATGCAAAACTCACCTTCCACCCGCTGCGACGCCGGCACCAAGTCCGCACGTGATTGGCGCGCGTCGCGGCGGGCGAGATCCTCCATCGCGCTCGAGCTGGTGGGCCAGCTGTTGTCGATGGCGAAGAGGCTTTGGCCTCTGTCTTGGAACGTTGCTTGGGTCACGTCCGCCACCAGCAGCAACGGAACGGTTGGCGGCACACGAATCTGGTAGAAGCCATCTTCGTCGCAGACCGTGCGCGCCCGCAACGGTTCTCGTGGTCCGTCGGCGTCCCACATGAAGGCGCGCATCCTGGCGAGGATGCCGTTGCCGTCGGGGTCGACGACGCGGCCGCGCAAGATCGCCGTCGCTTCAACCGCCAAGGTCATCTGGCCGGTGTGTTGCAAGGGCGCCGTGCGATGCTCGGCGTGCGGGATGCGGTAGTTGGGGTCAGCCGCCGACACGCGCAAGTGTTGCATTCCCGGGTTGCGGGCACCGGGCGGTGGCACGAAGCGAAACGCGCCATCAGCATCGACGGCGCCGTGCACTTCGAGCCGACCTTCGAAGGTGATCGACAACGGGGCGCTCCATGGAACGTTCGTTCGCATGCCGACGAGCTGCACCGTCCATTCGCTGGGTTGGTCGGGTTGTGGTTCGTTGGCGGTGAGTGCTTGCCGTTCTAATTTGGATGCCGCGGCACGATCCGGAACCTTGGAGCCAGTCGCCTGGGCTTGCTCTTGGGTGACCGCGCGCGAATCGTCCGCATTGGGCGTCGGCGGGGCGTCCGGTAGCTGCAGCAGCCAGCCAAGCACGAGAAGCGCTGCCACGGCCAACACTGCGAGCAGCGCCGCGCGGATCGTGACGCCGTGGTTGATGACGCCGTCGTTGGTGACGCCGTCGTTGGGCGAGGAAGCGTCTTTCGAGGAAGTGTTTTTTGGTCCTGGCACCGTACGGCAAGTTAGGTGGATTGGGTGCGGCCGTGGGGGTGGGCTTGGTCGTAGACGTCGCGGAGGCGGCCGATGGAGACGTGGGTGTAGATTTCGGTGGTGACCAGGCGGGCGTGGCCTAGCAGTTCTTGCACGGTGCGGAGGTCGGCGCCGCGGTCTAGCAGGTGGGTGGCGAAGGAATGGCGCAGGCCGTGCGGGGTCAGGCGGGATTGTAGGTCGGCTTTTTTGGCGCGGGCTACGACGGTGTTGAAGATCCAGCGGGCGCTCAGGCGCTTGCCGCTGCGGTTGAGCCAGAGCGCGCCGTCGTCGAAACGCTTCGCGGTGCGCAACAGGTCCTTGCGGGCTGGTAGCCAGGCGTGGATCGCTTGCAGGGCTTGCTTGCCGAGCATCGCGATGCGTTCCTTTTGGCCTTTGCCAATGACGCGGCAGATGCCTTCATCGAGATCGAGCGCGTTGAGACTCATGGTTGCACACTCACTGACGCGGCAGCCAGTTGAGTAGAGCGTTTCGAGGATCGCCTGGTCGCGGCGACCTTGGGGCGAATCGTCGAATGGTTGCGATAGCAATTGGTCGACTTCGGGGGACGTCAGGAACCTTGGGATGCGCTTTTCGGCTTTGGGGCCTTTGATCAATTTGGCTGGGTCTTTGTCGATGTGGCCTTCGCGCTGCAGCCAACCAAACATGCCGCGGATGCTGGCGAGCTTGCGTTGCACGCTGGTGGCCTTGAGGCCTTGCTCTTCGAGCTCGACGAGGTAGCGGCGTAGCTGGAGGCGCGATACTTCGGCAATCGTGCGCTCGGTTTCGCCGAGCCAGCGGGCAAACGAACGCAAGTCGGTACTGTAGGCCCGGAGGGTTGCCGGGCTCTTCTGCCGCTCGTTGCGCAGCCACACCATGTACTTGTCGAGCAGTTCCACGTTGAGTCGCTGGCAACAGACTGGCACACTCCGCCGCCCTTTGCATGCCCTACCTCGGTGAGTTCGCGTCGCTTCTGACAGCCTTGTGTTGGCTGGGAAGCAGCCTCGCGTTCGCCGTGGCCGGTCGCGAAGCAGGCGCGCAGCCACTCAATCAATTCCGATTGTATGCCGCGCTGCCGCTGTTGTTCGTGCTCGGCTTGGTGCTGCTCGGTCAAAGTTGGCCGAGCGATGCGTCGTGGCAACGCCTGTCGCTGATCGGCTTGTCGGGCGTGCTCGGGCTTGTCATCGGCGACTACGGCTTCTTCCACGCACTGGCGACGATTGGGCCGCGGTTGGCGTCCGTGATCATGTCGCTGTGGCCGGCGTGCACCGTCGCCATCAACCTGTTGCGCGGTCAGGCGCCGACAACGGGTCAGTTGTTCGGTATCGGCTTGACGGTGGCCGGCGTGGCGATGGTGTTGCTCGGTAAGCGCGGCGGTGCTTGGCGGCCCGACCTGACTCCGCGCCAGTGGCTGTGGGGGTGCATCGGCGCGTTGGTAGGGGCACTCGGGCAAGCCTCGGGGTTTGTCATGGCGGAAGTCGCGATGCACCAAGGCCCGGATCTGCCGGCCGGTATCGACCCGCTGTTGGTGACCATCGTTCGCATGTGTGCCGCGACGATTGCGATGCAGCTGATCGTAGCAGTGCAGCGCCGGCCGTTCGCGATGGTCAAGATCCTGCGCAATCGCAAGGCGTTGATCGCGGCCTGGATCGGGGTTGTCTGCGGCCCTGTGCTCGGCGTCTGGATGTCGATGGTTGGCGCGTCACGAGCGCAGGACACGGGGGTCGCGTCGGCGCTGATGGCGACGACGCCGATCTGGATGTTGCCAGTGGCGATCTGGTTCTACAAAGCACGCGTTGGCATGCTCGGCATGGTCGGCACGGTGTTGGCAGTCGGCGGCGTCGCGGTGTGCTTTCTCCAGGGCTCGTAGAGCTGCTGGAGCACGCAGTTGCGGGGTGCGCCAGTTGCGAGGTGCGCCAGTTGCGAGGTGCGCCAGTTGCGAGGTGCGCCAGTTGCGAGGTGCGC
>CAXBFC010000124.1:0-18120 GCA_963974725.1 uncultured bacterium | reverse complement strand
GCTAGTTTCCAGCACTGAAGGAGCCGGCGAATCCGCCGGGGGGCATTACTGGCACAGTACTAACGAACTTCTTTGTATTGGCCGCCGGTCATTGCGGCTAGGTCCATTAGTAGGGTGGACTTCATGCCGATGGAGATGCAGTGGATGATGATTTGGCGGGTGCGGTTTTGGCGGAGAACGGCTTCGAGGATCTCCTCGGCGTCGACGACTTCGCCGGCGGTTGGAACGCCATCCGTTAGTAGGTAGATGGTGTCGACCTCGGGGTCATCCATCGCGGCCATGATCGCGCCGTAGGTGTTGGTGCCGCCAGCTAGCTTGATCTTGTTGACCTCCTCAAGCAACTCACGTCGATTGCCCTTGGTCAGCGCCTTGAGCTCGCGCCATACATTGGACACTCTGCTCTCGAACGGGATCAGGTTGACCTTGTGCGTCTTCGGCAACGCACCGATCACCAGGCGCAACTGCTCCTTGGCAGCCATCAGTCGGTTGCGCTTCTTGTCGGTGCCAACGCGAGCACCCATCGAACCACTGTGGTCGACGATGAACGCGATGCGAGCACTGACCAGCGGGATGTCGTAGTAGCTGATCGTATTGCCACCGGAGGTGCTACCACCGCCCTTGACGCTGTTGGGATGCGGCAACACGAAGCCAACCTTGTTGCGCCGCCACCAGCTCGACCAATCACGGGCACTCCAGCAGCGCGTGCCCGTGTGCTTGAACAACGCGGTGTTGAGCTCGTGAGCCAGACGACCGTCTTCTCTGCCGAAACGCGCGATCAACAACGGGATCGACGTGACGTCACGGCTCTTGGTCAAGTAGCGGTAGGACAGCGAACGCAACTCCCACGCACGGTTCTTGAGGTAGCGCTGGGCGTGCGGGATGGCTGCCGGAGACTCCATCTCAAGCAGCATAGCTAGCCCAAGCATGCGACTTTCGAAGTCGTTCGCGCTCGCGAGCCCAACCAGGTCTTGCACCCACGTCGGGTCTTTGCTGAGCAGCTCGTGCAACCCCGCCGCACTCTCAAGCACCTTCTTGCGATTGCGCTTCAACTGCTGGCGAACTCGTGCGACCAATGGGGCGACCGCGGACGCCGGGGCTTTGCTCAGGAGAATCTTGGCAACCGAACGCTCAGCCGGCGACTCGGACTCGATGCCATCTTCGATCAAGAACTCGATCAGTTCCGGGTTCTTGCCGGCGGCACCTGCGACGCGTCGCAGCGCCTGCTTGACGGTGTTGCCACGCGTCGCCCCAAAGCGAAGGATCGCTGGAAAAAAGTCGGGATCGCCAACCAACACCAACCCCTGGACTAACTCAGCAGCGGAGCGTAGGTCCGGCTTATCGAAAACCCGCTCGAGCACATCGACCGTCAGGTCCGCACCGCGGCGATGGCCCTGTTCGACTAGCAACCGCCAAGCCGTTGCCGCCACGATCAGGTTACCTTCCTTGATGCACTTGATGCGGGCGTCATCAATCTTGCGGATACCCTTCGCGAAGCGAGTCGAGACGAGCATGCCTAGCCGATAGGCGTGGTCCCCATCGAGAATCAGCTTGGCCAACTCTCGATGCACTCTGGGCGACTCACTTGTGCTCAGACCTTGGAGCAAACCAGAACGGATACCCTGGTGCTTGACCGCCGCCGCATAGTCGATCAAGTCGTCGCACGCGCCATCGCCGAACGTGGTGAGCAAGCGCGTCGCAGCGACTCGCGTGCGATGGTTGCTCTTCACTGCCTTCACGACACTGAGTAGCGCCGACTCAAGCTGCGGACGCGCAACCTTGCTGATCGCTTCGATCGCGTACTCGCCAGCCGACGACGACGCATGGCGCTTCAGGTCTTGCTTGAGATACTCCGTGACCCGCGCATCGTCGATTTCACCAATCCATCCGAGCAACCGCTTGCGCTGCGACAGCTTCTTCGGATCCTTGCGAACCTTCTCGTAGTCCGCGATCGCCTTGTCGATGCGCTTGGTGAGCGCCGCCTCTGCTGCGGCGACGCCCTCCTGGCCCTGCTCTGCTGCTGGGCCCTGTTTCGACGCTGGATTGGGCTTCGACGCCGGATTGGGCTTGCCAACCGGATCCGGCACAACAACCGGCGGCTGGCCACCTGCAGGCGGATTCTGGCCGGACAAAGCTGGAACAGCAATCGCCAGCGCGGCCACTGCAAGCAGCGGCATCAATCGGAACGTCAGGAAAGGGTGCATTCGGCGGACAAAGAGGGGCAACACTGTTGTACCCGCCCCGGCGCACGGACCAAGCCCCTCAGCGATTCCGTGGCCCCCGCTCGCGCTGAGATCGGCTACGCCGTAGAAGCGGGCATGGCGTTCGCCTCGCGACTCATTCTGTTGGCCTGCCTCGCTCACCCAGCGGCCGCGCAAACGGACAGGGCGCAATTGCCGCCAGCCGGGGATCGATTGCTGGTCTGCAACAAAGCCGAGAACACCGTGTCGATCTTCGCGGTGGCAACGCGTTCTGAGGTGGCGGTGCTCAAGACGGGCCTTGGCCCACATCAAGTCGCCGTCTCGCCAGATGGCCGCACGGCCGTGGTGACCAACTACGGCGGTGCCAAGCCAGGGCACACCCTGACGGTCCTCGACGTCGTTGCCGCGAAGGTGCTGCGAACCATCAACCTGTCGCAGCCGGGTGACGCCTCGACCCTAACCAACCAACTGTTCTTGCGGCCGCACGGCGTGCAGTTCGTCTCGCAGGACCACGCAATCGTAACCAGCGAAGCGACACGCAAGCTCGTGCTCGTCGATATCCAGGCCGGCGCGATCCATCGCACCTGGAGCACACCACAGCAGACGGTGCACATGGTGGCGGTGACGCTGGATGGCAAACACGCCGCCGCATCCAGCGGCGCCGACGGCATGGTGGTGTTCCTCGATTTGCGTGCCGATGCGAGCACCCTGCCAATGCCGATCCGTTTGGGCGCTGGCGTGGCAGGACTGGCTGTGCATCCGCTCACTGGCGATGCCTGGGTCGCCAACCAATCGACCAACAACCTGTCGATTGTGTCCCGCAAGACCGGTGAGGTCCTCGCGACCCACGACACCGGCGTGGTTCCGTTTCGCGTCGCCTTCACGGCCGACCACGCGCAGGTGCTGGTCACGTGCAGGGAAAGCGGTGAGCTGATGATCTTCGATGCAGCCAAGCGCAAGCTGGTACGCGAAGCCTCGATTCACGGCGACCGCAGTGAGCAGAGCTCGTTACCGCTTTCTGTCGTCAGCGGGCCGGATTCACGGCTGGCCTACGTCACCTGTGCGCGCGGCGAGTTCGTCGCCATTGTCGATCTCGAGTCCGGCGACCTGATCGATCGCATCGATGCGCGCAAGGGTCCGGATGGCATTGCCTATGCCAGGCCGCGCGACGTAGCGACTAAACGCTGAGGAAGCCGCGGTTGGCGAGCTTCTCGGCCGTCGATGCGAAGACGGCTTCGGTGTCGAGCTCTCCCGACAACAACTTCTGACGCGCAGCTTCTACCAGCGAATCGCGGCTGCCATCGTCGTCGCGAGCTTGATCGACGAGTCGATCGACGCTTGCAGCGGTCTTGCGGCCGGTCTCGCTAATGCGCGCATCATCCTTCGGAACGAACGGAATCAGCACGTTCGACTTGGACTGAGCACGTTTGCCGTGCTCGCCTGCGCGATCGATGTTGCCGTGGTTGCCTACGTTTCGAATGTCCATCAGTGACTCTTTGTTACTGGTCCAAGGGAATCATCGGCAGCCGGGGGCTCCGCTTGAGAGGTCAATCCCAAAATGTGTCGAAAGCCGCAGCGCACGGGCGGCCCGACACCGGCGGCAAGATCTGCCAGTATCGGCAGCAATTGCCGCTGTAGCAGGTGGCAAGAACTGCCGCCTGCTCCCCGCGCGACGGCGATCGGGAGGCGAATCGCCAGTGCCACCGGGGCAATCGATTTCCTGAGCCGCTTGGCATGCACGGTGCTTCTTCAAGGTGGCGAGGAAGAACATCACTGTGGCGATACCAAACATACAACTCGGACGCATCGAGTCCGACCCGATGGCAATCCCAATGGCTGCGAGCATGCGCACCGGAGAGGAATCGCCGTTCGATCGCATGCTCCGTGAGTCCGTTGCCAATGAGTCCAACGACAACGGGGCGCCCCCGCAAGAACGAGCCGAAGAGACTCCTGTTGACAGCGGGCTCGAGAACGCCAGCGATGACGTGCCGGATGCCCGGGAAGTTGCCGACGGTGACACCGAACAACCCGCCGACGTCCACGACGAAGGTGCTGACCCGGAAGCAGTCGACCTCGGCGATGACGTCACCGAGAGCGTCGAGCGCGGCGACAGCGAGCAGCCTACCAAGTCGCCCACCAAGACCCAGGACGCCAACCGTTCGACCCCGGTCACCAGTGAGCCACTGATTGCCGCCACCATCCAGGGACAGAACACTGGCCAGCAGCAACTCAATGCCGCCGGCCAGAACGCGACCCAACAAGCGCCCACGGCCAAGACCGTCGAGCCGACCATTCGTGGCACCGGCAACGCCGCGATTGCCAACAACACGAAGTCGAACGCCCCGTCCGTGCAAGGCGCCTACTCCGCGAAGAGCGCGGCACAGGCCCAACTGCTCGAGCAGGCGCGCGACTCGGTCTTCAAGCAGATCCTGATGAAGCTGAACAGCGAAGGTGGCGAGGTGCGCATGCGCCTGGAGCCGCCGGACCTTGGTCAGCTCGATCTGCGCATGACGGTCGAAGGCGGCAACAAGCTCAGCCTGACGATCTCGGCCGATCGCCAAGACATCAACAGCCTGCTGCAACGTCACCTCGACGAACTGAAGCAGACACTGCAAGAGAGTGGCCTCGAGATCACGGGCGCAGAAGTGCAGACCCGCAGCGAGTTCGAGCACCAACAAGCACAACGCGACGCCGCCGATGGCGGATTCGCATCCAACGACACAACCAGCAACGACGCGGAAACCACTCCGCAACCGCTCGGCTTCACTGCCGGCGGCGGCCTCGACTTCTTGGCCTAGCCCAGCAGCGATTCAGCCCTACCAGCAATCAGACCCACCAGCACGCAATCGGAGAACACGATGGAAAGCCCCTTCAATATCAACCAACTCAACACCACCGGCGCCAACAACATCCTTGGCAGCAGCAAAGCAACCGGCGACAGCAACCAGTTCTTGGAGCTGCTGACCCAACAGCTGCGCAACCAAACGCCGTTCGAGCCGGTCGACAGCAGCAGCTTCAACGAGCAGCTCGCGAGCTTCTCAAGCATGGAAGAACAGCGCGGCCTCAACGAGAGCATGACGCAGTTGCTCGACTACCAAGGCATCCTGGCTCGCTCGCAGGGCCTCAGCCAAGGCAGTGCACTGCTCGGTAAGAACGTGGAGTTTGTTGCCGAAGACGGCACGACCGGTAGCGAGCCGGTGACCTCCGTGTTCGTCGCCGAGACCGGCGACGTGCGCCTCCGCCTGCAATCGGGCGCAGAGATCGACATGCGCCAGGTGCTCGGCATCACCAACGGAGAAGAACCGACCCCGGCGCCGGCGACCAACGCCTGATTCCTCCAGCATCCACCTCACCAAGATCCGCAACGCAGGTAATCGAGAAGAATGGTAAGCACCGCGCTATACACGGGACTGTCGGGACTACGCGCCCACCAAACCTACATCGACGTCATCGGTAACAACCTCGCCAACGTCAGCACGCCCGGATTCCGGGGCTCTCGTGCGACGTTCAGCGACATTCTGAGCTTTACGGTCCGCTCGGGCTCCGGCCCGAACGGCAACTTCGGTGGCCAGAACCCGATGCAGATCGGCACCGGCACGTTCTTGTCGAGTGTCGATGTCGACACCAACCAAGGCACGCTACAAGACACCGGTCGGTCGATGGACGTCGCACTGCAAGGGCGCGGCTTCTTCACGATGACCAACGGGTCCCAGACGTTCTACTCGCGCGTCGGGTCGTTCGGCATCGATGCCAATCGTTCACTTGTCGACCTGCGCACCGGCTTGCGTGTTGTCAACTCGAGCGGCGCAGATATCACGGTGCCGACCTCGGACACGCTGCCGGCCCAATCGACCAGCGAAGTCACGTTCCAAGGCAGTCTGCCGGCAGAGGTCGGCGGCCCGCTAGCCGAGATCGTGACGTCCAATGTGCCGCTGAAGGCGGGCACGGCGGCGAGCAAGACGTCGACGGCACCAGCGCCATCAGGTCCGCAATACGATTTGACCGGCAACCTCGGCGCCACGCTGCTGGTGTCAGTCAACGGTGGCGCCCAGCAAACCCTGACCGTTCCCGATCAACCGCCGTTTGACGCCGGTCCGGTCAACGCATCGGACATTGCCGACTGGCTCAATGGCAACATCGCTGGCTTCTCTGGCATCACCGGTGCCGCTGCGACTGCCAACAACGCGGGCGGCACGATCGGCATCGACACCAAGCGACTCGGCTCGGGTGCCACGATCAAGTTCGACAACGGCAGTTCGTCCTCGACCTTGATGGCGTCGCTCGGCCTCAACACGACCCTGACGTCCGGCTCGGAGAGCACGGCGGTCGCCACGACCAACATCAACGCACTCACCGCACGAACAGAGCCCTATACGAACGGCGACGCAATCACCGTCAGCGGCACCAACCCGGACGGCACGGCCTTCTCGGACACGTTCGTCTACGGCACGACCGGGACGACGCTCGGCGAGCTGGTCGACTTCGTCAATGCGACCGTCAACTCGACCCAATCGACGGCTGCCCTAGCCGCTGACGGCAACATCACGCTGACCGCCACCGAAAAGGAAGAGGCGGCGTTGAGCCTGTTCCTCGGCGATGTCTCGACCAACGCCGGCGCTGCCAGCTGGCCGAGCTTCGAAGTGTCGCAAGACGGCACGAACGCCGACACCGCGGTCACGTCGATCGACGTCATCGATAGCCAAGGCCGCACGCACCCGGTGACGATGACGTTCACCCGCTCGGTCACCGACCCGCGCATCTGGGACCTGCAGGCGGAGACCCAAGGCGACGGCGCCACGATCACGCAGAGTTCGATCGGCCAGATTCGATTCAACGACAACGGTTCGTTCAACGTCATCGGCGGTGGCACCAACACCCTGACCTTCGCCTGGGACGGCATTGCGGCGGCACAAAACGTCGCGATCAACCTCGGCACATCCGGCCAGTTTGACGGAGTCGCCATGCTAGGCAGCGCGACCACCGTCGCGGCGGTCGACCAAGACGGCTACGGCGCCGGCACGCTGCTCAACGTTGGCTTCAACAACGGCGGCGAGCTGATCGGCTTCTACAGCAATGGCCAGAACCTGACCCTCGACACGCTGCGCATCAGCATGTTCAGCAACGAAGGCGGCCTGACGCGCCAAGGCGACACGCTCTACTCCGAGTCACCAAACTCAGATGACGCAATTGCAACCACGGCCAATGCCGCCGGTGCTGGCTCGGTTCGCGCCGGCCAGCTGGAGAACAGCAACGTCGACATCGCAAAGGAGTTCGTCAACTTGATTGAGGCCCAACGTGGCTTCCAAGCCAACTCGCGTGTCATCACGACGACCGACGAGATCCTCTCCGAACTGATGAACATCGTTAGGTAATCATGGGTAGCTACGCAGAAAACGCATTGGTGAGCGGCCTGACTTTCCTCGCGGAAAAGCAGGCCTCCATTGCCAATAACCTGGCCAACGTCGACACCTCGAGCTTCAAGCGTCGCACGGCGATTGCAGAAGGCTCGGGCGACCGCTTCCACACGATGCTCGACAGCCGTATGTCGACGGTCGGGTATCGCGAGCAGTCGGACATGCAACGCGGCACGCTGCGCGAGACCGGCAACAAGCTGAATGTTGCAATCGATGGGCCCGAGTGGATGCGCGTCCAGAACTCCAATGGTGGCGAGTTCTACACGCGCAACGGACAGCTCAACATCGCACTCGATGGCTACCTGACCACGCGCGACGGCTTGCGCATTCTGGGCAAGGATGGCTCACCCATCCTGCTCGGCGGAGGCGAAGCCACGCCAACGGATCTGACGTTCTCACCGAACGGCACGATATCGGACCAACAGACTGGTCAGACCTACGGCCCGATCGCGTTGGTCGCACTCCCCGATCCGGAAGCGCTCATGCCAGTTGGGCGCGGCCTCTACACGGATCCCAAGAATCAAGGCGGCAAGCAGGGCGTCACCGGCCTGCAACAAGGCTTCCTCGAGGGTAGCAACGTCGACAGCTTGCAAGAGCTGGTCGCGATGATCACCGTCGAACGCAGCTTCTCTGCCACTCAAAAGGCCCTCACGGGCATGGACCGACTTCAGGGAAACCTCATCACCAACATCTTGAGGTAACAACACGATGCTTAAGAGTCTCTACACAACTGCCACGGGCATGAAAGCCCAACAAACGATGGTCGACATGATCGCGAATAACATCGCGAACGTGAACACCTCGGGCTTCAAGAAGTCCCAAGCTTCGTTTGAAGACCTTTTCTATGTGACCCTGCAATCGCCTGGTCTGGCGCGCGGCACGAACGGCGACGCGGTGCCAATCGGCACGCAGATCGGTTCGGGCACGCGCCTCAACGGCACGACCAAGGTCTTCACGACCGGCACGCTCGAGATCACCGAGCGGAGCCTCGACGTCGCAATCGACGGTCAAGGCTTCTTCTCCGTGATCCTGCCCGATGGCGCGACAGGTTACACGCGCGACGGCAACTTCCACCTCAACGCGGACGGCAAGCTGGTTACCGGCGCCGGTAACGTGTTGACGCCGGAAGTCACCGTGCCGAGTGACACGCTCGAAATCTCGATCGACCCCGAAGGTCGTGTCAGTGGTCGAACCGCTGGCTCGCCCGACACGTCGACGCAGTTCGGCCAGCTCAACATCCACCGCTTCGTCAACCCGAGCGGCATGCTCGCCTCGGGTTCCAACGTCATGCGCCCCACGGAAGCGTCGGGCCAACCGACGACCGGAGCACCGGGTAGCAACGGCCTCGGCTTGCTGAAGCAGGGCTTCATCGAGCGTTCGAACGTCCAGATCGTCAACGAGCTGGTCAACCTCATCGTCGCGCAGCGCGCCTACGAGGTGAACAGTCGCGCAATCAAGGCCAGCGACCAGATGCTGCAAACAGCTACCAACCTGTCGCGATAAGCGACCAGATCTAAGCGGAAGAAGGAACAACATGACCCTACTCACAACCATCGCGATGTGTGCCGCCCTCTTCGGAGGCGGCAACGGCGACCCACCGGTGAAGCCAGAGCTGCGCATCAAGCCAGCAACGACGATCCGTGGTCTACACGTGACGATCGGCGATCTCTGCGAGATCACCCCGACCAACGCTCAGACGATGGCGTTGGCCGAGATCCGCTTCGGTCCCGCCCCTCACAACGGCTACGCCCGCGCAGTCTCCCGCACCGACATCATTCGCGCGCTGGCCGGCGCAGGCATTCAGCTTAAGACGCTGAAGCTGACCGGCGGCAACGAGATCTCGGTGCAGAGCTTCGCGATCGAAGTGCAGCAACAGGAGATGCTCGACGCAGCAACCGCTGCCTTGCAAGCCCAGCTGGCGATCGAAGGCGGCGACGTCGAGTTCGAACCGCCGGTGCGCATGCGTTCCGTCAAGGCTCCGCCAGGTCGCGTCAGTCAGGACCTGCGGGCTCGTGTTCGCAACACCAAAACGAACCTCAGCCTGGCCGTGGTCGACATTGAGATCCTGGTCGACGGCGAGGTCTTCAAGAAGATCCCGATCAACTTCAAGCTGCGCCGCTTCCACCGGATCCTGAAGACGATCGGCACGATCCGCAAGGACACGCCGCTCGGTCCTGAGAACATCCGCGTCATCCGTGAGCCAATGGCACAGGTCAGCGACCTGTATCTCACCAAGATGCCGCAAATCGCCGGCATGAACTCGGCGCGCAACCTGCGCAACGGCCAGCGCCTGTCGCTGGGCGACATCATGCCACCAGCACTGATTCACCGTGGCGACATCGTCACGGTCGTGCTGACCCGCGGTCGCGTCAAGGTCACCTCGCGGGCCATCGCGAACCACAACGCGCCACTCGATGGCCGCATCCAACTGACCAACCTGAACTCCCGCAGCCAAATGACCGGTCGCGTCCTCGGCCCTGGTCTGGTCGTCATCAACCCGTGAGCCCAGCCATGAAACTCATCACCCTACTGACCTGCCTCGGCTGCACGTTCGCCTCTTCGCTGGCGGCACAGAACCCGTATGTGCGCGCTGGCGTGCGCATTTCCTCGATCGCGGACAACCGCGCTCGACACGTCGGCGACATCCTGACGATCACGATCCAAGAGGAAACGTCGGTTCGCAATGAAGCCAAGGTCGAGCGCCGCAACGACACGTCGTTGGCCGCTCGCGTCGAAGCCTTCTCGCTCAGTGACAAGACGTTCAAGACGAACGTGCTGCCGCGGCTCGAGATCCGCAAGGAAACGGACTTCAACGGCGAAGCGAAGCAAAATCAAAACTCAGACGTTCGCGCCAGCATCGCGGTCGTCGTCATCGACGTGCAGCCCAACGGCAACCTTGTCGTCGCCGGCGTTCGCAGTCTCAAGATCGACGACGAAACCCGCACGCTTCGCGTCAGCGGCCTCGTCCGCCCCCTCGACGTGACGCCGGCCAACACGGTCACCAGCGCGCAAGTCGCGGAAGCTCGCATCGCAATCACGGGTGAAGGCGCCAACACTCGCCAAGTCACTCGCGGTCCGATCGGGCAACTGTTCGACACGTTGGTCTGGGCCGCCTGGCCGTTCTAATCCTCGGAGAAACGCAGATGTGCTTCACAACAAACTCGCTTCCTCGATCACTTTCCTTCGCGCTGCTTAACGCAGTGCTTGGAGCAGTGCTCGCGGCGCAAACTCCGCCGGTGCAAACTCCGCCTGGGCAAACTCAGCCCGGGCAAACGCCACCGGCCGCGCCGGGTAGTGCCACCAACGGACCGGCATCGAACGGTACCGGTGCAACCGGTAGCAACCCAACTGGCGCGCAACTGCCACCAGTTGGTGCGTCGCCGGCTGCGTTGCAACCGCGCCAGGCGGGCGCAGTCACGGTGCAACCGCTCAGCGACGATGCGCTCATGGAGGCGCCGCAATCGCTCACCTCCCCGGTGCGCACCAACCGCCTGGGCCAAACGGTGTTGTCGCCGCGCATCAGCAGCATCACGCGGGTCGCCAACAGCATGCCGCACCAACTCACCGGCATCGGCCTGGTTACCGGTCTGCCCGGCACCGGCTCGAACGACAAGGGCACGCGGCAAGCGCTCATCAACTACATCAAACGACACGACCTCAACCTCAACCTGACGGATGTCACCAATGGCTCGACGGCGCTGGTCGCATTGACGTGCAATCTGCCCCCGTTCGCAAAGGAAGGCACCGAACTCGACGTCAAGGTCGAAGTCGTCGGGGACGCCCTGTCGCTGCGCGGTGGCCAACTCATGCGTGCCGAACTCAAGGGTGTCGACGGCAAGGCATACATCAGTGCGCAAGGTGCGATCGTCGTCGCCGGCTTCACCGCCAAGGGCAAGAACAGTGGCGTCGACAAGAACCCGAGCGCCACGGGTCACCTGCTCAACGGTGGCATCGTCATCCAGGAGGAGCACACCTCGTTCTTCAGCGAGTCGGGCGCGCTCGAACTGCGCCTGCTCAACCCGAGCCCCTACAACTCTTCGTCGGTCGCCGCCGGCATCAAGACGGCCCTGGCCGGCACCAACATCCGGGTGACGCCGGTCGACCCTTCGCTGGTTCGCCTGGAGCTACCCGAGGAGAACCTCACCAACGAGTATGCGATGAAGGTACTCGGCTTGATCGGCAACGTTCGCGTTGCGGTCGAGAACCCGACCAAGGTCACCATCGATCAGGTCAGCGGCACCATACTGGCTGGCGAAGGCGTCATGATCAGTCCGTGCGTCGTTGGCCTCAGCGAACTGACGATCTCCATCGTCGAAGAAGACTTCGTGTCACAGCCGAACGCGTTCTCGCAAGGCGAGACCGCCGGCGTCAACCGCACACGCGTCGAAACCGACGAAACCAGCACCGAACTGCAGCCAATTGGCGGCGGCGGCGCGACGGTCTCCGATCTGCTCCAAAACCTGAAGGCCCTCGGCCTGACACCGGCACAGCTCGTGTCGGTGTTCACCGCGCTCGACCAAGGCGGATTCCTGCACGCCACGTTGGAGGTTCGCTAGTGGACACCCTTCGTTTGGAAACGATGTCGCAGACGCCAAAGACTGCGGCAGACAAGAGTCGTGAAAAGGCCGAGAAGGTCGCGGATCAATTCGAAGCCGTATTCGTCAAGACATTCGTCAGCAGCATGCGCCAAACCGCGTCTGTCAGTGGCGAGGAGGGCGGCATGTTCGGTGAGGGTCCTGGTGCAGGAACCTATGCCAGCTGGTTTGACGACAACGTTTCGGGCGAGCTCGCGCGCACGGGTGGCATTGGCATCGCCAAGGCTCTGCTCAAGGAAATGCAGCGTGAAGGCAAGATCCAAGACGATCCAGAAGAACAAACCAACAAGGTCAAGAACCAAGCCGAGCGCATCCAGCGCATGGTCAACGGACATGACCTGAAGGCGACTACGGCCAAGACCACAGGAGGCTTCAATGGGATTCTCTGAGGACACGAAGAGGCTAGAACAATCGTTCTACGCAACCCGGGACATGCTCAAGCTATTGCTGAGCGCACTGGAGCAACGCCGCACGGCGTGGATCTCAGTGCGCCCAGACGTGCTCGCGCCGTCGTCCGACATCGAGCAGCTATCTCACCAGTTGGCCACCGAAGAGAACCTTCGGGCGGGACTGTTGCAGCGCATTCGCCTGGCCCTACCGACCCCCCTCGGTGGCGCGCCAGACCAACTGCACCTCAACGTCACGCGCATCTCAGCGGCCATGCCGCATGCAGAAGGTCGCGCGCTACGTGCGGCCGCTGACTCGGTGCAGCCACTGGCAAAGATGGTCCGTGCAGAAACCACGATGGGCCAACGACTGCTTCGCTTCGCGAAGACAGCACAGGGCACGCTCGGCGCTGGAGTCGTCGACGCTGCCAAGTCTGCAAACGTGTCTGGCTACGACCGACGCGCGCGCAACCTCAACGGAAACACCGCCGGCCAACTGGTCGACGGACGGATGTAATTAACGGAGATCCCCCCATGAGCTTCGGATTCGGAATGGGAGCTGGCCTGCGTGCCCTGAACGCAGCACAGCTCGGTATGAGGACGGCGGGTAACAACGTCGCCAATGCAAACACCCCCGGCTACTCGCGTCAGCGCATCGAGCTTGGCACCTCGATGCCTTTCGGTATGTCTGGCAATCTACAAATCGGCACCGGCGTCGATGTGCGTGGCATCTCACGACTCATCGACGAAGGCCTCGAGCGGCGCTTGCAGTTCCAATTGGGGCTCGTGGGTTCCGCCGAGATGGACGAACGCCGTTTCCGCGAGATCGAGAACATCTTTGGCGAACCCGATCAAGGTCTGTCAACGTCGTTCCAGGACCTGTTCGGCTCGCTCGACCAGCTGCGCACCGATCCGGCTGACCGCGCGTTGCGTGGCGGCCTGATCCAAGCCGGCAACTCGATCAGCCAGCAGTTTCAACTCATGTCGCAACGCATGGGCCAACTCGGCGAAAGCACATTCAGCGAAGTGAACGGTCTGATCCGCACGGTCAACCAGCGCACCAAGGCGATCGCTGACCTCAACGGTCAGATCATCTCGGCCGAGTCGAATGGCTCGGATGCGAACGACCTTCGGGACGCCCGCGCCCAACACATCACCGAGATCAGCAAGTTGCTCGACACGCGAGCAATCGAACGTTCCTCGGGCAGCGTCGACCTGCTGGTTGGTGGCAACCTGGTTGTTGCAGGCAACCGTTCGACCAACATGCGCGTCGACAAGGACCAGGATGGCAACACCCAGGTTCTGGTTGGCACCAACAAGTCGGCGGCACCGATTCGCGAAGGACGCATCGCAGCGCTGCTCAAGCAAGAGGCGGATGGCCTGCCCGGATTCACGTCGCGAATCGATGACCTCGCCCGCAACACAATCCTCGAATGGAACCGCCTGCACACGACCGGCATGCCGGCTTCGGGTCCGTTCCAATCGCTGACGGCTGCCTATGGTGCAGTCGATGGCGACGGAGATGGCCAGGTGGGCGATGAACTATTGTCGCAGGCTGGCTTCGCGTTCCCGATCGAGAACGGCTCGCTCTACGTATCCGTCACCGACGAGGCGACTGGCAACATGGAGCGCACGCGCATCGACATCGACCCGAACACGATGTCGCTCAACGACTTCGCTGCCGAAATCAGCAACATTGAACACGTTTCGGCAACTGTCGACCCGACCGGTCGCCTGCGGATCAACGCCGACAGTGGCTACGGCTTCGACTTCTCGCCGCGGCTCGACCCAAACCCTGATGGCGGCACGTTCGGCGGCAAGAACCCAACGGTCGGTAGTCAGTCTGCAGGCCCATACAACCTGTCAGGCCAGACCTTCCCGGTCAGCTTCGATGTCACGACCGGAACCGCTGCATCGCCAGTCGTGACCACGGTCACCCTCGACGCGAGCGACTTCCAGCAGAGCAGTGCCGCAACCGCGGACGAATTAGCAGCCGCGATCAACAACGATCTCGGCAGTGCCGGCACCGCCAGCAATGTCGGCGGCCGTCTAATGCTGCAAAGCAACCAAGGTGGCGTCTCCTCGCAATTGTCCGTCGCCAACAGCGGCGGCGGCACGCTGCTGACCGACCTCGACCTGGGCACCGCGACGGCAACCGGTCGCGACATCATCGTCGGGGTCTCCGTCGAAGGCACCTACACCGGCGCCGACAACAACCAGTTCACGTTCGTTCCGCAGTCGGATGGAGTCATCGGCCAGAGCGATGACCTACGCGTTCAAGTGTTCGACAAGAATGGCGCCCTGGTGACGACACTCAACGTCGGCAACGGCTACGAGCCACGCTCTCCGATTGAACTCGGCAACGGCATTCGCGTGTCGTTTGGGGCTGGCCCGATCTCGGCGACGGATGGTCAAGCCTTCGCCCTCGACGCAATCAACGACAGCGACACCAGCGACATCCTGGTCGCGACCGGCATGAACGCGTTCTTCCTCGGCTCAAGTGCCGCGGACATCGAGGTCAACCAAGCCTTGCTGGACAACCCGGACCAACTTGCCGCCGGCATCGGTAGTGCAAGCGGCGACGCTGGCAACCTCGCCCGCTTGGTGAGCCTGCGCGATCGCGACCTCACCGATCTGGCGTCCAATACGATCGAAGACTTCTACGCCGATCTCGTCGGCGACATCGGGTTCGAGACTTCAGCGGCCCGAACGACCCTGCAGGCACAGGATCAGCTGCTCGCGCAGCTGCAAGCAGACCGCGAGTCCATCTCGGGCGTCAACATCGATGAAGAGATGATCGACATGCTGAAGTACCAGCAATCGTACGAGGCTGCCGCTCGCTTCATCAGCGTCGCGCAGGAAATGACCGACACTTTGATCAGCCTGGGTAGGTAGCCATGTCTATTAGAATCACCCAAGGAATGATGTACGCGCGCGCGTTGACCGACGTGCAAAGCGGCCTGTTCCGATATTCACAGCTTCAGCAAGAAGTCGCCAGCGGGCGCCGCATCAGTCGCCCATCCGACGATCCAGCGGCCGCGTTGCGGATCTTGCCGTTGCGCAGCGACCTTCGCGACCTCAGCCAACTGAGCAACAACGTGGTGCTGGCGCGGGAAACCCTCGACACCAGTGCCAGCGCGCTCGAGGACGCCTCGAGCGTGATGCAGCGAGTGCGCGAGCTGACCACGCAGGCAGCCAACGGCACGCTCAGCGGCAACGATCGCAAAAGCATCGGCGCCGAAGTCGACCAGTTGTTGAGTCAAGTCCTGGGCATCGCCAACAGTCGTCGCGGCGACCGCTTCCTGTTCGGCGGCACCGCGAACGGCGAGCCACCGTTCTCATTGGATACAATCAATGGCCGCACGCGCCCGAACTACAACGGCAACCGTGACAGCTTGAGCATCGACGTTGCTCCGGGTGTCTCAACGGCACTGAACATTCCCGGTGACTCGATCTTCATGCAGCGAGATCGCGGCGCGACGACGTTCTACTCGACAACCGACGCTCAGCCGACGGGTGCACAGCCAGCAGGAGTCGGCGACACAGGGGTTGGCAATGCCGACTTGCGGGTCACGTTTGGTGGTTTGACGAATGATGCACCTTCAACGGTCAGTGCCGGCTCAGGCTCAAACACGGCCGTAGGCCCAATCGACTACGTCTTCACCAGCGGCCCGGACACCTTGAGCATTGGTGGCGGCCCCGCGGTTGCCATCCCTGCTACCGATCAGTCGTTCACAACCTCTGATGGCCGCGTGCTGTCGCTGACGGTCACCGGGGTGCCAACAACTACTTCTGGCACCTTCACGGCCAGCGCAGACCTGACCTTGGATGGCGGCGCCACGGTTACCAACGTCACCGACTTCTCCAACAACAGCATTGCCGTCAACAACTCTGATGACGCTACGGTTCTCTACGTCAACACCGAGAACCTCACCCAAACAGGCACCGACAACGTGCGCTACGGCGGCACCTTCGATGTGTTCACGACACTCGCCGAATTGCGCAACCTGTTGCAGAACGACGAGGGACTGCCAGACGCCACCGTTCGCGACCTGATCGGCGACTTGCTGCCAGAAGTAGAGGACGCGCACAACGCCGTGCTCGATGGCCTGCGCGAACTCGGCTTCCGGTCGTCAAGCATGGACGTGCTCCAGAATCGCGTCGAAGGTCTGCGAATCTCCCAAACGCAGTCTCTTTCGCTCGTCGAAGACACCGACATCGCCGCATCGATTCTCGAATTGCAGCGCCAAGATCTTTCCTACCAGACCGCCCTGCAAGTCAGTGCCCGCGTTCTGCAAACCAGCCTGCAAGGCTTCCTGAGGTAGCGCGGAGCACCGATGACGGAAATCCCAAGAATCGACCCGGTGCAGAGCTCGAGTGCGGCGGCGCAAGCGCCCTCGCAAACCGAGAGCTCACCACGCTTCCAAGAACTGCTCGAACGGCTGCAGAAGATCACCGCACAACAACCCCCAGCGGAAGAAGTCGAAAGCCCCGAAGAACTACAGGAAGCTCTGCGCACCGCGGACGACGGCTTCGTTGCCGCCATGGACCTTCGCCGACAACTCGAAGAGGCGTTTAAACGCCACATGTAATGAGTATCTCGGCTGGAACCATTCACCGCGTCGATCGTGACTACGTGCAGCAATGGCTGCCGTTGCTCGACACTTGGCTGCTACACGGCGCTGTCTACGGCGTGCAACAAACGTGGCCGCAGTTGTATCGAAACGATGGCAGCGGCGCGTTCTTCGTCATGCTCGACGAGGACCGCCTACTGAGTCACTGCGCATGCCGAATCGAGCAACTATACAACGGCGATCAAGTCGAGACCATCGGACTGATTGGCTCCGTCGCAACGTCACCAGATGTCCGTGGCCTCGGCTTCGCCGGGCACGTGCTTTCAGCTGCCATTGAATCGCTGGCGACGCAAACCGACACCATGCTGCTGTGGGCCGAACGCCCGGAGCTCTATGCACGCCAGGGATTCGGAGCGACGGGCTACGACCGATGCTTGCTGATCGTACGTCGCCCCTTCCGCGCAACCTCGACGGTGCGCTTGGTCGAAATCACCGATCACGAAGCTCTGCACGCACTGCACGAACGCAAACCGCGCCGCATCAGCCGTTCGATCCGCACGATGTCGACGCTGCTCACGACACCCGGCATGATCACCGTGGTGCTCGAACGCGATGGCCAAGCGGTCGCCTATGCCTGCACCGGCAAGGGCGCCGACCTCGGCGGCCACTGGCACGACCTGGGCGGCAGCGATGAAGACCTGGCCGAACTGATTCCGGCAGCGATGCACCTGACCGACCAGATTGAAGCCGCCCTACTGCTGCCGCCGTATCGCGCGGAACTGGCAGAACGCCTCGCTGCCCACACGGTCGAAGAGGTCTCGGTGCCCGGGCCGATGATGCGCCCGGCGTCAGACCCGTCGCTTTCCTGCTGGATCGACGGCCTCGATTCGGTCTGAGAACGGCCCGGATCAGACGGCCCCAGGGGGCCGTTGCCGAGGGCGGTTACGGCCTCT
>CAXBFC010000123.1:0-18121 GCA_963974725.1 uncultured bacterium | reverse complement strand
AAGAACCTGCAGCAGATCGTCTACGAGATCTGCTTCAAAGAACCCGTGCCGCTGCATCGCCGCAACGCCAAGGTGCCGCGCGATCTGGTCACGATCTGTCAGAAGGCCCTCGAGAAGGATCCGGGCAAGCGCTACCAAACCGCGACCGAGTTTGAGGCCGACCTGCAGCGTTTCCTGCGCTGGGAACCGGTGCACGCCAAGCCGGCGTCGGCGTGGACGCGCGCGGCCAAGTTCGTGCGCCGACATCGCACCGAGAGTGTCATCGGCGCACTCGCCGTCATCGCGGCCGTGGTCGTCGTGACGTTTGTCTGGACCCGCAATGCAATCAACGCCCGCGAGGCCGACCGGCTGCTGCTGAGTGCAGAGGCCCAAGCGCAACGAGGTGACTACGAACTAGCCATCGATCTGACGGACCGGGCCCTGGTCCTGCGCAACGACGACGCCACTCGCGAGCGCCTGGGTCGCTACAACGCCGCGACCCAACTCGTCGAAACGCTCGTCGCGATGAAGGTCACCAAGAGCCAACAACAACTCGCCCACAACCGCGAAGAAGCGCTGCGGCTCGCGCTCGAAGCCCAGCATCAACGGCCGTCCGCGATGACCCGTTCTGCCGTGCTTGAGGCTCTCGGCTGTGGCTGGGATGTGCATACGTTGCCGACGCAAGAACGCACAATCGAAGGCTGCTGGTCGCCATCGGGCGAGCACCTTGCCATCGGCGGCAACAACGGCTCGCTGCAGTTCTTCCGCAACGCGGACGACCAGGCTCCACTGGCGTTGCTTGGCCACGCAACGACGACTCCCGTTGCGGGCGTCGGGTTCGCCAACAACAACCGGATCGTCTCGGTCGGCGCCGACAGCACACTGCGGTTCTGGCAACCAAGCTACGGTACGACCCCACAGACCGTGCAGTTGCCGGGAGCGGGCAGCACACTGGACCTCAGCAAGGACGGCACGCGCGCGCTGGTGACCACGTCCAAGTCGCCGCCAGCGGGAGCACCAGTCGATGACTCGGCGCCGCTGTTTGCGGCGCAGGTTTGGAACACCAGTGATGGCACGCCGGTCAGCCCGCCGATCCCGCACCGCAGCATGATCCTCGCGACCGCGATCAGCCCGAACGGGTCGATCCTCGCAACCTACGTCGGCGGCCGCATTGGTGCCCGCCTCTGGCGTGCCGAAGATGGCAGCTTGATCGCCGCCTGTGAGAAGCTTGGGCGCCATGGCGCCAGCGCGTTGCCGCAGATCGCATTCTCACACGACAGCAGCATCTGCGCCGTCGGCACCGCGAACGGCTCGGTCAGCTTGTATGCGACGGACGACGGCCAGCTGCTCGATACGGTCCATCATTCGAATGCCATCACGAGCATCGCATTCGATCCGAGCCGCCAGCGACTGCTGACCGGTTCGCGCGATGAGACAGCCCGAGTCTGGCAGATTCGACGCAAGTCCAACGCGGGCGGCGGGCCGCGCGTCGAGGTCCGCGAAACCGGCACGCTGCTCCGCCACACAGGCCCGGTGCTCAGCGTCGTGTTTGATGCAACCGGCCAACTCGCGGCCACCGCAACGGACCAATCGGGCGGCGTCATCCGCATCTTCGACGTCGGCACAAGCCGTGCAAGCGGCGAACCGATCCACAGCTACGAAGTGGGTCGCTCGATCGAGTTCCTGCGCTTCGCACCCGACAGCCGCCGCATTCTGGGCCTCGCGGGCCAGCGTGCGCTGGTTTGGGACTTTGGCAAGTCGCACGGGATCGTCACCCTTGGCCAACCCGGCAAGGTGCCTTCGGTCGCGTTTGCCAGCGATGGCCAACGTGTCGCGACCGCCGGTGACGATGAGATCCTGCGGCTGTGGCATTCGCGCGACGGCCGGCAAGTTTGGGCGACCAATCCCTTGGGCAATCCGATCGAAGCCCTCGCGATCGATGCGAACGATCAGCACATTGCCTGCAGCGATGTCGGTGGCAGCGTACACGTGCTGACGCTGCAAGACGGCACCAAGCAGTTCACGCTCGAAGGCCAGCATCACAAAGTGCGCGCCGTCTCGTTCTTCGACAACGGCAGGCAACTGCTCACTGCTGGCTCGCCCGCAGATGCGCCCGACAAGGGCCGCATTGTCCGGTGGAGCGTCGCCGACCGCAGCGAACAGCAGACCCTCAACTTGGACCGCGAAGTCACAGCTGCTGCGATCAACGCAGCCGGCACGATGCTCGCGACCGTCGAACGCGGACAAAACTTTGCCCAGCTGTGGTCGCTGCCGGAGCTGCAATCGCGCGGCAAGGTCGGTGATCACGATCACACCGACAAGCTGAACGACGTTCGCTTTGCGCCTGACGGCAACACGGTCGTCACCGCAAGTTCGGACACGACCGCGTGCATCTTCCGCCTGAACGGCGAGCGCGTCACCACCATCCACGTCGGGCGCACCGTGCGCTTCGCGACCTTCGCCGGAAACGGCCAGCAGTTGCTCACGGGCAGCGTTGGCAAGGGCGGTAGCGCGCAGCTTTGGCGCGTCGACGACGGCTCCGAAGTGCTGCACTTCATCGGCCATCGCGGCTCATTGCTGTGGGGCACGCTGAATGCCACCGGTGCTTGGGCCGCAACCTCGGCGCAGGACGGCACTACTTGTATCTGGCCTACGGATCCTGTCGCCGTCGCCTCTCGTCTACCTCTGCAGAGTGCCAACTCTGCTGCCACCACCGCCACCACCAAACCGCGTTAAGCGACCACCGGACACGCACCATGAACCTCGCTCGCCTAACTCCGTGCTTGCTGCCGATCGCCGCAGCATGCCTTGTCTCTGCTCACGCGGCCGCGCAAGGCCCCGTTGACCCACCGCCATGGTGGGGTGTTGCCGATGATGTAACCGTGAGCCTGTCGTGGACCTTCCCGACAACGTTCACCGGCCAACCGCTGGTGACGCCAGACTTCCAGGAAGTCCCCCCTTGGTACAGCAACCCGGCGCCATGGTCGGGCACGAACAACTTCACGTGGATCCCCACGCTGAGCGGCCACAACGGCGTCTGCGCCCTCGTCGGCAACGGCACGCCAATGCTCACCGGAGAACTCGACTTGTTTGTCGACAACGACCCGCACCTCGGCTGGGTCAAGCAGTTCTGGTTCCAGGTCGACATCTTCGAAGGCTCGACCGGCTCGATCGTGCAGGAGATCAAGGAGCAGCTGTCCGACTACGGCCGTGCCAGCGTCACCGAGAAGGTCAGGAACCTCGGCAGCGGTTGGCAACAACTGACCGTGTCCGCCCAGTTGATCCCGCAACCTGACGACGAAGACATCGACTTCACGTTCATCGAAAACGCCTTCGGCACGATTGCGATCGACAACTTGCACATCAACAGCAAGTGCGTGAAGCCGCGCCCTGATGAAGAAGGCGATGCATTGGGCAAAGTGATCGGCGGTGCGAACTTGACCGCCAACACCGGCCGCCAGGTCCGCGGAATCGCGATCACGCGCAACAACGTCACTGCCGCCAGGCGCTACTGGATTGCCGCGGTTGGCCAAGGCGCAGCCTCACACGAAGTCCTGGAAGTCACGTCATTGGGCGTGCCGGTTGGCGCTTCGACGCCGCTACCTTCGACCACTACGCAAGCTCCATTCGGCCCAATGGACATGACGGTCGAACGCCAACGCCTGATCGCTGCCCCCGGTCTACAAGAGTATGTCTATGCGCTCGTGGACCAGCGCCCCAGCGGTGGCCAGATCCAGATCCGAGCCATCGATGCAACCGCAGGTGGTGGCCTGCAACTGCAACGGAGTTTCGGCATCAGCACCCCGACTCCGTTCACTGTCGGCCAGCGATTGAGCATGACGTTCGACCCCACTGGCAGCGACAGCCTTGGCGTCCCCGGCATCGGAACGTTCTGGATCGGCGGCCAGACAACGGCCGGCAACTGGATCGCATTGGAATACACGCGCAACGTCCCGGGCACCCCGGTCGGCGCGGCTGGCATCCCAACCGGCAACGTCCTCGACATCCCGCCCAACACGCAGGGCATGGACTACGAGGAGACGCTAGGCAGCTTCTACTGCTTTACGTCAGAACCATTCGTCAACCCAAGCGGCACAACCATCCGCTGCGTAGGCATCGAGATCTCGGGCTACACGGGCCTTCCTACCGGAGTACGTTTCTGTGGCGACCTCGGCCTACAAATACCAGGCACCCCGCCCGGCGGAGTCGCCGCCGCGATGTCGGTGTATCGCACACCCGGCGTGCAGTCTGAGTTGCGGTTCGCCTGCGTCGTCGACACTGCGGCACAGCAGCAGTACTACTACGAACTCGCCGGCCCCTTCCGCTACGGCTACAGCCGCTACGGCACCATTGGCATGCAGAACGGCCCGCCGTTCCTCGGCGGTGCGTTCGACATCACCCTAGAAGGCGTGCCCAACAGTCTCTTCGGCATGATGTTCCTCGGCACCGGAACCGCCAACGTCCCGCTGAGCCCCGGCATCCAAGCCGAGTCGGTTGCATCCCTGATCCCAACCGTCTCGACCGCGCTGATGCCGGTGCTACCCAACGGCCGCTTCTCGGCAACCATCCAACTGCCGAACGCCGCCGTACTGGCCTACCGCGAAGCCTTCTTCCAGTGGGTGTTACTCGACACCACCGCCCCCGGCTTCCTCGGCTTCTCCCAAGCCGGCAAGACGGTGATCTACCCGTAACGCAGATTCGCTACTTCGCCTTGCCCTTCGCCGTTTCCTTCTTGGCTTCGGCTTTGGCCTTCTTCTCGGCGACGACCAGGCGCTTTTCGCGCTCGACGTGGAGGGCTGGTTCGATTGCGTGGAAGATGAACTCGATCGCGGTGCCGGGCTCGGGGAGCTTGGTGGTTGTCCACCAGTTCTGGTCGTCGCGGGCGCGCTCGTGCGACATTGTGCCGAGGTGGTTGTCCGGTGACAGGTAGCAGACGCTGATCAGGTTGCCTTCGAGGTCGGCGATGTAGACCTCCGGATCGCCCTTGTAGAGCTGCGCCATGCGGCCGCCGAGGAAGATCCACTCGCAGCGACCCATCGGTTCCTGCGTGCTCAGCTCGAACATCAGGTCTTCGACGCAGTGCTCGACGACCTTCTTCTCCGGCGTCGTCCAACGCGCGGTCATGTAGAAGGGCTTGCCCTTCGGCGGCGTCACGATCAACGGGTCGGCGCCGTTCTGGACTTCTTCGAGAGTCGGCGCAGGCTTCTTCTCGACGAACGTCGCGTTCTTGCCCTTCTCGAGCCCGATCATCAGCAGCGCCGCATTGAGGATGCTTGGCTTGCACTCGGTGATGAACACCGACTCGTGCTTCTTGCCGCGTCGATGGATCAGCAAGTATTCGATCGGGTCCTGCGAGCGGTTGACGACCGCCGGAATGGTGACCGTGCGCGCCTTCGGGTCGATCTTGATGCCCTCCTTCTTGAAGGACTCCATGACCTCCTTCAGCATCGCCTGCGGGTCAGGCTTCTTGGGTTCCTGTTGGTCACCTTGGCAAGCGACGGAGGACGCGAGAATCAGAACGGATAGGAGGGGTGCTTTCATCGGCCGGATTCCACTGGGGTGCCACCACCTGGGGAGCCACCAACTGAGGTGTCACGAATTGGGATCTCCCTGGTGGGGATCTCACTAGCGGGGATACCACTGGCGGGGATACCACTGAGGGTAGCAAGCGTTTCACGATCGTGGCCCGCGAACTCGCGGACCAGGTGAGATGCAATGGTGATGGCCTTCGCGTCGCCGGCCTTCTTGGCGGCGAGCAGGCGCATTCGATAGGGAGCGGCAGCCAACGCTGCGATCGGGTCATCGCCACCAGCAGTGTGACGATCACCGAGCAACCAGCGCGCCTCGCCGCGCGCCGAGGGCAGACGCAGCAGTTCGCGAATGGCCTGCTGGTAGAGGCGCTCGGCCTTGCCGAAGTCACCAGTGTGCTCGGCCTGCAACGCCTGCAACCACACGGCAGCGCCAGCGGTGACCGGATCGTCCACGGTCCCACTGTGGAAGATCCACAGCTGCGACGTCAGGCGACCGATCAACTTCTGCAGATCCGGACGGTGTGCGAGCGAGCGCCAAAACACCTTGAGGCGCTGGCGCGAGATGTTGCTGCAACGCGGATCGCCGAGCAGCTCTTCGACCATCGCCGCGAACACTTGTTCGACGATCACCGGGTCCGCCGTGCGCAGCCGACTGCCGATCGCGCCGATCAATGGAAAGCCAATCGTGCCGTCCGGCCAACGCCTGACGCGACGCTGCTCACCCTTCGCATCTTCGAGCGGCATCTTCAACACCATCTCGGCGCACAGGGTGACATCCGTCACGTGCAGCGGCTCGGCCATGCTGTTGAGTGCCTCGTAGGGCAGCGACGTCAGTTTGTCCGGCAAGGGGCCCAACGCGATTGCCTCGCGCAACTGTGCCAACAGTTGCTCGCGTTTCTGGCCCGTGACCAGCAAGCGCATCGCGACTTCGAGCAGTTCTTCGACGGCATCGCCACCTGGCGGCTGCGACCACAATTGCCACAATCGCTCGCCAACCGCATCGGGCTGAACGGACACAACCCACTCGAGCAACTCTGCAGCGAGATCCGGATCATCGGCCACCAACGCTGCTGCGTACAGAGACTGGACGTGCTCGTCACGCAACTTGGTGGCGTAGTGACGACACTTGCGAACGAACGTCGCGTCGCGCTTCGGCGCGTTCTTCACCAAGGTGTCCAGTTCGCGGCGATCGCCGTGCGACACCAGCAGCAAGCGCAGCACGTCGAGCTGTTGCTGCCGCCGCTCCGCGAGCGGCGGCTGCTGGTTGGCCGCGGCTTGCAGCTCCGACAACATCCGTTCGTAGACAAACGGTTCGGTGCGCTGCCCCAGACGGTTGAGCAAGTCTCGCCACGCGACGCTGCCCATCACCAACGGCCAAATGGCCTTGAGCGATTCCGCGTCGCCGCCTTGCACGAGCGCGGTCACCGCATACAGCGGCGTGTGGCTATCGGCAGCGCCGAAGCCGTCCAGGAGATCGAGCAACTGCCGCTGCACTTCCGGCTCCAGCTTCGGGCGCAGCACCAGCGCACGCGTCATCTCCAGCGAGACTTCGGGCGAGTGCTGCAACCAGTCGACGACATAGTTGGCGGGCAGCTTGTTGGCAGCAGTCGCGATGATACGGCGAAGGCGACTGGCCGGCGCGCCATCGACCGCGAGCTGCAAGGACGTCTCGTCGATCGCTTGCGCCGACAGCAGCAGTTCGAACGCACGATCGCGATCCTGTTGCGATTCTCCATCTCGCAGCACCGCGACGATACGAGCGATGCGTTCTTTGTTGGTCAGCAGCTTGCTCGCGAACTCAAACCACATCGAATCGAGCGGCACCTGGCCATCCAACGCCGCGGCAACCCGTTCTTGCACGAGTTCCGGACGCACATCGTAGACGTGGCGCAACAGGCCGCGCGATGTCGCCGGCGGCAACGAAACCGCCATGCCAAGCAGGATCTTGGTGCCGCGCTTCGACAAGCGATCCAGCACCGGCGTCGCCTGATCGACTGCGATCGTACCCTGCAGCAAGCCTTGATGCAGCCGGCCTAGCAGGCCATCCGCGACCTTCTCCGGCATCAAGAACGAAGCGAAGTAGACGCCATCGTCGACCTTGCTGCGCAACGCCTGCAACACCAGCCGCGCCTGATCGCGCTCCAGAGGCTTGCCAAGCGCGGCGAACGCCAACAAGCGATGGTTCAACGAGCGCTTCGGCCGTGCGACGGTTTGCTCAGCGACCCAAGCGGCAGCCGCCGGCCGTGGCGCCCGCGCCAGCTCTTCGAGAAAGCGGTAGGCAGCCCGCGGGTTGGCAGTCAGCCCAACGAAGAACTCCTCCGGCAAGACCTGCCACTGGTGACGAACAATCGACGCAACCGTTCGCGCCACCGATTCGTTGCTACCGGCGAGTTTGGCAACCGCATCGAGCCACGTCAGCTTGCCCTGATCTTGCGCCTGGCAGACCGCGCGACACAGTGCCTCGTTGTCTTGCGGGGCGGCGTTGTCTTGCAGTGCCGCGTTGTCTTGCAGTGCCGCGTTGTCTTGCGGTTCTTGAGGGTCTGCCGCCTGTTGAGGTAATGCAAGCACGGCGCGCGACGCGAGCAACAGAATGACCGAGGCACGTAGCACCTTCATCGCAACTCCTGCGCAATGCCATCGATGATGTCCGACGCGACCATGCCGTTCTCGCCCAACGCATCCCGCGCCACATCACCCGCGCGACCATGAACATGCACCGCCAGACACGCGGCATCGAATGGATCGAGGCCTCGCGCCAACAACGCACCGAGCAACCCGGACAACACATCGCCCGAACCACCACTCGCCATTCCCGGATTGCCGGTGCTGTTTGTGAAGCACCGGCGAGCATCCGAAACCAAGGTCCCCTTTCCCTTCAACACGACCAAGGCGCCGCTCTGTTGGCACAGAGCCGAGATCGCAGCTTCTCGATCGGCTTGCACCAACGCGGTGCTGGTGCCAAGCAAACGCGCGGCTTCGCCCGGATGCGGTGTCAACACCAGCGGCGCCTGGCAAGCCAGCGACTTGGCAAGCGGCGCCAAGACATTGAGCGCGTCCGCATCGACGACCACCGGCACCTTGCTGTGTTGTAGGACCGCTTGCACCAACGACATGGTCGGCGCGTTGCTCGTCAGGCCGGGCCCGATCACGACGGCGTCAGCATCGGCGAGCTGTTGCTTGACGTTGCCGGCCATGGCGACAAAGGTCGTCGCCTCCGGAACACTGAGCGGCAACAACGACAGCAACGGCTCGGGCAAGCCAACCCGAACCAAGCCAACACCGCTGCGAGTCGCAGCGCGAGCACACAACACGGCGGCTCCCAACATGCCGGCACTGCCGGCCACCACGAGCAGCTTGCCGAACGTTCCTTTGTGCGCGTCGCTTGGCCTGGGCGGCAACTTCGTCACCTCGACCACGGGCTGCATGCCGGTCATCGCTGAGCCCCCGAAACGCCGGCCCAATCGACCACGCTGTGCACATCGCCGACGAGCAGCTTCTGGGTGTTGTGGATCGGAATGTTGGCGAACCGCGCCAGCGCCTCCGGCACCACATCGCCGGCGAACGCGCCCAGCCACTTGAGCAAGTCGATCACCACCGGTTGGTAGCCGCGCTCGGTGCCATCGTCGATCTTGATCGCAATGCCAATCGCTCCCGGCCACTTGGACCGCTTCGCATCCGGCGCCAACGACAACACGTAGACGCCCTCGGCGCCGTTCTTGGCGAACGACCTGCCAGGCCACACCCGCACCAACGCTGTGCACAACCGCTGCTCGCCGGCGAGCAATAGGGGTGCCTGGCCCACGGCCTCGAAGATGGAATGGCATGCGGCCGCTCGAACGGACGAAACCCCATCCGGGTTCGCTAGTTGGCAGAAAGCCCGTGCCAGCGCCGTCAGCGGCAGCACGAAGGTCGGCGCACCGCATCCGTCGAGACCGGTCGCCAGCGGCGCCGGCAGCCCCGCCATCTCGGCTACAGCCTCGTTGACGAGCCGCTGCGCCGCAGAATCCGGCTTCAGGTAGTTGGCCAGATCGTCGCCGCATTCCCGGGCGAGCAGCAGAAAGCCGGTGTGCTTGCCACTGCAGTTGTTGTGCACCTTCAGCGGCTTGTCACCCCGAGACAGCATCTGCAACCGGCTTTGCTTGGCGAACGGCGCGTGCGGGCCGCAGCCCAACAGATCTTCGTCCAAGTCGCCTCGCGCCAACAACGAACGCACCGCCGCCACGTGGGCCTCGGTGCCATCATGACTGGCACACAGCACTGCCAGTTCTTCAGCCGGCAGCCCCAAACGCGCCGGCACCCCCCGCTCGATCAGCGGCAACGCCTGCAGCGGCTTGACCGCCGAACGCGCGAAGATCGGCAATTCCGTGTCCCCCAGCGACAAGGCAGGGGCCCCATCGTGGTAGACCGCAATGGCGCCGCGATGCCAGGATTCGACTCGGCCACTGCGCATGGCGACGGACAAAATCGGATTGGGCGAGGACACCTGCTGGGGGGACAGTTCGGGAGGCACCCGTTGGTTATAGCCAAGCTGAGCCCGACGCGCTCTCGCTTGCCTGCCCGCTGGCCCCTATAACCTTCGCCTCACTCATGGATCTGGTTGAAGTCGAACTCGCGCGTGTGGTCATTCACCAAAAGGGTGATCAGCAGTACATTCACCTGCGCGAACGGCATGGCTCGCGCAGCTTCCCCATCGTCATCGGCTACAACGAAGTCGAAGAGATCAACCGCAAGCTGTGCAGCGTCGAGCCGCCGCGGCCGCTGACGCACGATCTGATCGGACGGATCCTGTTGCGCCTGGGCTACCGATTGCACCGGGTGGTGATCGGCGAACTGCGCGAAGGCACCTTCTACGCGTCCCTGATTCTGGTGCCCCGCGAGCCGGGCACGGCCACCGACGGTCCCGAGCAAACCATCGATTGCCGCCCGTCGGACGCCATTGCGCTCGCGGTCCAGACCAGCGCCCCGATCCTGGTTGCGCGGGATGTGTTCGAATCGGTTGCGGTCGACTAGAGATGAGATGTTGCGGTCGGCTGGCGCCGTTCCCCTAGCTGGGCACGCCGGACCTCAATTGGCGTTGCCAAGAACCGTTGAGACCCAGGACCGATTGTGCCGGGCGTGCAATTCCGCAATCACTTCTTGCCCAAGAACTTCCTGGTCGCGACGCTGCTCTCTGATGACGGCAGATCAGGATGAGCGCGAGGTCTTCAAGGCGTTGCAAGGACGACTCCAGAGCATCTGGGAGGACGTGCACAATCAGCCACGTGCACCGCATTCGTGCCTGGTCATTCCGTCGCTGAGTTTCGACCAGGAAGAACTGCGCAAGGTCACGGGTGTGCCGTTCTACGAAGAGCGGTTGATGTTCATGCTGATGCGACTGCGCCGTCCGGGCGCGCGCTTGATGTACATCACCAGCCAGCCGGTCGACGCCGACATCGTCGACTACTACCTGCAGATGCTGGTCGGCGTGCCGCCAACGCACGCTCGCCGGCGACTGACCATGCTGTGCGTGCAAGACGCGAGCCCGCGCGCACTGACCGAGAAGATCCTCGAACGGCCGCGCGTCATCGACCGCATCCGTCAATGGATCGGCGATCCCAACCGCGCCTACATGTCGTGCTTCACGACGTCGCCGCTCGAACGCACGCTCGCCGTGCGACTCGGCATTCCACTCAACGGCGCCGACCCCGACCTGCTGCACATCGGCAGCAAGAGCGGTTCGCGCGAAGCGTTCCGCGCGGCCGGTGTCGAACTGCCGGAGGGAATGGAGAACCTCGAAAGCCTCGATGCCGCCGTCGCGGCGCTCGATGAGCTCAAGACCAACAAGCCCGAGATGAAGCGCGCCGTGGTCAAGCTCAACGAGGGCTTCTCCGGCGAAGGCAACGCGCTGTTCCAATATCCGGTGCCAATGCCAACGGCGCCGGCGGATCGCGACAAGGCGATTCGCGAGGCGCTGCACTCGCTGAAGTTCGCGGCCAAGGACCACTCCGAGCGACTGTTCTTCGAGAAATACGCCGAGATGGGCGGAGTCGTCGAAGAGTTTCTCGAAGCCGAAGAAGTGCGTTCGCCGAGTGTGCAGCTGCGCATCACCCCGGCTGGCGAACTGCGCATCATCTCGACCCATGACCAGGCGCTCGGCGGCGAGTCGGGCCAGGTCTACCTCGGTTGTGCGTTCCCGGCGAGCAACGAATACCGCGCCATGATCACCGAGCGCGCCCACTTCGTCGGCGAAGTGCTGCGCGACCAGGGTGTCATCGGTCGCTTCGCGATCGACTTCCTGGTGTTCCGCAATCCAGGCGAAGAGTGGCACTGCTCGGCGATCGAGATCAACCTGCGAATGGGCGGCACGACGTTCCCCTTCATCGCCCTCGACTTCCTGACCGGCGGCTCGCTGTCCGGGTCCGGTGACTACCGATCGCGCAGTGGCGTCGCCAAGTTCTACTTCGCGACGGACGCGCTGACTTCGGCTTCGTACCGCGGCCTGCTACCGCAGGACTTCCTCGAAATCGTCATCCACCACGGCCTGCACTTCAGTCCGTCGACCGAGACCGGCGTGCTGTTCCACATGATTGGCGCGCTGTCGCAATACGGCAAATTGGGCGTGATCTGCATCGGCAACAGCCAACAGGAAGCCAACGACCTCTACAAGCGGACCCGCGACGTGCTCGACACCGAGACCGACGCCAACCGCACGGACAAGGGCCAGCTGATGTCGATGTTCGACGACTTCCCGCACCTGTACGACTAACGCGTTGGCGTTGCGGCGCGCGTCGCGCTAGCGTGTGCGCCGCGCTACCCTTGGCAGTGCGATGAGTTTGGGCTGGCTCCCGCTGAGCCCACACCCCGCGGTGGGGTGGCAGAGTGGCCGA
Source organism: uncultured bacterium (assembly GCA_963974725.1). Lineage (GTDB taxonomy): Bacteria > Planctomycetota > UBA1135 > UBA1135 > UBA2386. Next base: position 5,745 of record CAXBFC010000123.1, on the reverse strand, counting down.
ATGCACCGGTTTTGAAAACCGACGAGGATTCACGTCCTCCGGGGGTTCGAATCCCTCCCCCACCGCCATTTTTACGCTGCATCTTTGTCCTCGATGTTGGTCACGCCGTCTCACGGCACCGCCAGGGTCCTTTCGATGGTCGGCGGCCAGCTGCTGGATGAGCTGCCGCCTGCTATGGAAAAGCCGGCGGCCGTTCCGTTCGCACACAGGCTGGTGCGGCGGACTCCTGGGCAGCTGCAGGCGCAGGGACGCTGGCACGATGCGCGCCCGCACACGATCTGACCGAATGTCGAAGGCGTTTCGCAGGTGGCGGTCTCAGCTGACGGACGCGCGGTCGCTGCGGGTCTGAGAACGAACGCACGCACTCCGTGGCAACAGACTCCCAACCTGGCGGCCGCCGCCCCATGGCATGGACCTCGAGACCTACAGGATGTCGAGCACTCCCGTCGAACCGTTGGTCAGCGTGTCCACCGCATCAACATAATTGGCGTTCTGGGACAGCGCGTGGTTCCACGGCAGCAGGTCCTTGTCGCCGACGCTGCCGAGTGCTGCCGCAGCAAACGCGCGACCAAGCGTCGGCATGTCCTTGTCCTTGGTCGCCTGGATCAGGGAATCGATGGTGCGGCGGTCGCCGATGCGAGCAATCGCAATCGCGATCGATGCGAGCACGGCAACGCTGTCGTTTGCGCCGAGCATGGTGACCAGGCGTTGCGAAATCTCACGGTCACCGAGTTGGCCGAGAGCAATGGCACATTGCTGCATGACAAACGGGCGACGCTTTGACGACTCGAGCACCTTGAGCAGGCCAGGAATGGACTTCGCATCGCCGAGCAGGCCAAGGGAAGTGCACAGGTAGGCGGCGAAGGTCTCGTTGTCGGCGCGATCCGCCAGCATGCGCAGCAACGCGGGAGCCGCTGGCTTGTGGCCCGTCAGGCCCACCGCGATCGCCAGCGGAGTGCGCAGGTCCTCATGGGAGGCTGTGACCAGTTCGTCGAGCAGCATGACAGCAGCCTGCTCATCGACGCTGCCGCGACGCGCCGAGTCCGCACTAAGAACCCCAAGCGCGATCGCCAACCAACCCTTCTCCATCGTCTTGTTGCCCTTCGGATAGGCGTGCATCAGCCAATCGCGATTGGCTTTGCCTCCAATCTGGGCAAGCGCGATCACGCTGAACATGCGAACGTGCTGCTCGAGACCACGTCCGTATGCCTTGCGCAGCGCTTGGGAGACGATCGCGTCCTCGGCGTGCTCAGCCTCACTCACAGACATCATCCCCAAGGCAATGGCTGCGCCATGAAGGATGGCATTGCCACGATGAGAGCTCTTGGTCAGCTCCTTGACGAACACCTCCTTGCAGCGCTGGTGCAGACGGCTAGTGCCGCGACCGAGCAACCGGGCTATCGAGATCGGCGCCTGACCCTGCAAAAACTCTTCGCCGCTGCCAAAGTCCTTCTCAAACCATGCAAGCAGATCTTCGACCGCGCGCCAAGCGAGCATCTTGCCCGCCGAACCGCTCGAGTCCGCTCTCAGGATGCCAATGCCAAGAACGGCCGCAACGCGCAGATCACGACTCTTCTGCTTGGTGTCGTAGAGCAGACTCGACAGCACTTGGTAGACTTTGACTTGCAGCTTGGCGTCACCCGAGCGTCTGGCGATCAGCGCCAGACCATAGGTTGCAAACGTGCGCACGCGCACATCAACCTTGCTCTTACCAACCAGCTTGCGACCCGCTGGTTCATCGCGAATCAGTGACAACAGACGTGCGACGGGCTTGGTGCGACCGGTGATGCCGAGTGCGAGCACGGCAGCTTCGCGAATCTCCTGGTTGGCGCGATCGATGCGTGTCGACAACAGCGCATCGAGATCGATACCAGGCGCATCCAGGCCGACCTTGCCGAGTGCAATCAGGCAAGCACTCTGGACATCGCGACCAGACTCGTTCGCCATCAAGGCCGCGAGCGCCGGCACAATGCGCGACAAACGGTCCTCCCTGGTCACGGCCTGGATATCGACCACCGGCCCGGGTCGCCGTCGGCCGAGGTAGAAGTCATCGGACCCAGTCGTAACCGGATTGCTTTGGGCGATTGCCCGACGGAGGTAACCCTCTTTGTTGCCATCCCACCACGTTCGCCAAGTCGCCGGCGTGGCGACGACGTCACGAGCACCGGCTCCTGGCGTGGGCTGCCGATACTGACCGCCGTGGGCTGGCAGGTCGTTAACCACGAACGCCAGACTCAGCAATACGGCAATGAGGGTGGCGGCAGTTCGCCATAGATGTCGTCGCGTCATTGGCACCTTCGCACACCGTTGCAGATCCGCTTGCTCGCTGGTCAACTCGCCAGAGTTCATGTTGGTTGTCGCAGGCACAATGGAACGTCAGAGCCTCAGGATCTCGAGCCGATTGACTTCTACGTAAGAGGAACACTGAGCGATAGTGCTCAACGAGCCTCCCGTAACCACGCGACCCGCGAATCTCATGGTGCTGCGATCGATGACGGGCCCAGCAACCGGTGTACTGGACCAGTACACGGCTCCCACATGTCCCTGGAGAGTTATGAATCCCTCCCCCATCGCCATTTTCTTCTGCGGCCGCTGCTGTCGCCGCGCGCGCGACCACCAAGCGCCGCGCGTAGCAGATCGAGAACGCGCACCAACGGGCCGGGAATAGGCACACAGCGGGTCGCGTCCAATCATCGCTTGGTTCCCGAAGCGGTCCGGTTTGGGCCAACGGGTTGTCGTCGCAGGAGCGATCACCGATGAGAGTGCCCCTTCCGTCCCTTCTATATGCCGCCAGTGTGGCCCTAGTCGTCGGCTCTGCCTGGCTGGTTTACGACTCGACCGAGTTGTGGGCCCCGCAGACTGCCAGCGACGCAACGACGCGAGGTCGCGACAACGCCATCAAGTTGACGGCGAAGGGCAAGGGCACGGTGCGCATGGCCGGCGGCTGGAACTACGGCGCGTCGGCTTGGTGGCAGCAGTTCCTCGGCATCAACGTGATCGGTTTTGTTCCGAAGGTGGCACAGCCAGGAGCGGGCGACGGAGTCGTTGTCCCCAGCACTCCAATCGCGACGCCACTCGAAGACATCTTCGAACTGGTCGTCTGTTTTCATCGGCCCAGCAGCGAAGAAGGCGTGCAGTCGCACGTCGTCATTCGCTACAAGCAAGAAGCCCAAGTCGAACCGCCGCAGTGGTGGATCCTTGAGAACACTCCGGTTGCGCACGTCGCTTCCGCAAGCCGTCATCTGCTCGCGCAACCCAACGATCGCGTCAGCACGCGACCACCGACGTCGCAGCAACCATCCTCGTTGCCGCAAGCTTCGTTCGCCGGCCGCGAAGTGCTGCAGAACATCTGGGTGGACGGCGAGGGCGACGTTCGGCGTGCCAGCAACCTGTGGGGCAAATACAGCAACATCCGACTGGTGCGTGTCGACCCGAGTGGCGAGTCCGCGTGGTTCGTTCGCGACTTGCCCGCAAAGCAGGATGAGCCCGTGGTCGCGCCCAAGGAAGAAGAGATCCTGAAGACCAGCGCCGGTATCTCGCAGCAGCTGGCGCTCGCGTTGCGGCAACTTCAAGGCCGTGAAGGCACCACGCCGAGTGTGGCCATCGGCACGAAGGCAACGCGTGACTGGCTCGACGTCGAAACAACCACGCGCATTGGCAACGAATTCCACATCGGGCGCAACGACGAACGCATGTTCGAAGACCCGAAGGACCTGTTCGCCAGCCTGCACCTCGATACGTTCGTCAGCCGCTACAGCGACACGCGAGGATTGGTGGTGCGCAACATCAAGCCGGAGATGGCCGCAAAGTTTGGCATCGAGACCGACGACGTATTGATCTCGATCAACGGACGAGCGGTGTCGTCGAAGGCGCAAGCCGCAAACATGGCGAAGCGCTCCTACCAACGCGGCGTGCGCACGTTCACGACGATATGGTGGTCGAACGGGCGCGAAATCGAGCGCGTCTACCGAGCGCGCGACTAGCGTTCGCGGTTGCGCGATCAGGTCTTCGGCTTCGGCGGCATCTTCAGCGCATCCGCCAACCACTGGGCTTGCAGCAAGTCCTTGCGCACGTAGGCCACGTTGCGCCCCTTCCGCGAGTCGCGCAGATCGTCAACGGTGCACGGTCGCACGGTCTGGTCGTCGCAGATTTCGAACATCTCGAAGCCTTGATCGCAAACCAACGCGATGTGATCGTCGAGGCTCAGACCGGCGCGCTTCAAAAACTTCGGCGACACTTCGCTGGCGATCACGGCGCAGTGTTTGAGCATGTTCTGCGCGCCGAGGAACGCGCCGTGCTCGCCGCCTTCGATATCGATCTTGAGCAGCGAGACCGTGCGCCCCTCGAGCCCTTCGTCGCGATAGATCTCATCGAGGGTGCGCGTCTTGACCGTCACCGTTTCGGCACCTTCAAACGGCACCAACGAGTGCTTGCCGCGGTTGCTCGCCTTCCACAAGTAGAGCTTGGACTCGCCCGGCTTGTCGCTGACGGCACAGAAGTGTGGCACGACCGAAGCCGCGTTGGACTGGCTGAGGTTGTGTTGCAGCTGACGGTAGTTTTCTGGCTCAGCCTCGATCGCGTGCACCGGCACCGAGTCGCCGCAGACGCGATGCGTCAACACGCTGTAGTAGCCGACGTTGGCACCGACATCGAAAACGACATCTTGCTCGGCGTTCGCCAAGTAGTGCAGCAGGAAGTTCGTCACGCCCGCCTCATACATGCCCGTTTTGAACAGCCGGCGGCCGAGCATGTCCTCGGATCCAGCACGCAGACTGACACCTAGCCACGGTAGATCGGCGACGATCTCTTTCCGCCGGGCCAGGTAGGTATGGACGTTGTAGGACAACGAACGCCAGAGCCTTCGCGCGGCTCCGTGCTCGCACGGCATGAACTTGGGTTGCACCACGGGACCACGGTAGAGCACCATGGCCGCGCAAACCACGCCCGGCAGGTTTGCCACGCCAGCCGCGGCCGTCTAGCGTGGGGTGCCCCATGTTTCTCACCAAGCACTTTGTCTTCGTGCACATCCCGAAGACGGGCGGCAACTTCGTGCACCGGATTCTGCAGGATCACGCGCCAGCCGACTGGGAACTGAAGATCTTCGATGTGCACGCGACCTACGCCGAGATCCCCGAGAGCCACCGCCACTTGCCGCGGCTGGCCTTCGCGCGCAATCCGTTCAGCTGGCACGTGTCATGGTTCCACTTCCAGCAGCAGGAACGCGACGCGTTCTACATGGCCATCAGCGACAACGGCACGCTCGGCTTCAAGGACGCGATGCGCCGCGCCTATACCGGCAATGGGGTACTGGCCAACAGTTCGGGGGCGCTGACCCAAACGCTGTTCGAGATGCTTGGCGAAGGGCTCGAGGGCGCCAAGGTTGGCAAGATCGAGTCGATGCGCGAAGAACTGCTGCGCATGTTCGGAGAATGCACGGAGGTGCCCACCAAGATGGTCGAGGCCATTCAGCAGGTGCCGCCGCAGAACACCAGCACGCACGCCCACTACAGCACCTACTACGATCCTGAGCTGCGCGACCTGGTTCGGCAGAAGGACGCGCCGGTGTTCGACTACTTCGGCTACCAATGGGAAGACGCGCCACCCTAGAGGCTCGCAGCCCCCGAAGACCCAGCTATGTCGGGTGGATGCACCGTGTTGGCTTCATCAGCAGTCGCTGTTTCGCCGATGGCAATTGCAATGCGCGGTAACCACAGTTGCAGCCCAGGGTCCGGGCTGCTTCCTTGT
>CAXBFC010000122.1:0-18157 GCA_963974725.1 uncultured bacterium | reverse complement strand
CCACACAAGCTGAGCTACCTGTGGCGCGACAAGGATGGCAACTTGCGCAGCCACGCCAAGGTCAACATCCTGCAGTTGGACTTGACGCCTCGCTTGACGCCGACCGACTTCGATCGCAAGTAGTAGCGCGCAGGTAGTCCCGCGCATATACTACCGGAAGGCGCAGCTGGCTCGCTAGCAGCGACGACGGAAGTAGCGTTCGAGTTCTGCCGAGCTGAACGTCAACACCGTCGGCCGACCGTGCGGACAGTTGTGTGGATGATCGAGTGTCGCCGCGACGCGCAACAGTTCTTCGATCTCGCCGTCGGTCAATCGATCACCACTCATCACCGAACCGCGGCAGGCCATTGAGTGGAAGCGTTCGGCAATGTGCTCGCCGATCGCACTCTTGCCGTCATCGGACTCGCCCATCGCGAGCGCCCGCACAAGCTGCTTCGGATCGGTCTTGGCGAGCACCGTCGGCATGCCTTGCACTGCGATCGCATTCGGACCGAACGGCTCGAGCAATAGCCCCTCGGACGCAAGTTGCTCCTGCACCGATTCCAGCCAGGCAAGTTCGCCAGGTGTGACCTCTACCACCGCCGGCACCAGCAGTCGCTGGATCTGCACATCGCGTGCGGCGTGCTGCTTCTTCAGTTGTTCGTAGGTGACGCGTTCGTGCAGTGCGTGTTGATCGACGACCAGCAGACCGTCGTCGCCTTCGAGCAACAGATACAGGTCCATGACCTGCAGGAATCGGCCAGCCGCGCGGCGGAACGGATTCGGACGCTCGGCGGAACTCGTTGCCGTTCCCGGTTGTGGTTCCCGGACAATCGCCGGCTCAGTTGCGGGCGTTGCCGCCCCATCCGTGGCATCCGTTCGAGCAATGCTTGCAGCCCCGCCGCCCGCCTCAAACAACGAAGGCGTGGCCATCGGAAACCCGGAACGGGCGCGGGGCATCTCCGGGCGGATCTGCATCCCCCCTTCGCTAGCCGACGCTTCGCCCAACGTCATGGTGCGCGCCTGCAGTGCCGTACGCACCGTCGAGTGCAGGCACCCGGCCACCTTGCGCGACTCGACGAACCGGACTTCGGCTTTGCGCGGATGGATGTTCACGTCGACCTGATCGGGAGGCAGCGCAATCTGCAACACGTAGACCGGAAACCGGCCGCCCATCAAGTACTCGCGGTATGCCTGGCGCACCGCGTGGATGGCGCTCCTCTCACTGGCCAGGCGTCCGTTGACGTAGGTCAACTCGAGCTTGCCATCGCGGCGCGCCAGGTCTGGTTCGCCAACCACACCTTCAACCTTGAGCCCGTCGAACTCGCGACTCACCGGCATCAGACCGCGACCGAGGTCACGCCCGAAGCACTGCTGGACGCGCTCGGCCAAGGTGACGTTGCGCGGCAGCCGCAACAGTTCTTTGTCGTCGCTAACCAACGTGAAGTCGACGTCGAGTCGTGCCAACGCCAACTCCGCGACCAACTGCTGGATGCGAGCGCGCTCCGCATGTGGCGCCTTGAGGAAGCGCCGACGGGCCGGCACGTTGAAGAACAAGTCTCGGATTTCGATCCGTGTGCCCGGTGGACTACCACATGGCTGCGGCTTCGTTTCGACGCCACCATCGCAGCGCATCTCCCAGCCTTCTTCGCCATCGGGACGCCGGCTTTGGATGCGCGCGCGGGCAATCGCTCCGATCGACGCCAACGCTTCACCTCGGAACCCTAGGCTGCCGATGTGCTCGAGGTCGTGCACCGTGGACAGCTTCGAAGTCGCGTGACTTGCGAACGCCAATGGCAAGTCTTCGGGCAAGAAGCCATCGCCGTCGTCGATCACGGTCAACTCCTCGGCGCCGCCACCGCGAATCTCGACCCGAATGCGCGTGGCACCTGCATCGAGCGAGTTCTCGATCAGTTCTTTGGCGACGGAGACTGGTCGTTCGACGACCTCGCCGGCCGCAATCTGATTGACCACGGCGATCGGTAGCTTCTTGATCACAGTTCGAATTCCTCTGCGGTCTCGATCGGTGCCCGATCGAACCATTGTGCCAAGAACCGTTCGAGCAACACTTCGGCGTCCTCGCCGATCATGCGGCTCTTGCGTTGGCAGGCGTGCAGCGCGGTGACGCCACGATTGAGCTGGGCGATCGTGTTGCACTTGACCTGCTCCAAGAAGCGGTCCGCAAACTGATGCACACCGGCCTTCTTCGGCAAATCCCGCATCGACACGCCGCGATCGAGCAGCAAGCGCCCCTCGTAGACCTTGCCGATCTCACGAAACAGCCAACTGCTGGTGAACGGCAACAGGCCGCCAGAATCCATCGTCTTGCCGTCCTGCTGTTTGACGCCGCGCGCAAACATCGCCGACAACGAACGCTGCGCCGCCTGTCGCTTGCCACACAACACGGCTTCGGCGAACTCGAACGGCGTCGACGCGAAGCTGACGGTCAGCTTGCCAACCAGATCCTTCGGAGCCAACGGCGCGCGCACCGTGTCGACGCCGAACTGATCCCGCACACGTTCCAACTCCGCGAGCAATTCGCCTGGCATCTTGCCGACTTGGGCGATCAACAACAACGCGCTCTCGGCCTCGAACGGCACGCCAAGCTTCTTGCTGACCTGCAGCACCCACTTGCACAGTTCGCCCTCCATTGGGCCGCGGTCCCGGTCGTACGGCAGTTCGTAGAGTTCGCGGAACTCGAACACCGCACCAGCCGCCGCCAGTTGCTTGACCAACGCCGCAGCAACCTTCTTGCGCTTGTCGATTTTGGCCGACTCCAGCAATAGGCCCGAGCCAGCGGGGATCTTCTCGGCGAGTTCGGCAATGGAAGCCGAATGCTTCTTCCACCAATTGGCGCCGCGGCGAACCACGACGAAGGAAGTTCGCGCAAACAAACCGCCGCCGCGCAGGTCCTGAAGTTCGGGCGCGAGCGTGGCGCTGGCGGCCGCAGCATCCCCGTCGTCATCGTCAGGCGTTGTCTTGAGGTCGGCACCGTCGACGTTGCGCAGTTCGGCGTCGGCAGGCACGGCCTTCAACAGACGTTCGATCGCCTTGCCGCGGAAGAAGTCGCTTTCGCCGGTGATCATCACGATCGACGGCAAGCCGGCGCGCACGAGTTTGTCGAGCCGACTCAGTTCGATGCTGGGGTTGGGAGCAGCCACAGCTCTACAGATACAGGTCGACGCACCCGGCTGCGAACATCACAACGGCCAACGCGCCGTTGGCGGTAAAGAACGCCGCCTGAATCCGCGACAAGTCGTTTGGACGCAATAGCCGGTGCTGCCAGATCAGCAGGCCTGCGGCCAGCACAACGCCCCCGAGATAGGCCTGCCGCAGACCCACCATCCAGCCAAACACGGCAAAGCCAACCGGCGCCAAAACGTGCAAGGATCGGCTGACCCACATGGCACCGCGACGACCAAGCAACACTGGCAGCGAGCGCAGGCCGCGCTGCCGATCGAACTCGTCGTCCTGGCAGGCATACAACACGTCGAAGCCGGCAACCCACAGCGCCACGGCCCCACCGAGGATGAGCGGTGCGTAGAGACGCGGGCCGAAGGCACCGTCGACGGCAAACCAGGCTGCAACAGGCGAAACGCCAAGCGCGACGCCAAGCCACAGGTGGCACAGCGAGGAGAACCGCTTGGCGTAGCTGTAGCCAAGCAACCAGGCCAGTGTCGGGACCCCCAGCCACAAGCACGGCACCGACAACATCCAACAGATCAAAAGGAACGCCGCGCCCGAGACGATCGTCAACGCCAACGCGCTGCGCGCTGAGACGACACCGCTCGGGATTTCGCGATTCTGCGTGCGCGGATTGGCAGCGTCGAGATGGCGGTCGGCGTAGCGGTTGAAAGCCATCGCGGCGGTGCGTGCCGCGACGACCGCGGCAATCACCAACGCAACCAGCCGAACCGAAGGCGCACCATCGGTGGCGACCAACAACGACAGTAACGCGAACGGCATCGCGAACACCGAGTGCGACAATTTGACCAAACCGGCATAGGCCTGCGCTCGTTGCAAGACGGCGTTGCTCATAGCGTCTCGCCTTCGTCCCAGGGCGAGTCCGCCTTTGGGGTCTGCCAACGTCGCACCAACTGATGCTCGACGCCGAGGCGATCGAGGATCTTACCGACGACAAAGTCCACCAGCTCCGCAATGGACTGGGGCCGTTGGTAGAAGCCAGGCATGGCCGGCAGCATGATGACTCCCATGCGCGCCAATTTGAGCATGTTCTCAAGGTGCAGTTCGGACAACGGCGTCTCGCGCGGCACCACGACCAATGGTCGGCCTTCCTTCAACGCAACATCGGCGGCACGCTCGACCAGGTTACTGGAGAAGCCGTGCGCGATGCGCGCCAGCGTGCCCATGCTGCACGGCACGACAACGGTCGCGGCGAGGCCGGCACTGCCAGATGCTGGCGTCGCTTCCACGGCTTGCAACGCGTGCACGTGCAGATTCGCCTGCAACTCGGCAGCAAACAACGACGCCAGATCCGGCGCGTCATAGTCCACGTCCTCGCCATCTTCGTGCTTGAGCACGCGCAACGCGGCACCCGTGGCGCACAAATGCACGGTGTGACCCAGCGTCAGCAACACCTCGACGAGTCGCCGGCCGTAGCGACTACCACTGCCACCCGACCAGCACACGGCATAGCTTCGCAACTCGGAATCTTCGACGCGTATTTGCATTCGATCGACGGAACAACCGCTCAGGGTCGTAGGTAGAAGTACATGTTGTAAACGGTATGGGTGTAGACGCAGACGCCGTAACCGCGCGCCCACATCAATAGCCCGAGCAACACGCCCGCCATGGTGCGGAAGACGAAGCGGCCGCGATCAAATGGCTCGCCACACAAGTGGTGGAACCACGAGAACACCAACGCGCTGACCACGATGGCAAACGCGCCAGCAACCCACCACGGCATGCCCCAACCGCGCACGGCACGCATGCCGATCCAGACCAACGCCGACATCAGAGCAAGGCGGAAGACCAACTCTTCAAAGATGCCTGCGCCCATCGAGCCAACCAGGTTGGCGACCATCGATTCCGCTGGCGGGGTCATCGACAGCAAGCGGTTGGCTGACGACGTCATCGCCGAGGCGATCGGGCCGAGCATCACCCCGTAGACAAGGCCTTCCAGAGCGATCACGGCAGCCACCCGTGACCACGGCACCTTGTGCTTGATCAACGAACGCGCGGCGAGCGTGATCATGAAGACGAAGGCGGCACTGACGTAGAGATGGGCGTTCGGTCCGAGTCGGCCAACCTGCTGCAGCAACAACAACTCCGCGCCGTTGCGCTCGTCTGGCGCAAGCTGCCACCGCATGACCATGTAGCACAGCCACAGCGGCATCACTGCGAACAACCCCATGGTTGGTTCGCGGGACCAATGAAAGTAGCCGGTGGGCCGTTGGGCCAGAGCTACTTCAATTTGATCAGGCTCGCGGGACTTCGCCACGGTAGATGGCGGCAATGCCGCCGGTCAGCAAGCGCTGGCGAGGCGACTGCAAGCCAGCCTCCTGCATCAGCTCGAGGAACGCAGAACGCTCCGGAAAGGCTTGCACCGAGTCGTGTAGATAGGTGTAAGCGTCGTTCTTGGTGCCACTGATCCATTTGCCAAGGCGCGGCAGCACCCGACGGAAGTAGAACTGATACAGCGACGCGAACACCGGGACGCGCGGCTTGCAGAACTCAAGCACGACAACCCGCCCACCCGGACGAACGACGCGCGCCATCTCACGCAACGCCACCACCGGGTCGGCGACATTGCGGATCCCGAACGCGACCGTCGTGAAGTCGAACTGATCGTCACCGAACGGCAGGTTCATTGCATCGCCCGCCAGGAAGTTGGCATGCGGACCAGCCTGCGGCTGCTTGTGATGCGTGTGCAGAAGCATCGGCGCACAGAAGTCGGCTCCGATCATCGAGGCACCTGCGCGCTGCAGGGCGAAGCACAGATCGCCGGTGCCAGAACATACATCGAGACCGCGCTCGCCAGCTTGCACGTCAACGGTGCGCACCGTGCGCTTGCGCCACATGACATCAATGCCCATCGACAGCGCACGGTTCGCGCGGTCGTAGCCCGGCGCGACCTCGGCGAACATCTGCTGGATGGTGGTTGCGTCGGGCATCGTCAGCCGGATTCTGCGGAAACCTGCGGCCAAGCTCAACGACTCGTTGCGAGAGCTCAGCAAGGAACACCGAAAACACGCCGCACGTCGGCGCGCCCATGTTGGGCAACGCCAGGGATCGTCCCAGAATTCAAAACGCCCGGCGCTACTCAGTAGCGACGGGCGTTTTGGTGCGACCCGCGAACGGGCCGCCGTCAGGCCTTCAGATCCAGGCCTGATCGACTACTGGCGCCAGTAGTTCGCCACCACGCGCACGCCAGGCACCGCGATCGTCGCGATGCGCGTGCCCGTCGAGATCTCGAAGACGTCGACGTTGCCGACATCGGAGAGCGCCACGAACAGCAGACGCGGCGTCGAAGCGAAGACCGGACCAAGCTTCACCACGTGCTTACCCGAGTGGAAGTAAGGCGTCGTCGAGAAGTTCGGCGCGTAGATGGTCGTCTGACCCGCGATCGAGCCGGCGTTGATCATGTCGTCGTAGGCCAAGTCGATGATCGAGTTACCCGACATCTGGTCCACGAACGAACCCGGCGCTGGCGTGCCACCGATGCGCTGCACAACCGTCCATTCCTTTTGACGGTAGGTCGGCGGCAGGATGAAGCCACCCGAAGACGGGTTCAGCGGCAACGGGCCGGCCGGCGAACTGGTCAGCGACAGGCGCGAAACCTGACCGAGACCCGATTGGTCGGTGTGACCGATCAGCACGCCACCTTGGCCAGCGTTGAAGTCGAACAACATCGACTTGGCGCGCGGGAACGAAACGTTCGTCACCAGGCCAATGATGTCGTTGAAGCCAATGCCGTTGACGCCGTCAGGACCCGACTCGTAGATGGCAATCGTGCCGTTCGAGTTGAGGACGTAGGCGAAGTAGACACCCGAGCCGTTGCCGGTCGCGGCGTAACGCTCGGTGCAGACCACGTCGATCGGACCGTTCAGGAAGCCACCGAGCGTGCGACGAACCGTGAAGTCCAGCGCGCTGATGATGGTCAGCTGGTTGGCTTCGGTCGACACCGCAACGATGTCTTCGCCATCCGGCTGCCATGCGACACCCGTCGGACCACTTTCCACGCGCGTCTCCGCGACGATCGTGTGGAAGTTCGAGCTGGTCGGGTCAATGTCGATGAACGTGACCGTCGCGCTAGCGAAGTTCGTGACCGCCAAGCGAGTCATGTTCGGCGACATCGCCATGCTGACCGGGTCCGACAGCTGAATCGTGTCGAGCACCGTGAACCGGTTGCTGTTGACGATGATCACCTGACGGTTGTCACGATCGAGCACGTAGAGGAAGTGGCCAACCTGCTGACGCGACGTGAACGGGCAGAACGGCGGCGGCGGCGGCGGCGACGCCGGTGGCGGCTGCGGGCCAACGAACACCCCCATGAAGGTCGTGCCGTAGACACCCAGTTCGTTCTGAACCGAGGAGAACGGGTTGCCGACACCGAGCAGGTTCAGACCGACCGCGAGGCAGGTCGCAGCGGGACCACCCGTGACCAGCGCACCCGGGGGACCGAGCGACGACTTCACCGCCGGCTCTTCTCCGAAGATCGCGCGGTTCGGGTTTGGCGGCGGGAAGATCAGGCGCGGCGGATTCGGGATCGGCGGCTGGGTAATCGTGTTACCCGACTGCACGAGGCCGAGTGCCTCATTGACCTGATTGGAACGGCTGGCGTTCCGGTTGATGTTCTCGTTGTTGTAGATCAGGTCGAGCGGCGCGCCGATGTGGATATCGGTGACGTCACTGACGATCGGATCCTTGATCAGGCGCGTGCCACCATTGGTGTCTTGCGTCAGCGTCAGCACACCCGAACCACCGGCATCGAGGTTCGACGTGCCTGGGGCCATCGACGGGACGATGCCAGGAACACCGATGTTCGGACTCAGCGGCCAGCGCGTGTTGTTGATGTCACCCGTGCCTTGGCCGTAGCCATTGAGGTCGAGCACACTGACACCGGGCTCGGCACCACCGAGGCCGATGTAAATGACTTCCGGCGAAACCGGCGCATTGACCAAACCAGGACCTTGACCCGTCGTGTAGGACGTCGTCACCGGCGTGCCGATCAAGTCGCCATTGAGGCTCGTGATCGTCGTGCTCTGCACGGTGACGTCGACTCGCGACTGACCAGGCAGGTTGTAGGCAGGACGAACGATGTAGTTCATCAAGTCGCCGTAGCTGACCGGGTCCGCGTAGTAGATGACCGGGAACGTCGAAGCCGACGAGGTCACCTGCAGCGAAACACCGCCGGTCGGCGGGGTGAACAACGTCGGATCGAAGAACGCACCGACTTCACCCGGCTGCACCGGCTTGTTGAACTTGACCAGAATCGTGCCGGTCGGGTCGATGCCCGTCTGGCCGTTGCCGGGGCTGATCTGTGGCACGGACGTGTAGCCGAGCACTTCTGGTGGATCCGCATCAGGCCCCACGGTTGTCGCCACGCCAACTTCCTGCTCGAGGATGTCGTTCTCCGTGTCGCGCACCGCGTTGGTGACGATCAACCGCAGCAAGCGGTTGTTGGGGAACGTCTCGAACGGGGCCGTCAGGTCGCCATTGCTATCCGCAACGAACGTGAACGACTTGTTGGACACCAGGTCGGCAGAACCGGGGTAGGTCGGGAAGCCGTTGGCGCGCGAATCGAGGATCGTGACGGAGTTGCCATTGGCTTCAACCGCCTTGACCTTCACCAGCGTGCCACCTTCGTTGTAGTAGGTGAAGCCATTGACGAAGCCGCGCCCCTGCACTGCGATGGTCGTCTCGGTCGATGGATCGTAGGCGAGCACGTTGAGCGCGCCCGACAGGCCGGAGTTCGACTGGTCCGCCAGCAAGTCGCTGAGGATCGAGTCGACGTCGAGCTTGTGGCTGAACGCGAAGTGCAGGAAGTGGTTGCCCGGATCACCGTTCGGCAGCACTGCTGTCGTCGGCAGGGTAGCTACTGGGAGCACCCCGTTGTTGCCGTTGACGAACTGCTTGAGGGTGGTCTCGCTTTCGATATTGACGACCGTCGACGTGGGATTGCCGAACGAGTCCGTCGTGCGAATGCGGTAGGGATAGACGCTGCCTGAACCGGTGCTGATTCCTGTTACCAGGAAGTCGCCGCGATTGTCAGGGTCGCCTTTTCCGCCGCCGCTGCAACCGCTGGCGCCCATCGCAAATGCGATGAGGCCGGCAACCGCGAACGTGGAGAGGGTGCGAACGGCGGGAGAAGCCGGTCGCGACCGATGCGTAGGGTTGGCTTTCATTGGATGGGATCCGCCCTGGACAAGGGCGGTAGGGTCTACTCCGGGACGAGTCGAGCCAGAAGCCGTAGAACGTTACTTCGCTTACAGTTCCATGCAAGCGAACTCCGCCTGTCACGGTCCGGCTCGATGCCCGGTTAGATGGTAGAACGCAAACGCGGTGCCAAAGCCGTTACCCCCCCGCGACTTTCCCGATCGGGGCGGCCAAGCGACTCACGGGTGCACCCCGATATTCGCTGCTAGACACTGTAATAAATACACTTACGCTGTTTCCGGCAACGCTTCGGCGAGGCATGTGTGAAACCGCACACCGTGCGCGAGCGCTCATGCACGGGCTCATCATAGACGTTCGCGCTCGCACAGAACCAACTTGAGACCGGCGATCTTCGCCCCACCAAACAAGGCGATCCGTCACCCGCGCAATGCCAGTAGCGTCCCCCACCATGCAATCCCCGCTGTGCCTTCGTTTGCTGACGCGGCTGCACGCGACCGCCATCGTGCTCGCCTGCTGCTTTGCCGCAACCACGCTTGGCGCGCAAACGCGCATTGCCTGCCTCGGCGACTCGATCACCTACGGCGCCCGTATCGCCGATCGCGAACACAGCTCGTATCCCGGCTGGCTCAACGACTTCCTCGGCCAACCTTGCGAAGTGCGCAACTTCGGCGTCGGCGGCGCAACCTTGCTGTCTGCAGCGGACAGGCCCTACACCGAGACCAAAGCGTTTCGCGAGGCGCTCGCCTGGCAACCGGAGATCGCGTTCGTGATCCTTGGCACCAACGACACGTGTGAGAACGAACGGCGTCACAACTGGCGACACGCGGACAACCTCGCCGCCGATGCAGCCAAGCTGGTCAAGCAGCTACAGGCCGCGCGCAAGGACATGCGCATCGTGCTGTGCTCGCCGACGCCGATGTTCGCCAACAAGCGCGGACTCAAGCCAGACCGTAAGGCCGATTTGGAAGTGCGCGGCAAGCGCTTGGCTGCATGCGCGCTCGCAATGCAGAGGGTCGCACGCGAAACCGAGCACGTCGAGTATCTCGAATTGCGCAACACACTCAGCGCGAATCACGTCAGCGACGGCGTGCACCCAACGGCGTTTGGCGCCGAACGCATCGCACGCCGTATCGCCGAAGCCATCCGTTCGCCACTCGAATCGAGCGACCTGCAACGCAACAAGCTCAGCCAGGAGTTCGAGGATCGCGGCATCACGACCAAGCAAGTCACCTTCCACGGGTTTGCCGGAGTCTCCTTCCAACTACCACGAACCTCAGCGCAGTGCCGGGTGTTCGCCCCAATGGGCACGGCCAAAGCACGCCGTGGATTCTGCGCGCGCGCTTCTTTGGCCATCAACCAGCGCTCGACCTTGCCCTGCTAGAACGCGGTTTTCACCTCGTCTACTGCGACGTCAGTAATCTCTACGGCTCGCAGCCTGCCATCGACCGCTACGACGAACTGTATTCACTGCTCGAAGCGGCAGGATTCCACCAACGAGCGGTATTGGAAGGCATGAGTCGCGGCGGCCTACAGATCGTCAATTGGGCCTTGGCATACCCGCAACGCGTCGCCGCCATCTATGGCGACAACCCGGTCGTCGACATCCGTTCGTGGCCAGGCGGCAACACAGGCAAACGCTCGGATGCCGATTGGCAGCGATGCCTGAAGGCCTACGGCCTTGACGAGCAGTCCGCCAAGACGTTCGAGCCAGTTGCGACCTCACGCCTCAAGCCACTGGTGGCCGAACGCATTCCGATGATGCTGGTGCTCGGCATCGACGACAAAGTTGTGCCGATCGCGGAGAACGGCAACCTACTCGCCGCACGCTATGCGGAGGCGGGTGGCCAAGTAGACGTGTGGCGCAAACCAGACAACGGCCACCACCCGCATGGCCTGCATCCGATCGACCCACTGTTGCGAGCCATTCTTTACGAAACCGGGTTCGCGCAAAACATCACGACGACGGCCAGCCCGTCAGTCGAGTATCGCAGCGGCGCCGGTTGGCATGGAGACTCGTGGCGCACGCAAGTCGACAAGATGCGCGCGCTCGCCAAACAACACCCCGACCTACCAATCGTTTTCCTAGGTGACTCGATCACCCAAGGCTTGACCGGAAGTCGCGATCGCTTGGCCAAGGCGAGTGGCACGCGTGCCTTCGACAAGGCATTCGGCCAGCAGGGCGCGATCTCGCTCGGACTGAGCGGCGATCGCACCGAGCACCTGCTCTATCGCGTAGCACACGGTGCACTCCAGGAACTGTCACCAAAGGTCATCGTGCTGCAGATTGGCGTCAACAACGTCGTCACCGGCCAGCACACCGCAACCGAAGTCGTCGAAGGCATTTGGGAGGTCGCGTATGAGTTGCGGCCACAAGCCCATGTCCTCGTCTGCGGTCCGTTCCCCGCAGGCGCGCGCGGTTCCCAGATCAGACAGACCGTCGACTCTATCCACGACAACTTGCGATCCATCAACGGCACAAGCAATGTCACCTACCTGGACCTGCGCGGACTGTTCCTCAACAAGGACGGCACGTGCAACAAGAACATGCGCGACGACCGCATCCATATCAGTGGAAGTGGCCAGGAGGCATGGATGCAAGCGATCTCGGCTGCCATCAAAAAGCTCGACTAAGATCGCCAACCGCTCGCCGCGAGTAACAGGCACCCACGTCCGCTAGAGTGACACGCAATGCGCGACCTGCTCGCCGACTACCGAAAGAAGCGCGACTTCGGGGCCACACCGGAACCGGATCCCGCAGCGCCGATCGCGCGCGACGACAACGTGTTCGTCGTGCACCGCCACGAAGCACGCAACCTGCACTACGACCTGCGCCTCGAACACGAGGGCGTGCTCAAGTCGTGGGCGGTGCCGCGCGGCTTCTCGTATGCGCCCGCGGAGAAGCGGCTCGCCGTGCGCACCGAAGACCACCCCATCGAATACGAGCACTTCCACGGCCGCATCCCCAAGGGCCAGTATGGCGCCGGCACGATGACGATCTGGGATCGCGGCACCTATGAACTGGTCAAGATCCCAACGTGGGAAGAGGCCCTCAAGAAGGGCGAACTCAAGATCATGCTCTACGGCAAACGGCTGCGTGGCGAATGGCACCTCGTGCGCACCAAACAGGCGAAGAACAGTTGGCTACTCTTCAAATCGAAGGACCGCTTCAGCGGTCCTGATCGCGACTCCCTGCTCGGCGTCGACCTCGACGACGCCAAGCTGCATGACATTGCGCTGCCGATGCAGCCGATGGTTCACTCAGCCGAGCGCGCGACCTTCCGCGATCCACGTTGGCTGTTCGAAATGGAGTTCGCGGGACGCCGCACGCTAGCGCAGAAGGCGTTCGGCGAGGTCACGCTGACCGCACTCGAGAAGGTGCCACCGCGCATCGCTGCAGGACTCGCCAAGCTACGCTCTGATGTTGCGTTGCTCGACGGCATGTTGGTCGCGACCGATCAAGACGGCAAGCCGAGTAAGCAAGCACTGCTTGACGCACTGGCCAACGACCAACTCGACAACATCTCGTTCTATGCGTTCGACTTGCTGCAGTGGGAAGACTACGACCTGCGCAGCTTGCCACTCGTCGATCGCAAGGCTGGCCTCCGGGCCGTGCTCAGCGAACATCCCGGTGTGTTGTTTGTCGACCACGTGACTGGCGATGGCCCGGCGCTGATGCGCGTGATCGCCGACGCAGGCTTGCCGGCGGCAATCGCGAAACGAGCCGCTTCGAGCTACGTCAACGCAGCCAGCGACGACTGGGCCCGCATTCCAGTCGGTTCTAATGCAGAGAGCACAGACGCCCCCGCCACCGCGCCAAAGTTGCTCACCAGCAAGAAGTCTCGCTTCAAGCCCACCAACCTCGGCAAGGTCTACTGGCCGGCAGAAGGCTTCACCAAGGGCGACCTGCTCGCCTACTACCACGCCGTTGCCGACGTGCTTCTGCCCCACTTGCAGAACCGTCCGGTGCACTTCAATCGCTTTCCCGACGGCATCGACGGCAAGTCGTTCTACCAACGCGAAGTCAAGGAAGGCACGCCCGATTGGGTCGGTTCGGCCGATGTGCCGCACGACGGGCAGATGGTCGCGCACCACGTCATCAATGACCGCGACGCGCTGCTGTATGCGGCAAACCTCGGCAGCATCGACCTGCATCCGTGGCTCTCGAGCGTCGGCTCGTTCGACGAACCGGACTACGCCGTGCTCGACCTCGACCCGAAAGAGGCGCCGTGGCGCGATGTGATTCGCATCGCACGGGCCGCCGGCAAACTGTTGCGCGGCATCGGACTGCGGCCATTGCTCAAAACCTCGGGCAAGACCGGCATCCACATCTTCGTGCCGCTGCAGCGCGGCTACACCTACGACCATTCGAAGATGTTTCTCGAAGCCGTCGCGCGCGTCTTGGTGCGGGATCTCGGCGAGATCGCGACCGTCGAGCGCATGCCGCAGAATCGCGAAGGCAAGGTCTACCTCGACTTCCTGCAGAACCGCAAGAGCCAGACGATCGTGCCGCCATACTCGGCGCGTCCGGTGCGAGGTGGCTGTGTCTCGGCGCCGCTTTTGTGGGATGAACTCGAAGACCACGACCTGACGCCGCAACGCTTCACGATACAGACGATGCCGGAGCGTGTCGCTGAACGCGGCGATCTGTTTGCGAAGGCGCTGACCGACAAGCAGGACTTGATGCCGGCGATTGCCGCGCTTGAAGATGTGCTCAAGAATGGTTAGCCGCATCGCCACCGTGCTGATGGCAACCCTGGCGCTAGCCGCGTGCGGAACTCACCGTGCAACGGGTGCGCCCGGCGAAGCAGCACTCGCGCGCTACGACGAACTCTGCAAGTTCTTGCCGCCAGACATGCTGGCAAGCGTTTGTCGATTCACGCTACGAAGTCAGCGCCACGTCTCGCCCCTTGCTACTGCGTGCCCTTGAGAGATCCGGCAACCGCGCTTCGCAACTGGCCTTTGTCCCCGATCTCTCGGTGCTCGCCGACAATCCATCGGACGTCGTGTTCTGTCGCCCACGGCCGCAGCCAACGACACCCTTTGGCGGCCCGTCACCGACCAGCGTTCTGGTTGCGCAAGTGCACCCAGAAGAACGCCGCCTCGAAGTCTTCGCGGTCAGCCGCCAACTGCAAATCGAAGACTACTACGGCATGCACGGCGACCCGGTGATTGAAGAAACGGTCAAGCAAGACCGCTACTACGTATTCAGCATGCAGTTCTCAGAGCCAGCATCCTGGCATCTACACCTGATGATGCTGTTCGGAACGCACTTCGCGATGTGACCCTTGCCCTCACGCGGGCCGAACTCGACGATGCGAGCATGCGCTTCCACCTCGCCCTCGCCGCCTTGCTGATAACCGTCGCGGTTCCGAGCCAACAAACCGAAGGCCTCGTGCTGGTCGAAGCAGAGTCGTTCCAAGACACCGGCGGCTGGGTGGTCGACCAACAGTTCATGGACTTCATGGGCTCGCCCTATGTGCTGGCGCACGGGCTTGGCATTCCGGTTAAAGATGCGCAGACCGAAGTCACATTTACGAACGCCGGGAGCTACCGCGTCTGGGTTCGCACCCGCGACTGGGTC
This sequence comes from uncultured bacterium, assembly GCA_963974725.1. Lineage (GTDB taxonomy): Bacteria > Planctomycetota > UBA1135 > UBA1135 > UBA2386. The sequence goes on along the minus strand of CAXBFC010000122.1, from coordinate 3,237 downwards.
GCGCCGTGGCAAGCAGCGGGTGCGCCGGGCCGGTTCGAACTGCAACTGAATGGCACGTCGCTGACCACGACGTTTGGCACCAAAGGCGCGGACTGGCATTGGCAAGACGGAGGCGTTGTCGAGGTCACAACCAAGACAACGTTGACGCTGCATGACCTGACGGGCTTCGAAGGTCGCTGCGACGCGATCCTGTTCAGCAAGGACCTGAGCTTGCAACCACCGAACGGCGGCGAACAACTCGCGACACTGCGCGGCAAGCTGCTTGGCTGGGATCATGCTCCCGAGTACGGCGGTACGTTTGACCTCGTGGTCGTCGGTGGCGGCATCGCCGGAACCAGCGCGGCCATTACTGCCGCGCGACTCGGCTGCAAGGTGGCGCTGATCCAAGACCGACCGGTGCTCGGCGGCAATGGCAGCAGCGAAGTGCGCGTCTGGCCAGAAGGGCACACCAATCACTTGCCCTACCCACACATCGGCGATGTGGTTCGCGAACTGGTTCGCAAGAAGACCGGCAACGACGGCAACGCCCGCAACCGGGACATCTACAACGACCATCGCAAGCTAGACCTGGCGCGCGCCGAACCCAACTTGACGCTGCTGCTCGAACATCGCGCCAACGGTGCCAAGCACGAGCAGGGCCACATCACCGCCGTGCGCGCGCAGCACACGCGCAGCGGTCGTCGCCAACTGCTACGCGGCCGCTGGTTCCTCGACTCGACCGGCGATGGCGTGCTCGGTGCGCTGGTCGGTGCGGACTTCGAGATGACCCACGAAGGCCACATGGGCGTCAGCAATCTGTGGAACGTCGGCGAGGTCGAAAAGAACGAATACCAACTGCTGTGTGAGTGCGAAGACGACGACCCGATGTCGTTGAACTTCGTCAAGTCGGACGAGCCGGCACCGTTCCCGCGCTGTCCGTGGGCCGTCGATCTCAGCGACAAGCCGTTCCCCGGTCGCAAGGCTCCGAAAGACGGCAAGCGCGGCATGGCCAACCTGTCGCAGCTCGGCGGCTGGTTCTGGGAGACGGGCTTTGACCGGCACCCGATCACCGATCTCGAACGCATGCGCGACCAGAACCTGCGCGCGATGTATGGCGCGTGGGACGCGCTGAAGAACGTCGACGGCCAATACCCCAAGCAACGACTGAAGTGGGCCGCGTTCATCGCCGGCAAGCGCGAGTCAAGGCGACTACTTGGCGATGTCATTGTCACCGGCAAGGACTTCCACGATCTCAAGCCGTTCGAAGACGCCGCGTTCCCATGCACGTGGCACATCGACCTGCACTTCCCGAAAGCGCAGTTCCAGAAAGGCCACGAAGGTGACGAGTTCATCTCCGACTACACGCGAGGCGTTGGCTACAAGTACAAGGGACCCTACTGGGCTCCTTACCGCGCACTCTACAGCCGCAACATCGACAACCTGTTCATGGCCGGACGCGACATCAGCGTCACCCACGAAGCTCTCGGTGCCGTTCGTGTCATGCAGACGTGCGGCATGATGGGAGAAATCGTCGGCATGGCGGCATCCCTGTGCAAGCAGCACGACTGCAACCCGCGCGCGATCTACACGCAGCACCTCGCAGAACTGAAGGTGTTGATGAAGCGCGGCGCAGGCAAGGCAGCCAGCGCCAAGTAGCAGGCGCGTCAAGCAACCAACGCAACAGTAGCCGGCGCGACGTCAACCTACGCGCCGCCAGCCAGCTCTACAGTAGCTACCGACGTCTACGAGCCGCCGTTCGTGCGCAAACGTTGCCGGACCTGTTCCGCCCAACGCGAGTTCGGATCGAACGTCAGGTAGGCGCGCCAGTGCGTACGGGCACGTTCGAGGTCGCCGACCACGGCGAGCGCCTCTGCCAGGTTGTAGTGCGCGTCGGCGTAGTGCGGCACGATTTCCAAAGCACGTCCGAGCGCTTCGACTGCACCTTGGCGATCGCCGACCTCGCCGCGCACGATGCCGAGGTTGTTCCACGCCTCGGCGTAGTCGGGCGCACGCGCAATCGCGGCGGCGAATTGATCGACCGCTTCCTTGCGGCGACGCAACTCGTAGTAGCAGTTACCCAGATTGAAGTGGGTTTCGGCACTACCAACTGGCAACGCGTGTTCGTACGCGCGAACGGCATCCTCAAGCCGACCAGCCGCCTCGGCATCGACGCCAATCGCGAACCAGTCTTGGGCACTGCGCAATTGCGGCAACGGTTCGGACTCGGCTTCGGTTGCTGCCGCAAAGTCGAACACCATCTGCCCCGTCTGCTCGACCAAACGACCATCCGGCGCGCGCACGGTGACGCGCTTGGTGCCGATACTGGCCAACAGTCCCGTCAGTGCCGCATCCGGATCGGGCACGACCGTGCGCGCCAACTGCCACGCGCGTGCGATGCGCGGCGCCGACCAGCCGGCCCGCCACAGTTCCGCCAGGGTGCGCACCGTGCCAACCGAACGGAACGCAAAGCGGCGCACCGAGCCACGCATCGGCTGCAGCAGACCGCGCTCCTGCCAACGCTTGATGACGCTGACCGGCAAGCCGCAGAGCTCGGCCAACTCGTCGACGCCGAAGGTGCGTTCGCTGCCGCCGTCGCTCCTCACGAGTCGTCTCCCACCACGAGTCCCTTGAACACCGGCGCCCGCAGATTGCCGCTGTTGGTCCGTTCGAGATAGCTGACCGTGCAGAAGATGCCCGGCTGCACCCAGCAACCGGTCATGCCGGTCTCAATCAACGGCGCATCTGCGGCGCGCGCAAACAGCAGCTCGCGCAGTTCGCGACGCTGGGTTTCGCCGATCCCAGAACCAACTCGACCAACGCATTGCAGTTCGCCGTCGAAGTCCGTCGCAACGATCAGCGACTTGAAGTCGCGCGGACCGTCGGGCTCATACCCGAGCACCAGGCAATGGATCGACTTGATCGGTTTGATCTTCTGCCACGCATCGCCGCGCTGGCCAGGCTGATACGGCGCGTCCAGACGCTTCGCAACAATGCCTTCGACCTGCTGTTCGCTGGCTGCTTCGAACAAGGCCAACCCATCGCCAACCACGCCGTCCGAAGCCATCAGGCGAGGTTGCCCGGCCGCCTTCACGGTCTCCAGCAATCGCTCGCGACGCACGGTCAGTGGCGCGTCGAGTAGCGACTCACCACGGTCGTAGAGCATGTCGAACGCAACGTAGACCACGGGGTTCTTCTTGGCCGCGGCAGCAACGCCTGCGGCAGACGCATTCTCGCGAGACAGGATCGCGCGAAACTCGG
>CAXBFC010000121.1:0-18163 GCA_963974725.1 uncultured bacterium | reverse complement strand
CAGGCAACTCCGGCGCCACCCGCCACCGCACCACCACCTCGGCATTCGCGACGCCTTGCCGATCCGGTGTGCGCACCCGGCCAACCAGCACATGCTTCTTTGGCGGCGTCGTGTGCTGCGCTGTCTGCTGCGGCGTCTGCTGCACCGCTTGTTTCGCTGGCACTCCCGACGCGCAGGCGAACGCAACCGCCAACACCCACCCCAACCCGGTCACACCCAACCTCATGGCTGCATCAACCCGCGCACGGCGGCCTGCACAACGTCGACGGCGGCCCCGAGATTCCACTCGCCGCGATCGCGGTCGCCGGTCCAATTGCTGATCGCGCGCACGTGCAGCATCGGCACTTCGAGCTGCCGGCAAACGAACGCCACCGCAGCCCCTTCCATCGTCTCGATGTCGGCACCCGAGCGCTGCCGCATGGTCTGCGAGGAAGCGTCGGTGCCACTGCACGAGCTGACCGTCACGCCGTGCACCAGTGGCGCAGCCAGGCGCGCCACCGCATCGCGGGCCATCCGCGGATCCGCGGCAAACGGCCCGCAGTCGCCCAACTGCATCGCGCCGAGATCCAAGAAGCCATCCGGCGTCGCAACTCCTTCATCGCCAAGTTGGTCGTGACTGACGACGACAAGGTCGGAAATACCGACCGGAGCTTCGCTGTCGCGGTGCCGCGTGGGGAACGCGCCGGCAACGCCAAACAGCAACACCGCGCGCACGTTCTCACGGCTGCGGATCAACTCGGCACAGTGCACCGCCGAAGCGACCTTGCCGACGCCAATGGATTGCACACCGAGATCTTCGAGGCCATAGCCCTCGATCGGCGCCGCGTGAACAATCAGAAACTCATGGAACGGGATGCCGCCAACCATGGACGTCATCGTGGCGAAGTAGCCTCCATGGGCCAACCGACGGAGTGAGATCCCGACAACAATTCAGCGTAGATCCGGTCGTTCTTGGCGTAGCGCTCGGCGATCACCCGCCAACCATTGGCGACAGCGTGGAACATGCAGGTCTCGCTGGCACTGGGCTGCACCCCAGTCAACTCGACCACCAACGTGTTGACGCCCGTCATCTGGGCCAGCAGTCGCTGCAGGTTCTCAGCCATTTGGCACGACATGCCATCTTCGTAATCGAGTTCCTGGAGCCGCGCGACGGCCGCCACCATCGCCGGCCGGCCGAGATGTTCGACGCGGGTTGCAAGCGCCGGCACAAACCGCGGCGACTCCGCGACCGGCTCGAGCATTTCGCAGTAGGCCGAGAAATCTTCGGGAGTCTCGACCAGTTGGAAGTTCAGTTCGCGCAGCTCCTGGGGCCGGTTGCGCTGCACAGCGCGACGACCACTGGCGAGCGCCTTCTGCGCCTGCTGCTTCGCGGCCTCCTGCAGGCTGCGGGGCGCGGGGACAGGCATCGGTTCGTAGCTGGCGGTGCGGGAGCTGTAGTGAATGCTTGGCGTTCGAGCGGACGCGATCCACATGAAGAACCCGGTCAGCAACACGAGCAGCGCAAACAGAACGCCAAACCTGGCGCCAAAGCCGCTGCTGCCGCGTGCGCGTCGCGACGAACCGCGCCGACGTGCTGATGGCGGTGGACCAGCGGCCCGGCCATTCGCGCCGAGCGGCGGCAATGGCGGACTCGGCGGCGCAGCGGACGCCCGATTCGCGAGTTGCTCGCGCGAACGCTGCCCTGGAAGCGGCGGCGGCACACAGGTCGGCAGCGGTGGGTATTGGGCCACCGATGGATATTGGGTCGGTCGCGGCAGAGCAGCAGCCGCAACCGGCATGCCGTCGAGTCGCGACAGCGGCCCAAACGCCCGCAGCAATTGATCCACCGATTGGAAGCGGTCCTCAGCATCCTTGGCGAGACAACGCGTCAGAATGGCTCGCTCGGTCGGCGTCAAGTGCGCGGGCAACTGCGGGCGCGCCGTCTCGTGCTTGCGCAGCACTTCCCATTCGCTGTCGCCGGTAAAGGGCACCTTGCCGCACAGGATCTCGTAGAGCATGACGCCCAACGAATAGATGTCGCTGCGCACGTCGCCGCGCCGCTGCAGCATCTCGGGCGCCATGTAGTAGGGCGTGCCTCGTCCCATCGACAAGCTGCCGCGCGAGTGCGTCACCAACTTGGACAAGCCGTAGTCCCCGAGCCTGGCGACACCGCCCTTGAGGAACACGTTGGCAGGCTTGATATCAAAGTGCACCAGCGAACGCTCGTGCAGCGCGTGCAAGCCGCGGCAACTCTGCAGGAAGGCGCGCAGCAGCTCGTCCTTCTCCTCGCCCTTTGGCACCTGGCCTTCGCCAATGCCACTGGCCGTCATCTTGTCGCGCAGCGTCTCGGTGCCGGCGAACGCCATGACCAGATAAGGGATGCCGTTGACCTCACCGCGATCCTCGATCGACACCAGGTTCGGATGGTCGATTTGCGCGAAGTATTTGACCTGCTCCAGCTCCGACAGCACGGCGCGGCGCACTTCACCGTCATCGACCTTCAAGAACTTGATCGCGTAGTCCTTGCCAATGGACATGCGTCGCGCGCGGAACACCAACCCGAACATGCCGCCACCCAGCTTGGTCGTGATCTCGAAGCCTTCGATGTATCCAGGCTTGCGATAGTCGCCGTAGAACGCCTCCCAATCGGGCGTTCCCTCGGGAGCCATTTCGTCCGGGGCGGAGCCATCAGCGGGGGGTTGCATAGTCATCAAGCTTACCAGGGAGAGTGGCTCGGAGTCGGTTGCGGGCAAGGGTGCCCGCTTCGCCCCGCCCGGACAACTATTCCGACTATCGGGCAATGCGCGTAGGGTGGCCGCACACGTGACCCAGGACATCCAACACTGCACCCATTTCGGCCTCTGTGGAGGCTGCTCCCTGCTAGACCAACCCATCGCCGACCAAATCCATGGCAAGGTGGCCCGTGCACGCGAGTTGCTAGCCCCCTACCTCGGCGAGGTGCAGCCGGAATTCACGCTACCACCGCGCACCCCGCGCCACGATCGCACCTCGATCCTCTACCCCATTCAGCCCAAGGGGCGCAGCGTCACGCTCGGGATCTACCAGCGCGGCACCCATGTCGTCGAAGAAATCACCGATTGCCGGATCCAACACAAGGCGCTGACCGAGTTCGGGGTGCGCGCCACCAAGATCATCATCCAGTGCAAGATCGCGGCCTACGACGAAGAGACCGGCGAAGGGGTCCTGCGTGCCATCCGGGCGCGCATCATGCCGGGCACGAACGAACTGCTGGTCGGTCTGGTGGCGACGACCAGCCGCTTCGTCGGCCGTGACAAGCTGATGAAGGACCTCGGCGAAGCGGCTCGCAACCTTCGCGATGACCAAGGTCGCGCCGTCAAACTGGTCGGCGTGGTGCTCAACATCAACGAAACCCCCGGCAACGTGCTGCTCGGCGAACGCACGATCTTGCTGCAGGGCGATCCGTGGCAGCACGACCGCGTCGGAGAACTGCGCATCCAAGTCGGCTTCAACAGCTTCTACCAGCTCAACCGCCACGCCGAAGTCATCCTGTTCAAGCCAGCGCTGAAGATGCTCGGCGATGTCAAGGGCAAGACAATCATCGATGGCTACGGCGGCGTCGGCACGTTCACGCTGCGCATGTTGCGCGATGGCGCCAAGCATGTGTCGCTGGTCGAAAGTTCGCCGACAGCCTGCGCCGACGCGCGCGGCAACCTGCGGCTCAACAACTTCGACAACGGCGAAGTGCTCGAACATGCGTTCGATGCCCCTGCCGAAGTGCGACATCCTCGTCGTCGACCCACCGCGGGCCGGACTGCAGGAGATCGGCGCCCGCGCCATGCTCAAGAACGGGGCGCCGCGAGTCATGTTGATCTCGTGCTCGCAAGAGTCCCTCGCGCGTGACCTCGCACGACTGACGGTCGACTACCGAGTCACCGCGGTGCGACTGTGCGACCTGTTCCCGCACACCGAGCATATCGAGACGGTGACCATCCTTGAGCGCAAGGCGTAGGCTTGGCGCGGTCACTCAGGGTCGCTAGTGCGGTGTTTCGAACGTTCGTGGCATGAGTAGGCGAGTCATGAGCGTTGCTCGCAAGGCGCGGTGACGACCGCATTTTACAGACATCCTGTCGAGGAATCGCAACGCCGCGGGCGGCGTTCCAGGCCAGCGACATTTGCGCCGAACTTCTGGGTCACCCCGCTAGCGTCGCGGCTCTGGTAGCAAGCAGCCAACCGCCTTCGGGAACGGTTGGGCAACGGCTTTGCCTTGCAGCACGTTCGCGACGGCATCGGCGAGGTCATGCTGGCTCGCCTGTGGTGCGCGGCTGCCAAGCTTGCGCCACTGATCGTTGATGCGGCCTCGGTAGGCGATGCCCGCAGTGGTCAGCACGACCGCCTCCGGCGTGATGGTCGCGCCGCACGCACGCGCCAACGACTGCTGCGGATCCATCAGGATCGTGCCCGGAAGTTCGTAATCCTTCGCATGGGCCAGCGCGGCGGCGGGATCGATATCCGGGTCGACGTGAGCCAAGAAGAACTGCACGCGCGGTTCGCTCGACCACTGCGCGTGCAACTCGCGCAGTGTCGGCGCATAGCCGTTGGCAATCGGGCACTCGTGGCTGGTGAAGATGATCACGTGCACGTTGTTGCCTTCTACCGCGAGTGGCGCGTGGCCCTGGCCGCCGAGATCCTGAAGCAGCACCCCAGTAGAACTCGAGCAACCCGTGAGCAGTAGCCCTGCTAGCAATGACCCAGCGAGTCGGGCAATCAGACGAACCGCACTCATCGCCCACGCCTCGTCAAGGCGCCCAAGCCCTTCGCTTCCGCTAGCGACAACGCGCCATCACCGTCCTTGTCGAGGCGCGCAAAGAACCGCCGCAACTGCCGCGGCACTTCGTCCTTGCTGAGCTTGCCGTCGACGTTCTTGTCGTAGCTGGCAAAGCGATTGACGACCGAGTTGGTGACTCGCGTCGTCGCCGCGTTGCTGCGCTGACTGCGAATCGCTCGCTGTAGCGACTTCAGGTCGCCCTCGTCGGCAGGTGTCACCAACAACGTCACGCTACCCATCTCGTCGGTGGTCTCGCGCCCCCATCGCACGCGGCGCGGCGGTATGTTGGGGTTATCGGGGTTGTGCTTGCTGTTGTCGTAACGAATGTCGGCATGAATGACCGAGCCCTTCGGCAACCGCACCGACTGCGCAAACGTGTAGCGGTTCTGCCAATCGAAGTCCCAGTCGGGGATATGCACGAGTGGCACCTGTTTTTGGTCAGGCAACACCGCATACATGCGCATCGAACGGCACAGCAAGTGCGCGTGGCCGCCAATCGTCACCGCATCCACATCGCACGGCAACTCGAACGAATCCTGCAAGCGGAAGTCGTCCTCACCAGCCGGAATATCGAGCCCCGCCAAGAAGCCAAAGAACGGCGGCAACTGCACCGACACGATCGATCGCTTCGGCGGTTGCTTCGCGAAGTAGAGACCGATCGTAGTCTGTTCTTCGGTGTTGCGACCCGTTGGATGCAGATGGCTCTGCAACGTCAGGTCGCACCCTTTCGGCAGCTTGATCGCGAGGCCTTGCGGCAAGTGCTCCGGTTGGCCACCCACCGCCCAGCCGGCAACCATCTGCGCACGGCCAGCGCCACGACCACGGAAGCCGGGCTTGCCATCACGTCCGTCCTTGGCGCGCCCCGCCTTGTCGGCATCGAGGAACAGCAGCACGTGGTGCAGTACTTCGCGGTCGCCCGGCCGCACCTCCATCGCGGTCAGCCATTGATCCTCGGCAAGGTCGAGTGGCAGCGAGAAGTTGCGGTAGATGTCGCGACCATCGGCTGGCACTGGGTAGGCGCCCGACGTCTTGATGATCAGGTCCGGTTCCCCTAGTTGCCAACCAACGGGAAACTCCGGGAGCTCGGGCAAGCTCGCAGCGGGTCCTTCGGGCGTGCCGGCTTCGACCCACGACCGGAACATGGCGATCTGCTTGTCGGACAACCGCAGCTCGTTGCGAAACTCACCGTAGCCGGGCGCCGGATGCCACGGCGGCATGATGCGATCCTCGATCACCGACAGCAGATTCCGGGCCCGCTTCGACACATCGCGGTAGGTGCGCAACGAAAACGGGCCGGCCTCACCCGGACGATGGCACTTGGTGCACGACGCGAAGACCATCGGGGCGATATCTTCGGTAAAGGTCGGGACCTTGGCCGACTGCTGGCCTGGCAAAAGGACGGCGAGGAACGCGGCAGCGAGCAGGATGCGCATGGCAGAACATTGGTTGCAGGCGATGCCCCGGGGACAGTCCCGCGGCAGCACACGATCCTAGCCCGCAGATCTCACCAGCGCACACGACGGATGACTACAGGAACGTCAGCGTCATCGCATCGGTCGCGCCATACAGCCCATTGCCGGCAAACGAGCTGATCGCGAAGCCTTGCAACAGCAAGTGGTAGCCCGCCCAGCCCGCCGGTATCGGCAGATTGCCCAGCATACCTGCCGGGCCGACCGTGCCCGCCTGCAACAGGATGTAGCCGGTGCTGACTTGCACACCTGGCAACGGCATGGCAACAACCGGTGACGCGGCGACGAATGCTTCGGCAACGAGCAGCGCGGGGGCGCCGGCGAACTGGCCTTCGGACGAGCGCACTCGTGAGTAGAAGATGTCGCCGGCATTCGCGGTCTGGGCGCGCTGACTGGTCAGGTAGGACGCGTTGATGTTGACCGAACCGTTGATCGTCAGGTCTTCGTCGGTGCCAGGGTAGTAGCGGGTGTAGAAACCGCCGGCGCCACTGCCCTCGACCTGCACGTGCACGGTGGCATCCGGGATGCCGTCGCCGTTGACATCGAACTGCACGTCGACGCGATCGAAGACGTCGGGGTTGCTGGCATTGGCGTGCAACAGTATCGGGCGACCGGTGCCGTTCGACAACGAATGCACGGCGCCGTTGCTGAGGCGAATCGCAAAGTCGACGCCCGAGCCATCAAAGAAGAAGCTCGCCGGCGCCACCGGCAAGAAGCCTGCTTGGCCAAAGGTCACAAACGTGCCATCCGTGCGAAGGTGGCCAAAGAGCGACCCCGCTTGCAGCCCTGGGAAATAGGTCAGTTCTACATCCAGCGACGGCAAGCGACGGCCCGGCGTCGTATCGACGCGATAGCGAACGTCCGTTGGTCGCAGCGACTTCTCCGTCATCGCATTCATGATGCCGGCGTTGAACTGCATCTGCGACGCCGAGTTACCGCCATACGGCAGGTCCGTGAACCGCGCGTTGCCTTGGATTTGCGTCATCGCGTTGGCCGTCGATTGGTAGTTGGCGCCGGCACCGTGCTTCGCGGCGATCAACGCCTTGATCGAGTTCGCGATGTCGTCGACGTGCTGGTAGTTCGGCACGTTGGGATGCTCCGCCATGAAGACGATCGCCGGCCCGCCCGTGCCATCCCCCACGTCGGTCTCGTTGCCTTGCACACCAATCACTGGTGGCGCCTGCGAGTCACTGATGATGATGCGGCACGGACCCGATGGCCCTGCGGTGGCGTTGAGGTTGATGCCAGCAGCCTGCAGCTTCGCGTTGACGCGTTGCAGGATCGAGGCCTGCTCAGCAGCCGTGAAGCCGCTGGGCTGCGCAATGGCAACCCATCCGGATGCCAACTCGATGGTCTCGTTGGAGCCGAAGCTGATGGTCTGCGCGCTGAGCCAACTGATGCTCGACAGCAGCACAGCGGAGGCGAAGTGGCGAAGAAGGACGTTGTGGGTGATGTTCATCTTGGATCTCGATTGCTTGGTGTTCGCCACCCAATGCGCAACCGATCGCGCCACGCCGCCACGATTTCTGGGACGGCATCGTGAGCCACTGGCAGCCACCGGAGACGACAACCGCAGGCAGGTGCTCGCTGCGTATCCGCCAAGAAGTCTGCCAAACAAGGCAACGCACCCTCGCTGCGATCGAACCCGAGTTGGGCGATCCGCAAGCACGCCAAACGCGCCCCTTCGCTGCTTAGGCAACCCCCTTCGCTGCCTCGGCAACCCCCTTCGCTGCCTCGGCAACCGCTGTAACACGGTGCGTACAAACGTCGAGAAGGCTGCGCTCGGACTTGGTTCAAGTCGAAAGATGTAGTTGATCCGGCGCAGCCTTCTCGCCCCCTACTACGCCTCGCGAGCACTCGGCGTTGCAGGCCGAAGAAGAAAAAAATGAACGGCAAAAAGCAGGCGGTTGCACGGGGTTCGTTGCGCCATGGCTGGCGAACCCAACAAGCAGCAACCACAACCCAACGACCAACACGATTCGATGAACACCTTCACGACCACGTCCCGTTTGCTTCTGCTCGCCGCCAGTCTTGCTGCCATGCCCGCCCTCGCACAAACCGCCACGACGTGCGGCGGCTACGTGATGACCGACGACAACAGTGTGCGCGTCGTCGACCCGCAGGGCGTCGTCAGCTTCACCCTCGCTACCGGCAACTATCCATCGGCGATGGTTTCGAGCGTCGGTCCACGCTTGATCGTGCGCGACCCCTCCGGCACTCGCATTCTCAACCAGGCCGGCGCACTGATGGGATCGTTGATCCCCAACCTGGGCAGTTTCCAGACGGTCGCGTTCGGCGAAGACCGCATCGTCATCATTGACTACAACCAGGTGCGAATCTTCGACCTCGATGGCAATGCGATCGGCAGCCCCATCGCCAACACCGGCACGCAGCAACAACGCGCGGTCGTCGGGGCGGGACGAGTCATCATCATCGATGACGACAAGGTGCGGATCTTCGATCGCAGCGGCCTGCAAGTCGGCGCGGCAATTCCAAAGACCGGCAACTCCACGCAAGTCGTCAAGACGACCGCCAAGCGCATCGTGGTCACCGACGACAACTCGGTGCAGATCTTCGATGCATTCGGCCTGCCCAAGGGGGCGCCGATTGCGCGCACTGGCACCAGCCGCCAAGCCGTCAAGATCGACGGCGATCGCGTCATCGTCATCGACGATGATCGAGTCCGCATCTTCGATACCGATGGCTTCCCGCAGGGGGCCCCCATTCTCAAGACCGGCACCAGTCGCCCGCAAGTGAAACTGTGCGGCAACCGCGTCATCGTCATCGATACAGACCGGGTGCGCGTGTTCGATCGCAACGGGGGCGCGGTCGGCACCGCAGTCACCAACACCGGCAGCTATCCACAAACAGTAGAAACGACCAAGGACCGCATCATCATCACCGATGGCAACCGCACCGAGATCTTTGACAAGGACATGGTGCCGCAAGGAGCACCGATCCTGAAGACGGGCAGCGATCGTCAAATCGTCGTCGTATCCGACGACGCCATCGTCATCACCGACCAGGACCGTACTCGCATCTTCGACAAGACCGGCGTCCTGCAAGGCGCAGCGATCATGAAGACCGGCAGCGAGACCCAGCGGGTGCGCATCAACGGCAACCGCATTCTGGTCACGGATGCCGACAGTCAGGTGCGGACCTTCGACCTCAACGGCAACGCAGTCGGCGCGCCCATTCCGGTCACCTACGTCGAAGAATACGACGTCGAGCTGTTCGCCCAGTTCTTCACCATCACCGACGACTTCAACACCGTCACGATCTACGACCGGGACGCGCAGCAGCAGGGCCAACCGATCTCGATTGGCTACGGCGTACAGCACGTGCAAGCGACCGAGGACCGCATCTTGGTCATCGATGACAACCTGGTCCGCATGTTCGATGCCCAAGGCGCGCAGCTCGGTAGCTCGTTTACGACCAGTGGCGAACCGGAGGCACAGCCGGTGTGCTGGCAGGCGGGCGCGATCGAACTGTTCGGCACTGGCTGTGGCGGCGCGACCCAGGCGGCCTACGGCGATGCACGGATCGGCGGCACGCTGACCTACGAAGTCAACGGCCCGGCCAGCACGATCGGAATGATGGGCCTCGGCTTCGACAACCTGGCGTCGCCGATCAACCTCGCCGGTGTTGGCGCGCCGGGATGCTTCGCCTACAGCAGCCTCGCGATCACCTACGGGTTGATCACCGACACCGAAGGACTCGCGACCATCAACCTGACGATGCCTAGTGCCGAGCTCTACGTTGGCGCGCAGTTCACGACGCAGTTCTACGTCGTCGACCTCGCCGCCAACAACCTTGGCGTGATCGCCAGCGACGCCGCGCGCACGACGCTCGGTGAAGGCATGTAGTCACCGAGGACCTGCAGCAAGCACGATGCCCACTGGCCCCGAGCGAGTAGTCTCTGTGCGCAATGGATGCCCCGACCTGTGTCTGCGATACAACCTCGAGCCTGGGCGAAGGGCCGATGTGGCACGAGAGTGAAGACACGATCTACTGGGTCGACATCGAGGGACGCGCGATTCATCGCCACTGGCTGATGAATCGCCAGACCGAGACGATCGCGATGCCCGAACGCATCGGCTGCATTGCGCGCCGGAGTCGCGGCGGCTTGGTTGTCGGCCTGCAATCGGGGTTCGCGTTCGTCGACCTCAAGCAGCAAAGCGTCACCCCCATCGTCGACCCGGAAAGCCAGCTACCAGACAACCGCTTCAACGACGGCAAGTGTGATGCGCAGGGAAGGTTCTGGGCCGGCACGATGGACACGTTGATGCGCAGCGCGAACGGCGTGCTGTACCGGCTCGACCCAGATGGCACCGCGCATGCCATGGATGGCGGTTACGGAATCACCAATGGCCCAGCGTGGTCGCCCGATGGATCGGTGATGTACCACAACGATTCCAAGGCCGGCACGGTCTACGCTTTCGACTGCGATCCCGAACGCGGCACGATCACCAAAAAGCGTGTGTTTGCGCAGTTGGCGGCGGACGATGGCTTCCCCGACGGCCTGACCGTCGACAGCGAAGGCGCGATCTGGCTGGCCCACTGGGGTGGTTCGCGCGTGACGCGCTTTCTGCCAGGCGGCAACATCGACCGCGTGATCGAGATGCCAGTCAGCCAGGTCACCAGCTGCGCGTTCGGTGGCCGCAACCTGCGCACGCTATTCATCACGACGGCAAGCATCGGCTTGCGTGAAGACGAACTGGCGAAGCAACCGCTGGCTGGTCGCTTGTTCTCAGTCGAACTCGACGTTGCAGGCCTGCCGGCCAATTCTTTTGCAGGATGACATGAGCGAACCAAAGAAACCGCTGCGATCAACGAGCTGGTTTGGGCAGCACGGCAAGGATGGCTTCATCCATCGCAGCTGGATGCGCAACCAAGGCCACCCGCCGCACATGTTCGACGGCCGACCGGTGATCGGCATCTGCAATACGTTCTCGGATCTGACGCCGTGCAACGGACACTTCCGCACGCTGGCCGAACGGGTCAAGCGCGGTGTCTACGAAGCCGGTGGCCTGCCGCTCGAGTTTCCGGTGTTCTCACTTGGAGAGACCAATCTGCGACCGACGGCGATGCTGTTTCGCAACCTTGCCAGCATGGATGTCGAGGAGTCGATCCGCGGCAATCCAATCGATGGCGTCGTGCTGCTCTGCGGCTGCGACAAGACGACGCCATCGCTTCTGATGGGCGCCGCAAGCTGCGATCTGCCGACCGTTGTCGTGTCGGGCGGACCGATGCTCAATGGCAAATATCGCGGCGGAGACATCGGCTCCGGCACACACGTCTGGAAGTTCGACGCCGAGGTCAAGGCGGGCAAGATGTCGATGGCCGAGTTCATGGATGCCGAAGGCTGCATGTCACGTTCGGCCGGCCACTGCATGACGATGGGCACGGCGTCGACGATGGCGTGCGTTGCCGAAGCGCTCGGCATGGCGCTGCCGGGCAACGCAGCGATTCCGGCCGTCGATGCGCGCCGGAACATGCTGGCGCACATGACCGGTAGGCGGATCGTCGAGATGGTGCACGAAGACTTGCAGATGTCGCAGGTCGTGACGCGCGAGTCGCTCGTCAATGCGGTTCGCGCGGTCGCGGCGATCGGAGGGTCGACCAACGCCGTCTTGCACTTGCTCGCATTGGCTGGCCGCATGGAAATCCCGTTCACGCTCGCCGACTGGGATGCGATCGGCAAGAACGTGCCAACGCTGGTCGACCTGATGCCTGCCGGCAAGTTCTTGATGGAAGACTTCTACTACGCCGGTGGCTTGCCGGCGGTGCTAAAGCAACTCGACCAACATGGCTTGCTCGAAGGATCCGCCGCGACGGTCTCTGGGACGACGATGCGCGAACAGAACGCAGCTGCCGAGGTCGTCGACACCCGAGTGATTCGCGCGCAAGACGCGCCGCTGCACGAGCACGGCGGCATCGCCGTGTTGCGCGGTAACCTTGCCCCGCTTGGCGCCGTCATCAAGCCGGCCGCGGCCAGCGACGAACTGATGCAGCATCGCGGCCGCGCGATCGTGTTCGACAGCATCGAGCACTACAACCGACGCATCGTCGACCCGGACCTCGAGGTCGATGCGACATCGGTCATGGTGCTGCGCGGCTGCGGGCCCAAGGGGTATCCAGGCATGCCGGAGGTTGGCAACTTCGCGCTACCGGCCAAGCTGCTCGAACAGGGTGTTCGCGACATGGTGCGCATCTCGGACGCGCGCATGAGTGGCACGGCGTATGGAACGGCAGTGCTGCACGTCGCGCCTGAATCGGCCAGCGGCGGACCGTTGGCGCTGGTTCGCGATGGCGATGAAATCGAACTAGATGTCGCGGCGCGCAAGCTTCACCTGCACGTCGACGACGCGGAGCTGGCTCGCCGCCGCACGGAATGGCAGGCGCCGGCGCCGCGCATGACGAGCGGCTACCAACGGCTCTACCACGACCACGTGCAACAAGCCGACGCCGGCTGTGACCTGGACTTCTTGGTCGGGCGTCGCGGCGCCGAGGTGCCGCGCGAGAGTCACTAGAGGCCGGGCCGAAGAGCCGCGCACAACGCCTGCGGCGGTCTCGCCGCACTTGGCGGCCCACGAGAGCCTCGCCAAATAAACCAATTCGCCTACGTTCTCGCGCACCACCACGCACAGCGATTCCATCCGCACGCGATGCACGCTGACTACCGGCCACGCCTCTAGGTCTAGGGCGGTGCGTGCCGGCCAACCAGGCTACGGCGCTCCTTCAGCCATCACCGCGAAGCGGCGAAGGTGTTACTTCTGTGCCTGGCACCGTACCTTGATCATGGTGCGGAAGCGGGTCATGACGGTGGTGGCGAACTCGCCGGAGTTGGCTACCCATTCGGCGTGGGCGAAGACGCGGGGGTGGGACGCTTCGCGCATGGCCTCCAGGTAGGGCTCTACTTTGGCGAAGAGCAGCATGCCTTCGCCGGTGTTCTCGAGCAGATAGTTGGTGTGCACGATCGCGTTCTTGGCCATGCCGTAGACCATCTCCCAGTAGGTGGATACTTGGCGGTAGGCGCGGTTGAGTGGATGGTCGTGGTTGAGGATGGCGATCGCTTCGTCGGCGTTCTTGGGCCAATACTCGGCGTTGATCGCATCACGGGATTCTCGCATTACGGGCTCACGACGCAGGTCGTAGAGCTTGAGAACGAGTTCCGCGTCGTGATGATCGGGGGCATGCTTGCTCATGCCAACAGTGTCGGAGGTCAGGGGCGCAAGCGCAAACGGATGTCTTTGCGCGCAACCACGAGCGCCTGCTCAGTTCGCTCACCGCCACGATCCACGACGATTCGGTAGTCACCGGGCGGCAGATAGGAACGGAACCGCTGACAGAACCGGACCGGCAGCGAGCAGACCTTCTGTTCGCCAGCGAACACTTCGATCGAAGCACTGGACTGTTCGCGACCACTCGACTCACAGGCTCGTAAGTCGACGAATGCGCGGCGTGTCACTTCGAGCGTTAGTTCGTTTGGCTGATGGAGCAAGGCATGCACGAATTGCTCGGGAACCGGATCGAAGGCCAAGAACCGCAGCTCGCCAGCGACAACTCGGTCCTCCGAGACGATCGATGCATGGCCCGGCGGATGGTTCTGATAGCCAAAGACGCGCCCCCTGTAGGTGCCGCTGCGGTGCTCGATCTTGCCGTAGGGATAGTCGACGCCGCCGATCCGTAACACGGGCATGCTCTCGCCGGGCAGCGCTTGCATGGTTTTGCCAGCAGCGTGGACCAGCAGCCTGACCGTCGTCGCTCGCGGCACAACGAAGTGCAGTTCTTCACGGCGGTTGGCGGCCCCGACCGTCAACTTCTGAACGGGGACCGTCGCGAGCTGTTCGCCAGCGACCTGCACCTCGTAGTCGCCCGGCGGCAAGAACGGAAACCGTGTGCCTTTGGCCTGGACCGGCCGGGTCAGGGCGTTGAGGGCAATTGGATCTTCTTCGAGACTGCGGATGGTGACCTTGCCACCATCCGGCAGCATGCCGCGTTCGTCGCGCGCGAACACCACCAGGTGGCTGCACGCAAGCGGCATGGTCCAAGCCAACCGTGGCTGGTCTTGAGGAACTATCAAACGATGTTGCCCGCACGGCACGTGGTGACGAATGACCGAAGCGGGCGCGAACGCCCCCATCGTGTGGGCACCGGCAGGCAACACGATTCGGTAGGTGCCATCGACGGCCTTCGCATTGCCAAACCAGTCGCCGTGCTTCTTGGACCAGAGTATCAACGACTCTTGCAGCTCCCCCGAGCGCTCGACGCGACCGGTCGTCGCGACTTCGTTCGCCGCCAACTGAAACGTGACCTGCAGACGCTCGTTCTTCGCCAAGGTCACAGGCTGCGTTGCGTAGCCAAACGGCGACGTGGTCAAAACGTAGTCACCGGCAGGCCACACGGGGAACGCGAACCCGCCGTTCGCGCCGGTGGTGACACCGTTGGGGGAACGCATGTCGGAATACACCAGGGCATGCGGATACCCGGCCGGAGCCAATTCGAAGGACTCGGACCCGGGTGAACCGATCACACTCGACTCCAACTTAACCTGGAAGCCCGCCAATGGCTGCCCTTGGTTGTCGAGCAGACGACCGTAGATTCCCGGCCGCTCGGCTTCGGAGCGAACACCCGACTCGACGCGCGAGATCGGGGCCTCGGCAGGTTGTGACACTGGCGCAGCATCTACGACTCCGTTCTCCCCCAGCGGAAGCGAAGCAGTTGGCGGCGGCATCGGCCCGCCAGAGGACCACGCGAACCCTAGACCAGCGACGACGGCGAGCAATCCCGCTGCCGACCATGCCCAGAGTTTGCCGTGATGCGATCGCTCACTCATTCTTTGGCTGCAACTCGACGCCTCCGAACGCCATCGCGCCCGGTGAAGACCAACGGAAGACGTGCCCTGAGTGACCGGTCGCTTCGTTGAGCGCTTTCTTGGCACGCAGCGCCTCATACCAAACCTTGGTCGGTTCGCCAACGAGCACCACGGTGCCACCACCGCCGCGCCCGGTCAGTCGCGCCCCGAACACCGAACCGCCCTTTTCGCGGCGTTGCTGCAACACCTTGATGACCAGGTCACACGCGTCGTTGCTGACACCCCGTTGCGCGTAGTGTTCGTGCGACGCGAACATCAAGTCACCGAGCTCACGACGGTTTTCGGGTGTCGCGTCTTCGGTAATCAGTTGGTGGAAACGGTGCGTGCGTTGCACCTCGTCATCACTGAGATGTTGCTCCGTCTTACCATCGCTCTGCGTGCCGGTTTCCAGACCGACGAACTCAAGGTCCTTGGGCACCGGAACCCGGGCCACGAGGTCGCCGGCGGCACCTCGCAGCATCAACAATTCGCCACTCTCCGCGAGCAAGGAAGCCATCGAGTCCGCCACACGCGCGTCGGCGTTCAGAACTTCCCGTTCGACGACTTGCGCCAGGCGAGCGAACTCAGCCGCCGGCAGATCGAGGCCAAACTGCTTGGCGAACACGCGCAAGACGGCAACCGTCACGGCGCTGGAGGAGGCAACCCCACACATGTCCGGAACGTCACTGTAAACAAGCAGTTCGGCGCCATGCTCCGGCGTCACCGCATGCTCGCGGGCGAGCGCCAGCAAGCTACCAAGCAGGTAGCCGGCCCACCGATCGCGAGGGTCCGCCAACAAGAACGCCCGCGCTTCCTGGTAGTCGATGGGCGTAGCCGGCAACCCGAGGTCGCCCAAGCGCACGGTCAGCATCTGGGTTCGCGACCCGTCCCGACACGGCGACCACAACCGGATCAGGTCGTCGTCCCGCAGCTGGATGGCCGCACAGGCGGCTTCGGCAGTCGGCAGCGACAACGCCAGCGGAGCCAGGCCACCGCCAAGTCCTCCCATGATGTCCAGCCGACCGGGGGCGCGCGCGATATGGATAGGCCGGCCGGGCTGGAAGAACGCGGAATCCGCCTCTTCGATCAGCCGACAAACGGTCAGGACTCCGAGCCCTTCAGCGAGCTCTTGGGATGGGGTAAAATGCTTCACTGTCGGATCCTCGTCACGCAACTGAGCATACGCCGAGCACCTAGTGGTGTGATGCTGACAGATGGGGTCTTATCCGTGAGTCGGCGGCGACGCTCGCAAGGCGGGTCGCAACAGGCATATTTGGTGATACGCCGAGGACGATCCAACGCAGCGAGCGGCGTTGCCGGCCGCGGATAAGGCCGCAGATTTCTGCTTCACACCACCTAGCCTGAAAAACTGGACATCACCGGCCGCGGTCGTACGCTGCGGTGAATCCGCCCTAGGGCAATCCGCACCCCAAAATCCGCAAATGCCATCCTCCCTACGCAAGTCCGCGGCACTGACCGTCATGCTGGCGGCAACCGCCTGCTCAGCTGCTCCCCTTGAGCACTACATCATGTCCGATCCACCGGACGCCTCGATCTACGTCAATGGCAAGCGGGTCGGCAAGGGTGACAACCTGCTTCACCAATTCGACTTCAGCCAGTGCGACCGCGTTTGGATTTCTGCAGTCCACCCAGATTGGCGAGCGGAAACCAAGTCGTTCACCGCGAATCAAATCCGGCGCTACAAAGCCGACCGCAAGAACATCCCTTTCTCCTTGGGGCGCTAGCTATGAAACTCACTTCCTCAGCGCTTCGCACGAGCGCCCTGTCAGTGATCGCGTGCATGGCGATGACCGCTTGCTCGGGCATCCCCACCAAGACCTTCGAGTTCCAGTCAATCGACATTCGCGAGGTCAACTGCCCGTCCATGATCGTCGTCAACGACGACTGGGACACGGCGATCGCCGAGAAGCAGGTGTTCGACGGCACCAAGATGGAACGCTTCTCGCTCAAGATCCCGTTCGCGCGACCAACGGTGATGGTTCGCGCCGTGCCGCTTCCCGATGGCAACGTCCCGAAGTCACGTGGCGACCTGCGCAACAACCCGTCGCGCTACGCACCCGATCAACGGGAGCTGCGAATGACCGACCCAACGGTTCAGCTGTTCGTCTTCAACCTGACCCGATAGGGCGCCAGTAACGCAAACGGCCAGTAACGCAAACGGGTCGACGCGAGGGATGGCAGCAGTTGCGGCACACGCCGCTTGACGCGCCATCCCGCATTCCAGTGGCACCCGATTCCAGTGGCGCCCGATTCCAATGGCGCTTGAGCCTCGCGGCACGCGCCCCAGGCGGTGATCACTTCCGCCAATCCTTGGGCCACGTCATGCCACCGAATGAGCTCAGCCTCAAGACCGGACGAAAGCCGACGTCCTCGCGGCCCATCTGACGGTCGACCATCCTCAGCTCGTCACCACTGACGTATCGACCGGCGGCCCTGACTGTGTCCAAGAAGCCGCCGCCAACGCACTGTGCCTTGAAGTCTTGCCCTTCGAAGAACAACCATTCGGCGACGTTGCCGACCACGTGATACATGCCGGCTATTTGCTTGGCGCCATCATCAACGTCCTTCGACGCTCGGCCAAAGTTGCAATCCGAGTTGAAGTATTCGGTCTCGTTGCCAGCCCAAGGAAGCTCACGCCTGCCGCCGTCTCCGTAGACTGCGAGCGCCCACTCATCGAGTGTCGGCAGGCTCAACATGTTCCATTCGCAGTAGGCAGCCGCTTCGTACCAAGTTGCCGAAACCGGCTTGCGACCACCGCTACCAGGAAGGCGCTTGTTCAAGATCGACCGAAGCATCGACTCCTTGCCGGCGAATGACGGCAGCTTCGCCGTTGCTGCAGCAAGCTCCATCGCGTTCGCGGCATTGACGAACTGACGAAACTCTTCGACGCTGCATTCGGTGGCAGACATGAAGAACGCCATCTTGACGGGCTTCGTCCTCGGTTGCTTCGAGTTGCCAGCGGCAATCGGCACCATGCCTGTGGCCGCGCTCTCCAAGTTGAGCACACCTTGGTACCACTGCGAATGGAAC
>CAXBFC010000120.1:0-18239 GCA_963974725.1 uncultured bacterium | reverse complement strand
ATCGATCAAATCCCGTATCAGCATCGTGATGAGCTGGTGCAAAACCTACTTTGGCTGGCGCAAACCGGCGAGCAGACCATTCCGGCGCTGATCGCCGGTCTCAATAGCGAGAATCCGAAAGTTCGGAGTTCGTGTTGTTGGGTGCTCGGCCGTCTGCGTGACCGGCGCACCGTGCCAGCACTGCAGAGCCTGGTAAGCGACAGCGAGACCAGTGTTCGAATGGAAGCCTGCCGCACGCTTGTGCTGATGGGTGACCTCGAACAATCACCTAAGCTGATCGAAGGCCTCGACAGTGACCGCAAGGAAGTCCGCTACATGTGCCACGAAGCACTGAAGACGGCGACCGGTCATGACTTTGGCTACGACCATCTGAATCAGGATCAGCAAGAACTACAGTTCGCTGTGCTTCGCTGGCGTCAGTGGTGGGGCGAATACGGTGGTGACACCTTCTTTGCCTCGAGCTACGAGCAGGAACACGGCTTGAACAACCTGGCTGCGCCGGCTGGTGAGACGCAGGCCCAAAGCAACCATTCTGCTAACGGCGAAAACGACTCCAACCCGGATTCGTCGATCCCGGCCTCGAAAACCGAGGAACCGATGCCATCGACGACGGCGACCGAGAGTGGCAACGGCAACCCCGAAGCTCAGACTCAGCCGCCGGCAACGGTTGCTGGAGCCAAGCCGGCAGCCGTGCCGCCATCGATTCCGCCTGCCGTTCCGCCAGTGAAGGGGAAGACGGTTCCGGTTCCGGAAGCCGGCGGTCAGGAGGCCAGCACGGCCCCCGAGGCCGGTGCCGCACCCGTCACCGAAACGGCCCCTGCGACGGGCACCGAATCGGGCCAAGCAGCGGGCACCAACACCGGCTCAGCAACCGGCGCGGAAACGAACACGAAGACGCAGAATGGCAAGGCCACGCAACCGGCCCCGGTGATCACAGTTCGCCCTGCCAACGGCGGTAACGCCGCTGGCGGCAACGCGAACAGCACCGGCAGCGAATCCGGCGGCAACTAGCCGCCGCGAGCCCTCGCGGGCGCATTTGCTGGTGGCCGTTCCCAAGAGCGGTCCGACGCACTAGACTGGTGGGGACCCCATTACCCCTGACCCCGCGAGACCGAACTATATGCGCCGTTCCCAGTCCGGCTTCACGCTGATCGAACTTCTGATCGTCATCAGCATCATCGGCACCCTAGCTGCCGTTCTCCTGCCGCGAGTCCTCGAGACCCGCGCGGCGGCCAACGCTTCCAGTGACGCGTTGCAGATGCGGACCCACTATTCGTGGTTCGAAATCTACAAGCGCGCGCACAAGCACATGCCGACGAAGGGTGGGCACAAGTTTGTGTTGTCGACTTGGACCTCGAAGATCTTCGATCACACCCCGGAGAACCTCGACATGTACTTCTCGCCGGGCACGCGCGACGCGGATGGTTACTACCAGGAGCAGCGCGACCGCATGGAGCAAAGCGATGATCCGTGGCCGGATATCGAATCGGTGACGTCGGAAGACACCCACTATGTGGGGCGCGCCCGGAAGTACCTTCGCACGGTCGAGCAGAGTGCCCATGACGCATGGATGGCGACGGATAACGAAGGCGTCTGGTCGTTCAGCGACGGCACCGTCAACATCCTGCTCAACGGCGGCACCGTGCGTAGCTACAGCTACCAGGAAATGATGAAGAACTTCGGCTTGGGCGAGCTCAACCTCGACGAGCCGGTGCAGACTTGGGGGCCGAATTCGCCGATTCCCGAGTGCCAAAAACTAGACAACTAACGCCGAATCGCGAGCACGCCTGCGACGCGTGCTTGCTGCGTTGAACGACCGCTGAAAGCGGTCGCCCGCGCGGGACGCGGGCTGCGCGGCGCAAATGGTCACTGCAGGACGCGCGCAAGCGCGCCTCCGCAGTGCACCCCTCCCCACGCCTGCGGCGTGGCCGAGGGGTTCAGCGGTGCTACGGCCCCGCCTCCGCTTCACTTGCTTGTTCGCCTTGCCAGCACACCGCGCAGGCGCACTGTGAAACCGGCTTGCCTCGGTCTGTACGGGGCGTGGGGTTGGGTTGTTCGTGTGGGTTTTGGGGTTTTGGGTTGGGTAACGGGTTGGGGGGAAGTTGCTGGGTGGGGGTTTGTTGGCTGACGGGGGTGGAGGGGTGGGGGTCGGTAGGTCACAGCGAGGTGATGGCTATGAATGATCTATTGGTTGCGAAGGTGGCGAAGCGGTGTGGTGGGTTCACGTTGATTGAGTTGATGGTGGTGATGGGGATCATTGGGGCGTTGGCGGCGGTGTTGAGTGGGGTGCTTGGGGGGTCGCAGGTGGCGGCGAACCAGGCGATGGATGTGGTGCAGCTGCGTACGCATTCGAGTTGGTTGAAGATCTTCCAGAACAAGCATGGGGATGGTCTGCCGGCGGAGGATGGGCATCGGTTTGTGCTCGCGACTTGGACGTCGGGGATCTTTCATCACGCGGAGGAAGAGGTGGATGCTTACTTCTCGCCGGGGTGTCGGGATAACGATCCTGATTACCTGGCTGCGCGTGGCGAGATGGAGATGGGGCGCGATCCTTGGCCGACGTTGGCGAGGGTCAGTAGTCGGGACACGCACTACGTTGGGCGGGCCAAGGCGCATCTGGTGACCGCGCGGCGCGGTGGTCAGTTCTTGATGGCGACGGACAATGAGGGCGGGTTTTGGCGATGGGAAGATGGCACGGTGAATGTGCTGTTGTCGAATGGGCGGGTGCGTTCGTACAGCTACCAGGATCTCGACAAGAGGTTCGCGCTTGGGCGCAAGGATCCGGATGTGGCGGTGGTCACGTTTGGTCCGGCATCGCCGATTCCTGAGTGTCGCAAGTTGGCGAACTAGCGAAGTCGAACTCGGTGTGCGAAAGGTCTCCGGACCCCGCGAGCACGCTGCCCCACGCCTTGATGCGCGGGGCCCGGAGACGAAGTGTTGACTAGTGCAGTTGGCAGGCCGTGCTAGCGATTGGCGATGGCGCTAGAAGAATGCCATCACTGGGACCGATGCCGAGACTGAACCTGAGGTGGCGCTTTGGTTGCTGCCGTTGGCGACGCGCATCGCGGGGATTGGCAAGCTGCCGGATGGTGGCGTGACCAGCGTGACCGCATCGCTGAACGACATGTCGAGGTTGCCGAGGTCGATCGAGCCGGCTTGGCACCACAGCCGATAGCCCGGCGGCAACAGTGGCAAGTTGCTGAGCGTGCCGTCGTAGCTGCCCGTGTTGGTCATCGTGCCGGGTAGCAGGAACCAGATTTCCGAGGAGCTCCAGAATGGGCAGTCGGCGCGCATCGGCCACGGCGTGCCGTCGATCGAGTTGCCCATGGTCAAGAAGCCGCGGGTGGTAGCGGTGCCGGAGTCGGCAACGCCATCGCGAATCGATACGTCGACTTCGGTGGTGGCGTTGGCAAGCCGCCACAGGTCGAGGTTCGCGTAGCAGTTGTCGGTGCTGCCAGGTGCCGGGCAGCCAACGCCGGTGCGGAAGCCAGGTTGCACGGCGCGGCCGTCGGTGAATTGCTGGTGCGCATCGAGGTAGAGGCTGACGTTCCTATTGGGACCGGTGGTGGTCAGGTTGCCAAAGACCTCGACGTCGACGCAGACCGTGCCGCCAGCGCTCGGCACCAAGAACGGCACGGCGTAGGGGATCATCAACTCCCAGGTGCCCGCCGGGTCGAGGGACGGCCGGTCGGTGGCGGGGAAGGCGAGCACGGTGCGGGGCAGCGTGACTACCGGGTTCGGTCCGATGTTGTTGGCGAATACCGACGATGCCTGGGCTGCCGGGTTGGGGGCCATCGACAGCGTCACTTGCAAATCGCTTTGCAGCCCGGCGATTTGGCCGCGCACACCGATTGCATCGCGTCGGTAGGCATGGCCGTTGAGGATCGTGCCGCCCGGGATTTCGTCGTGCAGTGTCTGCACGCGGGCGTTGTGCCGACCGAGCGGATAGTGGCTGTAAGAACTGCCTTCGAGTGCGGCGCGGTCCAGGGGGGACCATGCGAGCGGCTGTTGGGCCGTTACCTCGCCCGGGGAGTGGGCCGCGATCGCCGCGAGCAAGATCGCAGCCGGGACGTGGGCGAAGGACAGTGGGGACGGAATCGTTCGACAGTAGCGCATTCGTTCTCCTGGATTGCGCGAGGCACCGGACCTTCCGGCGCGTCGCACCGGTAGTGGCATGTCGAACTGCATTCTTGACCAAAGAAATGGCGGACCAAGCGTTGCACTGTGACTGGGCCGCTCGCTAGCATGCTTGCCCTCGTACCCCTCGCTGGCGCGTTGGAGATGAGAACTTGATCGGAAACATCCCTGAAAGCCGCCGTGTCACTGGCGTGGGGCTCACGATGGGACTGTCGGTTGGGCTGTTTGCCTACGGCGGCTTGTGGTTAGACCAGCAGTTCGGAACCAAACCTTGGTTGCTTCTGCTGTGTGTAGCTGCGGGCATCGTCGGCAGCATCCTGCACATGATTCACGTGTTGATGCCGGAGATGTGGCCTTGGCCGACGGACGCTGAAAAAGCGGCTCGTTTGCACAAGGCCGAGCTCCAGAAGGCGGCTTCGCGCGACCCAATGCACAAGTCATCACCTGGCGCGCCAGAGAACGACGAGAAGACTGAGAACGACGAGAAGACTGAAGCCAGTAAGACTGAAGCCAGTAGGACTGAAGCCACTAGGACTGAAGACTGAACGGCCCGCCGACCCCCGGCTGACCTCCATGCCCGCAACCTCCAACTCGACATCCCCTGCAGGATCCACCGGCCAAGCCGGTGCGGTTGCCGCGTCGGCTGCGTTGGTGGCGGAGCAGACCGGCGGCATCTCGAACAGTGCGCTGGTGCGCGCGTTGGGCCTTGGCCTGATCGCTCTGCTGGTGATCGGTGTTCCTGTGGCCCTGTTGGTCTTCGGCGCTGACTGCGAACTCGCCTCGTCGCAGCCCTACTTTCTGGTCGGCCTCGGCGCTGCGTTGTTTGCCGCCGTGTTCTCTGTTTGGCTCAATGGCCGCATCACCGCCAAGCGCACCGCCGCTGCCGGTGGCGACGCTGCCCTGACGGCCCGCCTCGAAGGCATGCGCCTGCAAGGTTTGATGGCCGCTGCATTCGGCGCGAAGTTGCTGGTCCTAGTGATCGGCGTGTTCGCCTTGCGCGCATTCCCACTTCGTGTTGGCGAAGTGGCATCCGACGTGAAATTCGTCGATCTCACCAGCTTTGCCGTGTCGTTCGCCGGTGCCTCTCTGGTCATGCAACTGATCACAGCGACATCGATTGCGAGCAGCCTCCGGCGTCGCGCAGAGGCCGGCTAGTTCCGGATACAGCTAGTCGACCTCATCCCGCCCCGAAACCACTTACCGCCATACCCATTCATTCCATGCACGCCAAGCGACTCCTGATCACGATCTGGTTGAGCCTTCTGGCAGCGGTGGCATTGCCCGCGCAGGAAACTGGTGCCGCCCAAGGCGCTGGTGGTGAGACGCCGGCAGAAGCTGCAGGCCATCAGGGTGAAGCGCACGGCGAGCACGCGCAGAAGATGACGCTGGAGATGTCCAACAGCGAGATCTTCCAGATGCAGTTCACGCACAGTGTGCCGTATCCCATCGCGCTCTACGACACCGACGAGGATGGTCACAAGGTCGGCGGCCTGCTGACCGTCTACAACGTGCAGCCGTGGCAGTGGACGTGTTTGGGGCTGATGCTGCTCGTGTTCTTCCCGGTCGTTGGCAGCTTCAAGAAGCAGCGCGTCGGCAAGTTCACGCGGATCATGCGAGGCTTCTGCCTCTGGGTTCGCGACGAGATGGTCTACTCGGTGATGGGCAAAGAGGAAGGGCGCGCATTCGTGCCGCTGTTCTTCTTCATGTTCTTCTTCATCGTATTCCAAAACGTGATCGGTCTGATTCCGAGCACGGGACACAGCTACCCGCTGGCGATCTACACGCCGACCGGCACGCCGTTCGTTACCGCGCCGTTGGCGCTGATCACGCTTGGTTTGATGCTCGGCCTCGGCATGAAGAAGAACGGCGTGTTCGGCTTCTTCAAGGGATTGATCCCGCACGGCCTGCCGAAGCTGCTGATACCGATCATGTTCTTGATCGAGTTCGTCAGCTTGTTCGTCAAGCCATTCGCATTGACGATTCGTCTGTTCGCCAACATGCTCTCGGGCCACTTGGTCATCGCCTCCGCGATTGGCTTGGTGTTCCTGTTCGCCAAGATGCTCGGCGGCTCCGGCGCGGCTTACTTGACCGCGCTGCCGTGTGCCGGCATGGCGATCTTCATCTACATCATCGAGGCCTTTGTGACCCTGTTGCAGGCCTACATCTTCACGTTCCTCAGCATCAACTTCATCCACCAGTCGATGCACCAGGAGCACTAGGCAGTAGCTCTACCGGGCAGTCGCTCTACCAGGCAGTCGCTCTACCAAGCAGTCGCTCTAGTCGAAGACCGAGTCTTACTCGAATCATCCAAGGTCATGCGGGCTCGTGCCCGGGACCGCTTGTCCGCTTTATCTTACTTCCTTTCTTCAGTTTAGACGGAGAACCCCAATGCTTGCTTTCTTCCAAGACGTCGCCAAAGAGGTCGCTTCTAACACCGGTCTCGGCATCGGTGCCGGTCTCGCCGCTGGTCTCGCCGCTGTTGGTGCCGGTCTCGGCATCGGTCGCATCGGTGGCGCTGCCGGCGAAGGCATCGCCCGCCAACCCGAAGCCGCTGACGCCATCAAGGGCTCGGCCCTGATCTTCGCTGCCTTCGTCGAAGGTGTTGCGTTGTTCGCTGCGGTTATCGGCCTGATGCTCGCCACCAAGTAGTTCCGCTCGGAAGTGGGGCCTGCGCGATGCCACGGCAGCATGCAGGCTCTACTCGCTTTGACTGTTTCCTTCCACGTGTCCTTCACGACCGGAGACTCGCGTGTCTATCGCTAGTACCAACATGTTTGCATTCGTAGCCCCTGAGGGTGACGAGATCCGTCCACTCGGCGCACTCCTGGAGTTCGCTCCAGGTGCGATGATCTGGACGCTGATCGCATTTGCGATCGGTCTCGTCTTCATGTGGAAGTTCGTTTACGGACCGATCACGACGGCCCTCGAGGATCGCGACCAGAAGGTCGAGGACTCGATCAAGGCAGCCGAGGTCGCGCGCCAAGAAGCGGAAGCTCAGATGACTCGAGCCAAGGCCGAACTGGCCGAAGCCCAAGCCAACGCCAAGCGCATGGTCGAAGACGCCATGGGCCGCGCCGAACGCCAAGCGGCAGAAGCCGTTCGCGAAGCGGATGAGCGGGCCAAGGCGGAGCTGCAAAAGGCTCGCGACACGATCGCCGCTGAAAAGCGTCAGGCCGTGCAGGAGATCCGCGCGATCGCCGTCGACCTGACCATCCAAGCAACCGGCAAACTGCTCCAGCAGGAAGTCGATGCCGCCAAGAACAAGCCGCTCGTCGAGCAGTTCGTTGCTGGCGCGGAGAAGGCGTAATGACGCTGCTCGCCAAACGCTACGCAACGGCGCTATTCGCGCTCGCCAAGGAAAAGGGTGCGGCGGATGCCGTGGCCTCGGACATGGCAGCGTTGCACGGCGAATTGCATGCGCCGGGCGCATCGGCCTTGTTGTCGAGTCCCGACGTCAGTGTCGCCGAGCGCACGGATGTGCTCAACAAGCTGACCGCTGGCCGCCACGAGTTGGTGGCCAACCTGGTCGGAGTTCTGCAGCATCGTCGCCGTCTCGAAGTGCTCGCCGACATGCCGACTGCTTACCGCGACCTGTTCATGCAGGACCGCGGCGAAGTCGAAGGCACTGCCGAATCGGCGCACCCGTTGAGTGCCGAAGAACTGACTGCTTTGACTACCCTTGCCAATCGCTTGAGCGGCAAGAAGGTCCTGCTGACGTCACGACACAACCCCGACTTGCTCGGTGGCGTGCGCCTGATTGTTGGCAATGTGCTTTACGACGGCTCGCTGCGCGCCGCGTTGACGCAACTCCAAGACAAGCTGCAGCAATCCTCTGTCTGACGGCAGTCCCCAAGGACTGACCGGTGTTGCTCTCGCGAGCAGCGCACTACCTGAACTTCCTGCGACTGACACGGTGCTTCCGTTCCTTCGCGCCTGATCGCACAACCCACTACGTCTTCCTTAACGAGTCACCATGGATCTCAAACCATCTGAAGTAGCCACCGTCCTCAAGGCCGAGATCGAGGGCTTCCAAGGCAAGATGCAGAAGTCGAACGTCGGCACCGTCCTGATGGTCGGTGACGGCACCGCGCGCGTGCACGGTCTCGACGACTGCATGATGAACGAGAAGCTCGACTTCGGTAACGGCATCTACGGTGTCGCACTGAACCTCGAGGAAGACAACGTCGGCGCCGTGTTGCTCGGCAGTGACCGTGAGGTCAAGGAAGGCGACACCGTGCGCACGACCGGCCAGATCATCTCGGTGCCGACCGGCCTGCAGATGTGTGGTCGCGTGGTCGACGCACTCGGTGAGGCCGTCGACGGCAAGGGCAAGATCAAGGTCAGCGAAGCGGACATGCGTCCGATCGAAGGCCGTTCGCCGTCCGTGCCAGAGCGTCAGCCGGTGACCGAGCCGCTGCAGACTGGCCTCAAGGCCGTCGATGCGATGATCCCGATTGGCCGCGGCCAGCGTGAGTTGATCATCGGTGACCGTCAGACCGGCAAGACCGCGCTGATCATCGATACCTTCATCAACCAGAAGCGCACCGGCGGCGCCGATCCGAACAACCCCGAGCAGGTCATCTGCATCTACGTTGCCGTCGGCCAAAAGCAGTCGACGATCAAGGGCGTGGTCGACCGCCTCGAAGCCAATGGCGCGATGCCTTACACGATCGTCGTGTCGGCTCCCGCTTCGGCCGAAGCCTCGATGCAGTTCTTGAGCTGCTACGCCGGTGCTTCGATGGGTGAGCGGCTGCGCGACGAAGGTCGCCACGTCGTGATCGCCTACGATGACCTCTACAAGCAAGCGTTGGCATACCGTCAGGTCATGCTGCTGCTGCGTCGTCCGCCGGGCCGTGAGGCCTTCCCGGGTGACGTCTTCAACTTGCACAGCCGCTTGCTCGAGCGCGCGGCCAAGCTTTCCGACGCCAAGGGCGGCGGTTCGATGACGGCCCTGCCGGTCGTCGAGACGCAGGAAGGCGACGTGTCGGCCTACATCCCGACCAACGTGATTTCGATCACCGATGGCCAGATCTTCCTGGAGTCGTCGCTGTTCAACGCCGGCCAACGCCCGGCCGTCAACGCCGGCATCTCGGTGTCTCGCGTTGGTGGTGCCGCCCAGATCGGCGCCATGAAGAAGAACGCTGGTGGTCTGCGGATCCAGCTCGCGCAATACCGCGAACTGGCGGCATTCGCCCAGTTCGGCAGCGACTTGGACAAGGACACGCAGCAGGCGATCACTCGCGGTCAACGCATGATCGAGATCCTGAAGCAGGCCGAGTTCGAGCCGGTCGCCGTCGAAGAGCAGATCATCGCGATCTACGCCTCGACGTCGGGTGCCATCGATGATGTCCCGGTTGAGCGCGTCAGCGAGTTCGAGAAGGCCTATGTCGCGTTTGCTCGCGCCAACCACGCCGACGTGCTGTCCGCGATCCGCGACGGCAAGAAGTGGACGGACGACATTAAGAAGAGCTGCGACGAGATGGCCAAGACGTTCAAGGCTGAGTTCCTCGCCTGATCGGCGTCGCTCCGAACCATCTTGCTCTTCGCGCCTCGCATACCGACATCCACTCACACGAACTGATCTGACCCATGGCGAACCTCAAGGAACTACGCGGCCGCATCAAGTCGGTCTCCAGCATCGCCCAGATCACGGGTGCGATGGAGATGGTCGCGTCGATGAAGCTGCGCAAGGTGCAGTCCAAGGCGCAGAGCTTTGCTCCCTACACCGCGGAGATCCGCGACATGATCCTGCGCATCGCGGCCAAGGTCGCCGGTGAAGAGGACGTGCCGTTGTTCACGCAACGCGAAGTCAACACGGTTGGCTTCTTCGTGGTCTCGTCGGATCGCGGCTTGTGCGGCTCCTACAACAGCAACTTGCTGATGGCGCTCAAGAAGAGCATCGACGCGCTGCAGGCCGAAGGCAAGCAGGTCAAGTTCTGGGTCTACGGCCGCAAGGGCTACACCTGGCTCAAGCGTCGCGGCTTCGAAGTCGAACGCTTCTTCGCCGAGCCGGCGCTCGACAAGGCCGACTTCTCCGCGGGCAAGATGGCCGCGCGGGCACTGGTCGAGGCTTTCACCTCGGGTGCTGTCGACGAGATGCGAGTGCACTCGATGCGGTTCCTGTCGATGGCCAAGTTCAAGCCGACCGAACAAGCCTTCTTGCCGATCCGCACCATCTCGGTTGGCGATGACGCTCCCGAATCCAACTACGAGCTCGACTTCCTGATCGAGCCGGACGCATCGACGGTGTTCAACGCCCTGATGCCTCGCTACCTCGAGACGGTCATCTTTGATGCCATGCTCCAGGCCCTGACGAGTGAGCACGCTTCGCGCCGCATGGCGATGAAGGGTGCGACCGACGCAGCCGGCCGCATGACGAAGGACCTCAAGAAAGTCTACAACCGCGCCCGCCAAGAGAGCATCACCAAGGAATTGCTCGACATCATCGGTGGCGCAAGCGCAGTCAGCTAACGGCAGTTAGCTGACGCAACGAATCAATACACACGCAACGCATACTCAAACTGAGGACGACAGAAGTGACTACCGCAACCCAAATGCAAGGCAAGATCCTCCAGGTGTTCGGTCCCGTGGTGGACGTGCAGTTCCCCGAGGGCCACATGCCGAACCTCTACAACGCCATTACGGTTGTTGATGCGGCTCGCAAGATCGACCTGGTGCTCGAAGTCGCCCAGCAGCTCGGCAACTCGACCGCGCGCTGCGTGGCCATGTCGACGACGGACGGCATGAGTCGCGGCATGCCCGCGAACGACACCGGCGCGCCGATTTCGGTGCCAGTCGGCAAGTGCACGACTGGTCGCCTGTTCGACACGCTCGGTCGCGCCCTCGAAGAAGGCGTTGCCCACCCGCGAACTGGCAAGCCGATGCCGGCTGTGGTCAGCGAAACCACGCTGCCGATCCACCGTGCCGCGCCGACATACGACGAGCAGGAGTCCATCAGTGAGGTCTTCGAGACCGGCATCAAGGTCGTCGACCTGCTTTGCCCGTTCGCGAAGGGCGGCAAGATCGGCCTCTTCGGCGGTGCCGGTGTTGGCAAGACGGTGCTCATCCAAGAGCTGATCCGCATCACCGCGGTCGAGAAGGGTGGCTTCTCGGTCTTCTGTGGTGTTGGTGAGCGAACCCGTGAGGGCAACGACCTCTGGCTGGAAATGGCCGAGTCGGAATACACCGACGCCGACGGCAACAAGTCGTCCGTGTTGGACAACGCCGTGCTGGTCTTCGGCCAGATGAACGAGCCGCCCGGTGCACGTCTGCGCGTGGCACTGACCGGCCTGACGATGGCCGAATACTTCCGCGACGTCGAAGGCAAGGACGTGCTGTTGTTCGTCGACAACGTGTTCCGCTTCGTGCAAGCCGGTTCGGAAGTGTCTGCGCTGCTCGGCCGTTTGCCGTCCGCAGTCGGTTACCAGCCGACCATGGCATCCGAAATGGGTGCCCTGCAAGAGCGCATTACTTCGACCAAGAAGGGTTCGGTTACGTCGATGCAGGCCGTCTACGTGCCGGCTGACGACATCACCGACCCGGCGCCGGTTGCCACCTTTGCGCACCTGGACTCGACCATCATTCTCGAGCGTCAGATCGCCGAACTCGGCATCTACCCGGCAGTCGACCCGCTGAAGTCGACGTCCAAGATGCTCAGCCCGAGCGTCGTCGGCGAGGAGCACTACAACGTCGCTCGCGAAGTGCAGCGCACGCTGCAGCGCTACCAGGACTTGCGCGACATCATCGCGATCCTCGGGATCGAAGAACTCAGCGAAGAGGACAAGTTGGTCGTCGCCCGCGCGCGCCGCATCCAGAAATTCTTGTCGCAGCCGTTCTTTGTCGCGGAAGCCTTCACCGGGGCACCGGGCAAGTTCGTCAAGCGCGAAGACACCGTGCGTTCCTTCAAGGAGATCCTCGAAGGCAAGCACGACGAGCTGCCGGAATCGGCGTTCTACATGTGTGGTTCGATCGAAGAGTCGGTCGCCCGCGCCGAGAACAGCTAGTAGAGCCAAGCAGCGCGAGCTGCTCACGGCTGGGCTTCATCGCCCAGCAACCCAACGCCTCCGATCGTTCAAAGCCTGACGCCTAGATCCCATGTCCGAACTCCACCTGCGCATTGTCACTCCCGACCGCACGATCATCGATCGCAAGGTCAGCTCAGTGTCGTTCGTCGGCACGGATGGTAGTTATGGCGTGCTGCCGCATCACGCGCCGCTGATGACCGGGATCGCCAAAAGCGGCAGTGCGACGATCACCGAAGTGGATGGCAAGACCAACGACGTCTTCGTCAGTGACGGCTTCGCCCAGGTGCAGCACAATGTGCTGACACTCGTTTGCGAAGCTGGCGAGTTCGCCACCGAGATTGATCTCGAGCGCGTCAAGGCCGCCGAAGCACGCGCCCGCGAACGAATGGGCAAGCTCGACAAGCTCAGCGCCGAGTTCATGAGGGCGGAAGCCTCGCTGCGACGCGCCCTCGCTCGTGAGATGCTGGTCCGTCGTCATTCGGGCACCGGCGGCTTGCGCTAGGCTGCGATTCGGGCGCGCGTCGTATCGACGCGCACCGGTTGCCTCGCGCCCTAAGGCTGGTACAGACCAGCCTTCGTCGCCGACGGGTTGCACTTGTGATGCCACATTGGTCACCATGCAGTCGTCGATGGCATCGGGATCGCGACGACACCGTGGCAGGATTCATGCCACAGATGAAGTCCGGCGGTCCCGTCTACTAGTCTCAGCTTGACGCGCTCAAAAAAGCTGCTCAACAACCAACCGCACATCTTCTGCGCTCGTAGAGGCAGCCATGGGGGCGAAGAAGTTGCCGGATGTCGCTGCTGACGTGACCCACCCGGGGACCGCCGCTATGCTGTTTCCCCTACAACCCAGCCGACACCCTCGGCTCCAATGACCATGAATCTGCTTCCTATCGTCACTGTGGCCGCGCTCGGCCTTTTCGCCCTGCCCAATGCCACTTGCCAAGATAACGGCACCAAGAAGGACGCTGCCGATAAGAAGCAAGACGGCATCCCGGCTTGCGAGACCATGAAGACGACCGCCTCGGGTCTTCAATGGGGCATCCTGAAGAAGGGCAGTGACGGCGAGTCGCCGACCAATGCCGACACCGTCGAAGTGCATTACACCGGTTGGCTGACCGACGGCACCAAGTTCGACAGCTCGCGCGACCGTGGCCAGACCACGAAGTTTGGTGTCACCCAGGTGATCAAGGGCTGGACCGAAGGTCTCAAGCTGATGACGCCCGGCATGCGCTGCAAGTTCATCATCCCGAGTGACATTGCCTACGGCGACCAAGGCCGCCCGCCGACCATTCCCGCCAAGGCGACGTTGGTCTTCGATGTTGAGCTGATCAACGTCATCCGCATGCCGAAGATGCGCCCGGCCAACCCCGACAAGCAAACGTTGCTTGGCAACGGCATCAAGCACGAGCTGATCAAGGCCGGCACTGGCCAAGGAATCGGCGAAGGTAACGGCATCGCGCTGCGCTACGCGATCTGGGGTGCCGATGGTCAGCTGCTCGACTGCACCGAAAAGAGCGGCCAGAAGTTTGGCGGCACGCTCGAGACGATGCGGTGGCCGTTCATCAAGGACCTCGTCAAGGACCTGAAGGTTGGCGGCATCGTGCGCGCGGACGTGCCGAACGCTCTCGTGCAGCAGTCGCAAACCGACACCGTTTGGGAACTCGAGTTGGTGAAGGTGACGGTAATGCCGAAGTTCCGCCTGCCGGCTTCGGACAAGATGGTCACGACCCAGAGCGGCTTGCAATACGAAGCCATCACGCAAGGTGAAGGGGATTCGCCGAAGCCCTCAAACACGGTCAAGGCGCACTACACCGGTTGGTTGACCGACGGCAAGATGTTCGACAGCTCGCACGCTCGTGGCGAACCGTCGGAGTTCCCGCTCGGCCGCGTCATCCCTGGTTGGACCGAAGGCCTACAGCTGATGAAGCCGGGCGCGAAGTTCTTGTTCCAGATCCCACCAGAGCTGGGCTACGGGGCCAAGGGCAGCGGCACGATTCCGGCGAACTCGACCCTGATCTTCTTGGTCGAACTCGTCGAAGTGAAGTAGCCAGGCGCCCGGTCGGACAGCGGGGCACAGCGCCTGCGGCGGCCTCGCCGCACTTGGCGGCCCACAAGAGGCCACACCGCTAGCCCGGCTGCGTCGCGCCGAGTTGCCCGCAGCCCGCCATCACCGAGCGACCCTTGGTGATGCGCCTCCGGACCGCGATCCCGCGGTCGCGCAGCTTGCCGACGAACGCGACGATCTCGCCTTCGAGCGGCGCGCGAGCAATCGGTTCGGTCCCTGGATTGAACGGAATCACGTGCACGAAGGTGCGGCCCAGGGGTGCGAGGAAGTTTGCGACCTGATCGGCATCGCGTTCGCTGTCGTTGATGCCCGGCAACAGGCACCAGTGCACTCCGAGTGCCAGGTTCTTGCGCTGCCGATAGGCGACCAGCGATGCCTGAATCTCACGCAGCGAGTAGCGCACCGAATGCGGCATCAGCTCGGCGCGTCGGGCTTCGTCGGCACTGTTCAGACTCAGGGACAGTCCGAGTCGCTTCCAGCCGAGTTGCCGCAGGGCATCAATTCCGGGCACGTGGCCAACCGTGCAGACCGTCAGGCGGTCGTGGGCGAGGCCGATGCCTGCTGGATCGGTCAGCACGCGCATCGCCGGCAACAACGCGTCCAGGTTGTCGAGGGGTTCCCCCATGCCTTGGAACACGATCTGGTCGACCGACGACTGGCGCCGCTGCATGGTGACCTGAGCGACGATCTCGCCAGCCGTCAGGTTGCGCAGCAGTCCCATGCGCCCGGTTTCACAAAACGTGCAGGCGCGCGCGCAGCCGACTTGGGTCGAGACGCACAGCGACCGCCGGTCGTGGCCCATCGGCAGCGAGACGCTCTCGACGCTGCGGCCATCGTGAAGGCGCAGCAGCTGCTTGTGGATTTCGCCGTGTTCAGCGGGCTCGCGTTGTTCGTCGAGGCTGCTCGGCAGTTGCAGCCTGGCTCGCTGCCGCCACACCGCCGCTGCGCGCGGCCCAGCGCCGAGCTGTTCTGGCTCGAACACGCCATCACAGACGGCCTGCCGATGGATCCGGCGGGAGAACCCCTTGCCCTTCTGGTCGCCGAACCACAGCTGCGCCTCGGCTTCAAGTTGCCTTGCAGGCGTAGCCAGAAGGTCGAGTTGCTGGGGTGGTGGGGTCGGCATGCGAATCGGCGCGCACCATAACGGCTCGGGGCCCTACCGCGAGGTGTCGGCCTTGTGCGGTTGCTCTGAGACGCCGGCCCTGGTGCAGGAGGTTCGCAGCCGAGCGTCGGGCAACCTTGCCGCCGGATGGCTGTTGCGGCGCCAGCTCTATACTTGGCAATGCAAAGTAATCGCTAATCCGAAGAAATAGACGGCCACATGGGGCCCGGAATCGGGCAAGATCCGCGCCATGTCGACCACTCCCAACCCGAGCCCGAAGGCAACCCCAGAGCCGCCAGCAAGCAGTTCTGCGCCGGTGCTCGAGGCTCGCAAGGTCTACCGGATGCGCCAGATAGAAGGGCGCGAGATGCCGATCGTCAGCGATGTCAGCTTCGAGCTGCACAAGGGCGAGTTCGCGACCATCATGGGCCCATCGGGTTCTGGCAAGTCGACCCTGTTGCACCTGCTGGCCGGCCTCGACCGGCCTACCGCGGGCGATGTGCTGGTTGCAGGCGAAGACCTCGGCGGCGGCGATGAGGAATACCGCGCGGCCGTGCGGCGCCGTCGCATTGGCTTCATCTTCCAGTTCTTCAATCTGCTGCCGGACCTGACGGTCGAAGAGAACGTGACGCTGCCGTTGCGCATCCTCGGCCAGAACCCGAAGAAGCACCGTGATCGCGTCGACAGCTTGTTCTCGCTGCTCGGCGTCAGCAAGCTGCGTGACCGGTTGCCGTCGGGCCTGTCGGGCGGCGAGATGCAGCGCGTGTCGATCGCCCGCGCGTTGGTGACGCAACCAGAACTGGTGCTCGCCGACGAACCGACCGGCAACTTGTCGAGCAAGGCGGGCGAAGAAGTCATCGGGCTGTTGCGCGATGTTTGCAGCCGACTTCACGCAACCATCCTGTTGGTTACGCACAATCCGCGCGACGCCGCAGCCGGCGATCGCGTGTTGTTTCTGCACGATGGTGCGTTGCTTCCGCAGTCCGAAATGAAGGGTGGGCCTTTCGATGTCGCTGACGTCTTTCATCGTCTTCAGGAACTGGGCGTCTAGCCGCCTGCGCATCCTGCTGACTCTGGTCGGCATTGCGTTGGGCGTTGCGATCGTCGTGGCCATCTACGTGATGGATCACAACACGATCCAGAGCCGTCTGATCGCACAGGATCCGCAACGTGGTTGGGTTGACCTCGAGGTGCACCCCGTCGATCCGACGCGGCCCGCAGCCGACGTGCGCGCCGAGTTGCGCGGCCGCGCTGGCGTCGCCGATGCGGCGATCTGGCGGGAAGCGCGTGGCGTCGCGGTTGGCCCAGGCAAGCCGCTGCCCTTGTCGGTGTTTGGCCTTTCGCCGTTGCCCGCGAATGCGTTCGCACACTACGTCGTCAACCGCGGTCGCGACTTGGAACCAGGCGACATCACCGCCGAAATGCCGGGGATCTTGCTCGGCGGCGAGGCGGCGCATCTGCTGGGAGTCGACGTCGACGACGAAATGACGCTTGGTGAGCCGCCACCGTCGCAGCGCGTCGAGTGCAAGGACGGCAAGTTGACGGCGGTGCCGGTGCCCGTTGGCAAGGTGCCGTTCACGACCAAAGTCATCGTTGTCGGCGTGCTCGAACATCAAAAGCTCGGCAAACGCGCCGCTGGGTTGGTGGCCGTGACGCCGCTCAACCTGGCCGAGAAGCTGCGGCCGGTGGGTGGCAGCCTGTTCCACATTCTGCGCGAGCAGGGCGCGGACCTCGACCGTTTGCGCCAGGAGCTGCAGTCGGACTATGCGGTGGTCGATGCGCGCGGCGCGATGATCGGCGAAGGTGCTGACGAACGCGCGTTCCGGAACGGGCTGAAGATCCTCGGTGGCCTCGCGTTGCTGCTCGGCATGTTCGTTGTGTTCCAGACGCTGTCGCACTCGCTGATTGCACGCGTCCGACAACTCGGCTTGCTGCGCTGTCTCGGCACCGGCACCGGCGCGATCACTCGCATCTTCTTGCTCGACGCATTGATGCTCGGCTTGCTGGGCTCCTTGATCGGGATCGGCCTTGGACTGCTACTTGCACTCGGTTTGCAGGCCAAGCGCGTCAGTTCGCTCGGGCTTGGCAAAGAATGGGCGAGCTTCGACATCCCGTGGTTTCCGGTGCTGTGGACGGCCGCGCTCGGGGTGTTGTTCACGTTGGCGGGCGCGATGTTCCCATTGATGCGCGCGCGCCACATTCCGGCGCTCGACATCCTGCGCGCACGCGGTTTGGCGCCGGGCAACGACGACGGCGTCGACTTGATGAAGGGCGTACACGTCTGGATGTTTGGGCTGTTGGTCCTGGCCTTGCCACTCGCCTATCTGGCGATGACGCCGCTAGCGGTGGAGGAAGGCAAGGAGACCCGCATGGTGCTGCTCGAACTCGGCGGCATGTTGGGGCTGTTCGGCGGCGTGTTGCTGCTGGCGCCGCGCATGACGACGCTGCTTGGCCGATTGTTGCTGCTGCCGTTTCGACCGTTCTCGACGATGGCGACGTGGCTGGTCGACAAGACACTCAAGCGCTCCTCCGGGCGAGTTTCGGCAGCGGTCTGCGGTTTGTCTGCGGTGCTGTTGGCGTTGCTTGGTTTGAAGAGCCTGACGGGTTCGTTGCAGGCCGAGGTCGATGTCTTCGGCAAGGCTGCGCTGCACAACGTGATGTTCCTGCAGTGCGAACCGACGTCGGCGTTGACGGCACAGAAGCTCGCCAAGGTCCAAGGCGTTCGTCAGGTGGATGCCTACGAAGGCGAGGTGCGCAGCGTTGGCTTCTTGTTGCGTGGCTTGTCGGTCGAGAGTGCCGCCGGTCGTGACGGACCGCTCGAAGGCAACCAGGCAGCCGTGCATCGGTACGTGGACGAACGCGCCCGAACCCTGATCGTCAGCAAGCGCTTGGCGAAGGCGCGCGG
>CAXBFC010000119.1:0-18283 GCA_963974725.1 uncultured bacterium | reverse complement strand
GCCGCGCACGAATCGCCCACGCACTCTCCCCCGGCGCTTGTTTGAGGTCTAGTAGAGCTTGAAGTAGCTCGCCGCCGGGCGATCACCGCTGCGCTCGTGCCAGTAGGTCTTGGCGTCCTTGTCGAGCTTCTTGCCGATCACGTCGCGGCCCATCACGCGGAACACCAACGCGATCGGCGTCAGGACCAGGTAGTAGACGACAGCCATCAACACGTGCGAGATCACGAAGCCGATGGGCACGAACGCTACCGACAGCGCGACGAACAGCACCCGTGAGAGCACCGTGATGCCGGCCAGGAACAGCACGAGCTGCAGCACGCCGATGCCAACGCAGATCAAGAACGCGGGGTGATCCCACGAGAAGCCGACGGTGAACTTGAGGACGGCGAAGGCCAGCAAGCCCATGCCGATCACTGCGAACCAAGCGAACTGCTTGATGATGTGCGGGGCTGGTTTGAGGTCGAGCTTGATCATGGCTGTTAGTCCAGGGCGAAGGCGGCGAGGTACTTCTCGCGATCGACCTCAGGCATGTTCTTCTGGGCCGTGCGGCGGATGACGAAGTTCTCGAGCACGAGCACGTCCATGTCGGTACCCATGAAGCAGCGCAGCGCATCTTGGGGCGTGCAGACGATAGGCTCGCCGCGCACGTTGAAGCTGGTGTTGATCAGAACCGGGCTGCCGGTGCGCTTGTGGAAGCTGCGCATCATCGCGGCGAGGCGGGGATTGTGTTCGCCGTCGACGGTCTGCAGGCGCGCCGAGTTGTCGACGTGCGTGACGGCCGGGATCACCGAGCGCAGTTGCTTGAGCTTGTCCAAACCAACGAGGCCGGGTTCAACCTTGAGGCGCTTGTCATCGCGAACCGGCGCGACGATCAACATGTAGGGACTGTCGTGCTTGGGATCGATCTCGAAGTACTCGGACGCGTGCTCGCGCAAGACGATCGGCGCAAACGGGCGGAACGATTCACGGAACTTGATCTTCAAGTTCATCACGCTCTGCATCTTGGGTGAACGGGCGTCGCCAATGATGCTGCGCGAACCGAGGGCGCGCGGGCCAAACTCCATCGGGCCTTGGAACCAACCGATCACGTTCTCTTCGGCGATCAGTTCGGCGACGCGATCGGCGAGCGTGTCTTCGTCGCTGCACTCTTCGTAGACCACGTTTTCGGCATCGAGCACCGACTTGATGTCCTTCGACTCATAACGCGGGCCGAGCAAGCTGCCGCGTTGCGAATCGGCGGGCTGCACCGTGCGCGGCTTGTTGAGCAGGTTGTGCCAAACCATCTGCGCGGCACCCAAGGCACCACCGGCATCGCCAGCTGCAGGTTGGATCCAGAGCTTCTCGAACGGTCCTTCGCGCAGGATCACGCCGTTGCCGACACAGTTGAGCGCGACACCGCCGGCGAGGCACAGGTTCTTCTTGCCGGTGACCTTCTGCGCGTAGCGCGCCGTCTTCAGCATGACCTCCTCGGTCACCTCCTGGATCGACGCGGCGAGGTCCATGTGACGTTGGCCGAGCTCGGTCTCGGCCGCTCGCGGCGGCGCGCCAAACAGGGCGTCGAACTTCGCGTTGGTCATCGTCAGACCCTGGCAGTAGTTGAAATAGCTCAGGTCCAATCGGTAGCTACCGTCTTCGCGCAGGTCGATCAGATGGTCGCGAATCAGCTGCGCAAACCGCGGCTCGCCATACGGCGCCAAGCCCATCAGCTTGTATTCGCCCGAGTTGACCTTGAAGCCGCAGTAGTAGGTAAACGCGGAGTAGAGCAGGCCGAGCGAATGCGGGAAGCGGATCTCGCGGATCAGCTTCATCTTGTTGCCTTCGCCAACCCCAATCGACGTGGTCGCCCACTCCCCGACACCGTCCATCGTGATGATGGCCGCGTCTTCAAACGGCGACGGGAAGAACGCCGACGCCGCGTGGCTCTCGTGATGCTCGGGGAAGACGTAGCGATTCTTCGGCTTGCAGCCGAGTTCCTTGGTCAGCAAGCGTCGCATGTGCAGCTTCTCGCCGAGCCACGTCGGCACCGCCTTGCGGAACGAACTCAGGCCAACCGGCGCAAACGCGATGTAGGTCTCAAGCAGCCGGTGGAACTTCAGGATCGGCTTGTCATAGAACGCGACGAAGTCGAGGTCCGACGTCTTGATACCGGCCTGGTCGCAGCAGAACTCGACGGCCTTCTTGGGATAGGAAGGGTCGTGCTTCCTGCGCGTGAAGCGTTCTTCCTGTGCAGCCGCGACGATCTCGCCGTCGCACAAGAGTGCTGCCGCAGAGTCGTGGTAGAAGGCTGAGATGCCAAGAATGTGGGTCGGCATGAGGCGAGGCGGGGTTTCCGGGCGGACCATGCTGCCGGATACGTGCAACGGTACCACGTGAAAATGCCCCCTGACCAAAGAACAACGCAGGAGCTACTGTTGCAGCATGACGAAGCCGGCTCGCAAGCGCCCCCGCCCACTGGTCCTGATGCTGGCATTCGGCATCGCGACATTCGTCGCATTGGGGTTGGCCGAAGTCGCCGCTCGGATCTTGGTTCCTGAAGCACAAGCGCTCGGTCGCATCGGCTATGCGGACGCAGCTGGCAAGCCAATCCAACGCGAGGAAGCCGTCAAGCGAGGGCTGATCGTTCCTTTACCCGGCAAGATCCCGACCCAGAAGCCGCGGCCTCGGCAGATGTTCAAGCCGGGCGAGCCGTTCTACATCACCTACACCGACAACGAGGTCCTCAAGCGCGAATGGCTCGATGAGAAGGGCCGAGTCATCAACCGCATCAACTTCGATGGCCTGCGCGAGCGCGCAGAAATCCAGCACGCAAAACCGGAAGGCCAACGGCGCATCGTCTGCATCGGCGACTCCTTTACCTTTGGATGGGGTATTCCGGTCGAGCAGGGCTGGGTGCGGCTGCTCGAAGACGATCTGCGCAAGGACAAGGGCGATGTGCGCACGGTCAACTGTGGCGCGGCGGGCACCGTCTGCGTCGACGAGTACGTCAACGGCCTGAAGCGGCGCTTCCACAAGTACTCGCCCGATGTGGTCATCATGACCCTCTGCCTCAACGACCTGATCCCGAGCAGTGGCCTCAACTTCATCCACCCGGTCCAACCAACGGGCATCAAGCTGATCGACCTGTGCAAAGGCGCCTTCGGTCGCAGCCCCCTCGACCTGGACCCGGCTCGCGATTGGGTCCAGGAGCTGATGGACCTACCGCAAGACCAAGCAGAGGCGGGCGGCATTGCCGGACCGAACCGACCGTACGATGCCATGTGGTCCCAAGGCGTTCCGCAGAAGCGTATGCGTGAGGCAAAGGCCTGGTGCGACGAACGGCAGATTCCGTTCCTGGTTGTCATCTGGCCGTTCCTGCAGGGGCTCGGGCCAGGACAGTATTACCCCTGGCAAAAGCTCCACGATCTGGTCGCATCGGATTGTGCAGACGCTGGCATCCCGCTGCTCGATGTCTTGCCAGCACTAAAAGGAACCAAATCTGCTGACTTGTGGGTCACCCCAGCCGACCCCCACCCCAATCCCTTGGCGCAACGCCTTACGCTGCCGGAGATTGCCAAGTTTGTCCGATCCCATATCCGCTGGTAGGCGCGCGCACCGACCACAAGATCTAGTGCAGGTGCTTGACGCTCCGGATGTTAAGCATCACCAAGAGGGAATCTCGCAAGTCTGAAATTGAC
Organism: uncultured bacterium; assembly: GCA_963974725.1. Classification (GTDB taxonomy): domain Bacteria; phylum Planctomycetota; class UBA1135; order UBA1135; family UBA2386. The sequence continues at coordinate 14,609 of CAXBFC010000119.1, read as the reverse complement.
CCCATGGGGGCGATCTTTTACAGGAGTTGCCCTCTGGGCTGACTGCGCGTGCCCCTGCAGTAGGTTCCACACAGCTAACCGGTATTTCAGGTTGTGTGGATCCCCACTCAGGGCGGCCCACACGCGCGCTCAATTTCGGCGCACTCGCGTCGAGTTTCCTGCGACCGCATCATCCCCACCGCGGAGGGGATCTACCTTGACCGTACTGTTTCCCAAGTGGACTAACAAAGTTCCCGCGTTCCTTGCACTTGGTGCAGGTAGCGCAGGCTTGTTCGTGGTCCTAGTCGTCTCCTTCTGGTTCTCACCGAAGCACACGGACGTCGGCTACCAGCCCTATCAGCCGATTGCGTACAGCCACAAGCTGCACGCCGGTTCGTTGGGCATGGATTGCCGCTACTGCCACCGCAACGTGGAAGAAGGCGCAACCGCGTCGATCCCCGATGCGGACACGTGCTACGGCTGCCACAAGGTGATCAAGAAGGAGAGTGTCATGCTCGAGAGCTTGCGCGCGGCCTTCACCGAAGGCCCCAAGGCCGGCAAGCCGATCGAGTGGGTCAAGGTGCACTTGCTGCCCCAGTACGCCTACTTCAACCACGCCGTGCACATCCGCGCGAACGTTGGCTGCACGAGCTGCCACGGTCGCGTCGACCAGATGGAAATCGTCCGTCAGGTCGAGCCGCTCAGCATGGGTTGGTGTCTCGAGTGTCACCGCGACCCGAGCACCCACATCCGCCCGCTGGACGTCTCCGTCACCAAGATGGATTGGGAAGCGAACGACGCATCGATCGAAGCCGCCAAGAAGCTGCTCGTCGGTGACGACCCCGCCCTCAACCCGCCAATCCACTGCTCAGCGTGCCACCGATGACAGGTACACACGAAACGGGACCGCTAACCCCAGGTCTTGAACAGACGATGAATCAGACCTCCCCCTCGAACCCGACCGCTGGCAACCAAGCCACTGCTGGAGAGCCGACGTACTGGCGCAGCATCGGGCAACTCGAGAACTCGGAAGAGTTCCAAGAGGTGCTCTCGCGCGAGTTCCCCGAAGGCATCACCGAGGCACCCGACGATGTTTCGCGTCGCGGCTTCCTCGGCGCAATCGCCGCGTCGGTCGCCCTCGCGGGCATGACCAGCTGCCGCAAGCCTGAGACCAAGATCCTGCCGTTCACGAAGCGGCCGGAAGGTTTCAAGCCGGGCATCGCGCAGCACTACGCCACGACAATCACCCGCAGGGGTTACGGCATCGGGGTTCTCGTCAAGAGCAACGACGGTCGCCCGACCAAGATCGAAGGCAACCCGCTTCACCCGAGCAGCCTCGGCGGCGCCGACCTGCAACTGCAGGCCGAACTGCTGCAGCTCTACGATCCCAACCGCAGCCGTCACGCTCGCAACGCGCACACCGCGGCGCATGCCGATGATGGTCATGCTGACGGCGGTCACGGTGCCCACGGCGACCACGAAGTCAACGTCTGGACCGAGCTCGGTCTCGGCACCGACGAAAAGGCGAGCTGGCTCGAAACGGCCACTTCCGACTTCGTTGCCAAGCAGGGTGCTGGCCTGCACATCTGCATGCCGCCGAGCACTTCGCCGACCCTGCTCGCCGCAGTCAAGCGCATGAAGGACGGCGGCTTCCCGAAGGCCAAGTTCCACACCTGGACGCCGCTGCACCGCGACAACGAGTTGCAAGGTGCCGAGATGGCGTTCGGCAAGCCGATGGCGACCAACTACGACTTCGCCAAGGCGGACGTCGTGCTATCGCTCGACAGCGACTTCCTCGCCACCGACGGCAACAACCTGCGCAACGCCCGTCAATGGGCCTCGCGTCGCCGCGAAGCCAAGAACCTCAACCGCCTCTACGCGGTCGAGTCGATCTTCTCGACGACCGGCACCGCAGCCGATCACCGCTTCCGCACCAAGAGCAGTGACATCGCGGCGGTCGTGTTCGCACTCGCCAACGCCCTCGATGTTGGCGGCGGTAGCAACCTTGAAGGCGCGCTCGCATCACACAACGCGGCGTCCTTTGAGAAGGGCGGCAAGAAGTGGCTCGAGATCCTAGCCAAGGACCTGCAGTCCGCGGCTGGCAAGAGCATCGTGATCGCTGGTCCGACGCAGTCGGCGGCCGTTCACGCGATGGTGCACGCGATCAACGCCAAGCTCGGCAATGTTGGCAAGACGGTCACGATGACCGACGCGCCGGCAGGCATTCCGAGCAACTGCACCGAACAGCTGCAAGAGCTCGCCGCGGCGATGCAAGCGGGCACGTGCGAGACGCTGGTCTTCCTCGGCACCAACCCGGTGCTCGATGCTCCAGCCGACCTCGCCTTCGGCAAGCTGCTTCACGACAAGAAGCCGAAGACGACGATCCACATTGGTCTCTACGACGACGAGACCGGTCGCCACTGCGATTGGCACCTGCCGATGGCACACGACCTCGAAGCATGGGGCGACGCCCGCAGCCACGATGGCACGGTGTCGCTGCAGCAACCACTGATCGCACCGCTGCACGGTGGTGTTTCGGCGCTCGAGTTCCTCGCCTTCCTCAACCAGGATCAAACCACCAGTGCGAGCTACGAAACGCTCGCCGAAGCCCGCGACACGGTCTACGGCTACGAGCTGGTCAAGGAATACTGGCAGCAAGCCAGCGGCGCCCCGGACTTCGAGAAGGCATGGTGGCCAACGGCCCTGCACGAAGGTGTGGTCGCTGGCACCGCACTCGCCACCGCAACGGCATCGGTCAACGCCGGCGCCATCGCCACGGCGGTCAGCGCCTACAAGAAAGCCGAAGGCATCGAAGTTGTTCTGCGCGGTTGCCCGAAGATGGGTGACGGTCGCTACGCCAACAACTCGTGGATGGCCGAGCTTCCCGATCCACTGACCAAGCTCAGCTGGGACAACGCCGCCATGCTGAGCATGGCGACTGCCAAGAAGCTCAACGTGGAGAACGGCGACATGCTCGCGATCTCCTTGAGCAGTGGCGCCAAGATCGACATCCCGGCCTGGATCCTTCCGGGTTGCGCTGACGACAGCATCTCGATCTTCCTCGGCTGGGGCCGATTCAAGGAAGAGGAGCAAAAGCACTTCAAGGTCGCGCACGAGTCGGGCTTCAACGCCTACCCGCTGCGCAGCACGGGCAGCCAATGGATCTTGACCGGCGCCAGCGTCGGCAAGGGCTCCGGAAGCCACTCGCTCGTCTGCACGCAAGAGCACGGCACGATGGCCGGTCGCGCGCTGATTCGCGAAACCGATGCAGCGACCAACAAGTCGGACCCCAAGTGGGCACCGAAGATGTCGCCACTCGACCAAGCTGCTCGTCTGCAGGACAAGGTCGAGAAGGACATCAACAAGTCGCTATGGCCTGAGCGTGGCTACCTCGACGGCAAGGAGAGCAAGGACGAACGCGTTCGTCGCTCACCATACCAGTGGGGCATGGTCTTCGACCTCAACGCCTGCACTGGTTGCAGTTCTTGTGTCGCTGCTTGCGTCGCCGAGAACAACATCCCGATGGTCGGCAAGATCCAAGTCTCGCGTAACCGCGAGATGTTCTGGATCCGCGCGGACCGCTACTTCAGCTCGCGTTCCGACGACAACCTCAAGATGATCGAGGACCCTGAGGTCTCGAACATGCCGGTGCCTTGCATGCAATGCGAGAACGCGCCGTGTGAGTCGGTTTGCCCGGTTGCTGCGACCACGCACAGTCCCGATGGACTGAACGACATGGTCTACAACCGCTGCATCGGCACTCGCTACTGCAGCAACAACTGCCCCTACAAGGTGCGCCGTTACAACTACCTCGACTACATCGGGCACGTACCTGACACCAAGCAGATGGCGTTCAATCCGGACGTCACCGTGCGTAGCCGCGGCGTGATGGAAAAGTGCACTTACTGTGTGCAACGCATCAACGGCGGCCGCATCGACGCGAAGCTCAACGCAACCAAGGTTGGCGACGGACCAGACATGATCCGAGTGACCACCGCTTGCGCCCAAGCTTGCCCGACCGAGGCGATCACCTTCGGCAACATCATCGAGACCGATAGCAAGGTCGCGAAGCTACGCGGTAGCGACCTCAACTACGGGTTGCTCTCCGAACTGAATACGAAGCCACGCACGACCTACTTGGGTCGCGTGCGCAACCCGAACCCCGAACTCTCCAAGGCCTGATTTCGATGACAGCCATTCCTGTCGATCCAAACATCGTCGACGAGCCGGAGAACCCACTCGTCCGGGCTCCCCTCGTCGAGGGCGGTCACGACTTTGCTGCGGTAACCAACATCATCGCTGCGCCTGCCGAAGGTAAGACGCCGCGCGGTTGGTACCTGATGTTCGGAGTCGCTATCGCGCTCTTGGCGAACCTCGGTGCCATGATCGGTTACCTCGTATTCACCGGTATCGGTGTCTGGGGTAACAACGTTCCAGTCGGGTGGGGTTGGCCAATCGTCAACTTCGTCTTCTGGATCGGTATCGGTCACGCCGGAACGTTGATCAGTGCCGTGCTCTTCCTGTTCAGGCAGAAGTGGCGCACGTCGATCAACCGGGCGTCCGAGGCGATGACCATCTTCGCCGTCATGGCGGCCGGTATCTTCCCGGCCATCCACGTCGGTCGTATCTGGGTCATCTACTGGGTGTTCCCGCTCCCGAACCAGATGGCGATGTGGCCGAACTTCAAGTCGCCACTGCTCTGGGACGTGTTCGCGGTCTCGACCTACTTCACGATCTCGGCGCTGTTCTGGTTCATCGGGCTGATCCCTGACCTGGCGACCTTCCGCGACCGTGCCGCCCAACAGGGCCGCAAGATTGCATCGCGGGTCTACGGCGTCTTCTCGTTCGGCTGGCACGGTAGCAACCGTCACTGGCTGCACTACGAGAAGGCCTACCTGATCCTCGCAGGCATCAGCACGCCGCTCGTGCTGTCCGTGCACTCAATCGTTTCGTTCGACTTTGCAGTGTCCTTGCTGCCGGGTTGGCACACGACGATCTTCCCGCCGTACTTCGTTGCCGGCGCCATCTTCTCAGGGTTCGGCATGGTGCTGACTCTGATGATTCCGGCGCGCAAGTGGCTGGGCCTGCATCCGCTGATCACGCTCAACCACCTCGACAACATCGCCAAGGTCCTGCTCTTGACGGGCACGATGGTTGGCTACGCCTACGCGATGGAGTTCTTCATCGCTTGGTACTCAGGCGCCGAATACGAGTCGTTCGCGTTCATCAACCGTGCCTTTGGTCCCTACGCATGGGCCTACTGGATCATGGTTAGCTGCAACGTGATCAGCCCGCAGTTCTTCTGGTTCCGCCAGCTGCGTCGCAACCCGACCGTGCTGTTCATCATCTCGATCTTCGTCAACATCGGCATGTGGTTCGAGCGCTTCGTCATCACGGTGACGTCGCTGAACCGCGACTTCCTGCCGTCGAGCTGGGGCTACTTCAGCCCGACGCTGGTCGACATCCTGACCTACGTCGGGTCGTTCGGCTTGTTCTTCACCATGTTCCTGTTGTTCTGCCGCTTCCTTCCGATCCTCGCGATCAGTGAAGTGAAGGGCGTGATGCCGCAAGCGAACCCCCATCACGGGCACGGTCACGACGACCACGCCGACTCGGCTGCTCACTAAAAGGATCCACTGATGACTACCAACAACAAGTGGGGCGTAGTGGCAGAGTTCGACTCTGCAGCAGCGATCTTCCACGCATGTGAAAAGGTCACCGCCGAAGGCTACACGCGCGCCGACGCGCACACGCCGTTCCCGGTGCACGGCGTCGACAAGGCGCTCAAACAACGTGAATCTGGCCTCGGCTGGATCGTCGTCTGCTGCGGCTTCACGGGCATCTGCCTCGCCCAGCTGATGATGTATTGGATGAACGCGGTCGACTACCCGATGTGGGTGTCCGGCAAAGAACCCTACGCCTGGCCGTCGACCATCCCGATCACGTTCGAGTTGATGATTCTGCTGTCCGGTCTCGGCGCAGTGTTCGGCATGTTCGGTCTCAACCGACTGCCGCGCTTGCACCACCCGATCTTTTCGCACAGCACCATCCACCGCGTCACCGACGACAAGTTCTTCCTGTCGATCGAGGCGACGGACCCCAAGTTCGATAGCCAGGCCACTCTGCAGTTCCTGCAGAGCATTGGCGGCCAAAACGTTTAGGTCATCGAGGACTAACCATGGCACGCACTAAGATCATCTTGGCGGTAGCTACGCTGAGCCTCGTCGCTCTCACGAGTTGCGACAAGTTCCGTGGCTTCCCCAGCGAAAAGCCGCCCGTGCACCTCGTGCTCGACATGGACTTCCAACCGAAGCTTCGCGCTCAGTCTGAGCACGAGTTCGAAGGTTGGAGCGACCACCGTGGCGCGCGTCGTCCCGTCTCCGATCTGTTCGGCAACACCCTCGTTGTTGCTCGCGGCAGCTTGAAGGATCCGGCACTGGCACACCGCGACGGCAACAACGCCTACGTCACCAAGAACCCGCTCGCCCGCGACTACAAGTTCATGGCCCGCGGTCGCGAGATGTCCGTGATCGACCGTGATCTACTGCTCGATGTGCCATGGCCTAAGTGGTCAAGGTGGCAACGGCAAGCAAGGTCACGGCATGGTCGGCAAGCTGTGGGATGTCGCCATCCCGAACTTCCACTTCAGCAACAAGGAAGGCGCCGACAACCGCGTGCCGACCATGGCTGACGGTGAATACTTCGAAACCATCACGACCGGTAAGGGCACCACGATGCCCGCTTACGGTGCTCGCATCAGCGTTGAAGATCGCTGGGCTATCGTGCACTACGTCCGCGCCCTCCAGTCACTGAGCAAGTAATGACCGCTACCGCTACTCCCACGACGGCACGCAGCCTCCAGCAGATTGCGCCGAACGTCACCTCAAAGGTCAAGGACGGCGACCTCGTGACGGCCCAGAAGGGCCTGATCGGCGTCGGTGTTGTGCTTGCACTCTTGGGCTACTTCCTCGGCAAGCACGGCGAACTGTCGTATCTCGTCGGTTACATGGGTGTGCTCGGCATCGCCCTGTGCGCCCTGTTCTTCACGATGATCCAGCACATCACCCGTGCTGGCTGGAGCGTGTCGGTGCGACGGTTGGCAGAGAACATGACTGGCACGCTGCCGTTCATGCTGCTGCTGTTCATCCCGATCATCATCGGCTTCGGCGAGATCTTCGGTCACTGGTCCCACAAGTGGAACCTCGAGAAGGGCGCGGAAGGCTATGACGCGATCATCGCCGGCAAGTCGAGCTACCTGAACCCGACGTTCTTCTTCGTCCGCGTCGCGATCTACTTCGCCATCTGGATTGGACTGGCGACGTTCTTCCGCAAGCAGTCGATCAAGCAGGACGAGAGCGGCGACCCAGCAATCAGCATGAAGATGTCGCGCGTCGCGGCACCAGGCCTGTTGTTGTTCGCGCTGTCGATCACGTTCGCCGCGTTCGACTGGATCATGTCGATCGACCCGCACTGGTTCTCGACGATCTTCGGGATCACCTACTTCGCGGGCGGCTTCATGTCGTTCCTCGCGTTCACGATCCTGCTGTCGAAGTGGCTCAACGCAAAGGGTTACTACAAGGAAGCGATCAACACCGAGCACTACCACGACCTCGGCAAGCTGATGTTCTCGTTCATGATCTTCTGGACGTACACGAACTTCAGTCAATACATGCTGATCTGGTATGCCAACCTGCCGGAAGAAACGCAGTGGTTCAGCCACCGCGCGATTCACGGTTGGGGCACGATCGGCACGGTCCTGATCATCGGGCACTTCCTGTTCCCGTTCATCTTCCTGCTGTCGCGCAACGTCAAGCGTCACAAGCTCGGTCTGCCGATCGGTGCCGTCGCGATGTTGCTCGTGCACTGCCTCGACATGCAGTTCTTGATCCTGCCATCGGGGCTGCACGGCCACGTTGAAGCACATGGTGGTGACGGTGGCGCAGTTGCCGCAATCGCCGACGGCCATGACGGCGCTGGCGGTTTCTCCGAATACCTCGGCCAGATCAGCTGGGCCGACTACGGCTGCTTTATCGGTCTGCTGATGGTCTTTGCCGGCTTGACGATCATGAACGTTCGTCGCACTAACCTCATCCCGCTGCGTGACCCCCGTCTCAGCGAGTCCATCAACTTCGAGAACTTCTAAGCATGGATCATCAACCAGGAGCGACGCACGAAGCGTTGCCACTCGATCCCGAGAACGACATCGACGCCGGCAAGGCGTTCTGGTGGTTTGTTGGTAGCAGTGTCGTGCTATTCGGCTGCCTCTGGATCCTCGTTCCCATCTTCGTCCAAGTGCAGGATTTCGAGATCAACAAGAAGGTCAACCTGTCACCGACGAACCAACTAAACGACGTCAAGGACGCCGAGAACGAGTTCCTCAACGGTGGCAACCCGACCAAGAAGAACATCGACGACGTCGTCAAGAACTGGAAGTAACCCGCAGGTTCTTTCCCACAGACTCCTTCCCGTCGTTCTCGCCGACTCCTCCCCGCAACAACCTCTCCGCAGCAACCAACCACGATGCACCGTTTCCTCTCCACCTTGCTGACCACCATGCTCCTGAGCCCGCTCGCGGTTGCCCAGGCGCCGGGTCACTCACCGTCGCGGGATATCGAGTCCACCGACTTGGGTGCACAGCAGTTGGACAAGATCGGCGTGATGGTGGACCGCGAGCTCGAGTTCCTCGACGAGCGCGGCTACCCATACCAGCTGAAACAACTGTTCCCTGGCAAGCACCCTGTCGTGCTGATGCTCGGTTACTACAGCTGCCCCGCGATGTGTGGTCAGGTTCTCGATGCGGCGTTTGATGCGCTCAGCAAGACCGACCTGCAACCGGGCAAGGACTACCGCATTCTCAGCGTCTCCATCAACCCGGAGGAGACGCCGGACGTCGCAGCCACCCGCAAGGGTGTGTTCCTGCCGCGTCTGATGAAGACCGGTGGCGACGATGCCTGGCATCTGTTGGTCGGCGAAGAGGCGAACACCAAAGCGCTCGCTGAGAGCGTTGGCTTCCAGTTCTACTGGTCCGAGGCCACGCAGCAGTTTGCCCACCCGCCGTCGCTGATCTTCCTGACGCCCGAAGGCAAGGTCAACCGCGTCATCGTCAACACCTACTTCGAGCCCGAAGACGTGCGCCTCGCCCTGGTGGAAGCCAGCGAAGGTACACTCGGCACGTTCTGGGATGAGGTCAAGCTCAACTGCCTGACCTTCGACCCACGAACCAACTCCTACTCCCTTGCCGTGATGACGCTGATGCGCGTCGGCGGCGCCGTTACGGTCATCGTGCTTGCCGCGATGATCTGGATCATGCTTCGTCGCGAACGCCGCAAAGCGCAGTCCGAAGCTTCTTCATCTTCTTCAGCAACCGGCCTAGCCAATCCCGCCACCTCCCAGGTGGGCTAAGCAAAGCCAGAACCGAGTGCAGCCGTGATCAACTACCTGATCCAAGATCCCCAAAAGGAACCGACGCCGTGGGCCGATACCCCCGCGCCCGACATTGACTACTGGGGTCAACTGCCTGTCCAGGCAGGCAACTTCGACCACGTCGACGGATTGTTCTACTTCACGTACGCGGTCTGCATCGTGTTCTTCGTGATCATCACGGGCGTGCTGCTCTACTCGGTCGTCGCCCACCGTCGCAAGACGTGGGACCAAAAGCCGCTGTCGAATGTCACGCACAACACACCGCTAGAAGTGGTGTGGACGGTCATTCCGCTGATCATCGTCATGATCATGTTCGCGTGGGGCTTCAAGGGCTCGCTCGACATGACGACGGTGCCGCACGAAGCACAGCGCAACACCTACAAGGCAACGGCGAAGCAGTGGAACTGGTCGTTCACCTACCCGAATGGCACGCAAAGCATCGGTGAGGTTTACGTCGAGCTTAACAAGCCGGTCCAGTTCATCCTGGAGTCGACCGACGTGCTGCACGCCTTCTACGCGCCGTCGATGCGCGCCAAGCGTGACGTCGTGCCGGGTCGCTACCAGAGCGTTTGGTTCACGCCAACGAAGCTCGGTCTGTTCCACCTGTTCTGCGCCGAGTACTGCGGCGACGACCACTCGCGCATGTATGCGAAGCTGCATGTCGTCGACAGTGCGACCATGGACAAGGAGCCATGGAACCAGGTGCCTGCCGCTAGCGCTCCGATCGAAGATCAGATCGCCTACGGCGCCCAACTCGCGCGGCAACTGTGCTCCAGCTGCCACAAGATGAAGGCCACCGACACCATCAACACCGGCCCGTCGTGGCTCGGCCTGTTCACGAAGGAAGGCGACAACTATGTCGGTCGCCAACGTGAAGTCATCGAAGATGGTGAGACCAAGACCATCACCGTCGACGACGCCTACATCATCGAGTCCATCAAGAACCCGACCAAGAAGATCGTCGCCGAGGAGCCCTACCGACGGGGAGCCATGTCGAAGTTCGACAATCTCGACGACGCACGCATTGCGTGTCTCATCGCATACATGAAGTCGCTGGCCGACAACTAGAGGCAACACCATGACGACCAACACTCCGGCCGTTGACGTTCAAACTCCTCCCACGGCTCCGCCGCGCGAGAACTACCTCAACTGTTCCAAGGGCTTCAAGTCCTGGGCGCTGACGCTTGACCACAAGCGCATCGGCCTCATGTATCTCGTCGGGGTAAGCATCGCTTTCCTCGCCGGCGGCCTGTTCGCCCTGCTCGTGCGCCTGCACCTGTGGGAGCCGGAAGGCATGCTGTTCTCGAACATCGAGTACAACCAGATCTTCACGCTGCACGGCGCCTTCATGGTGTTCCTGTTCGTGATCCCGGCCATCCCCGGTTCCCTGGGGAACGTCGTGATGCCGTTGATGGTTGGCGCCAAGGACGTCGCGCTGCCGAAGCTCAACCTGTTGAGCTTCTACCTGTGGCTTGCCGGCGCCGTGCTCGCGGTGCTCGCGATCGTGCTCGGCGGCTTCGACACCGGTTGGACGTTCTACGCTCCGTACTCGCTCTACACGGACCGCGCGGTGGTGACGATCGGATTAGCGATCTTCATCCTCGGGTTTAGTTCGATCTTCACCGGTCTGAACTTCATCGTCACGGTGCACAAGCTGCGCGCCCCAGGCATGACCTGGTTCCGCATGCCGCTGTTCGTCTGGGCGATCTACGCCACGGCGATCCTGCAGGTGCTCGCGACGCCGGTGCTCGGCATCACGGTGCTGCTGGTTGCGTTTGAACGCCTCTACAACATTGGCATCTTCGATCCGCGTCTTGGCGGCGACCCGGTGCTGTTCGAGCACTTCTTCTGGTTCTACTCGCACCCAGCCGTCTACATCATGGTGCTGCCGGCCTTCGGCATCATCAGTGAGCTGGTCAGTGTTCACAGTCGCAAGCCGCTGTTCGGCTACAAGCTGATCGCGTTCTCCTCGATCGCCATCGCAGTCATCAGCTTCCTCGTGTGGGGCCACCACATGTTCACGTCAGGTCAGTCGACCTACGCGATGTTCGCGTTCAGCTTCCTGACGTTCTTCGTGGCAATCCCGACAGCCATCAAGGAGTTCTCCTGGGTGGCCACGGTGTGGAAGGGCTCGGTAGCCCTGAACTCACCGATGCTCTACACGCTGGCCTTCCTGGTCATCTTCGCAATCGGTGGTCTGACCGGTGTGATCCTCGGCGCGCTAAACGTCGACCTCCACCTGCACGACACCTACTTTGTTGTCGCCCACTTCCACTACGTGATGATGGGATCGATCGCCTTGGCGTTCTTCGCCGGCCTCCACCACTGGTGGCCGAAGATGTTCGGGGTGATGTACAACGAGTTCCAAGCGAAGATCGCTTGTGCGCTGATCTTCATCGGCTTCAACGGCACCTTCCTGCCGCAGTTCGTTATGGGTAGTCGCGGCATGCCGCGTCGCTATGCGACCTACGTGCCGGAATACGCGCCCTACCACCAGGCATCCACCATCGGTGCGATGGTCCTCGGTGCTGGCGTCGCGTTGATGGTCTTCTACCTGATCGCCTCGTTGTTCCAGCGCAAGAGGGCCAAGGAGAACCAGTGGGGCGGTGTCACGCTCGACTGGGTCGCCCCGACGCCTCCGCCGCACCTCAACTTCGACGTAGAGCCGAAGGTTGTGCACGAGGTCTACGACTACTCGACGCTGGACTACGACTCGATGCAGCGCGACTGCAAATGATCGCCGCGCGCATCTACGGCCACGCCAACACCAACATTCGCTACAGGATTATTCATGAGTCACGATGATCACCACGCGGTCGTGATTCCGGCCCCAGGGCCGGAGTTCGTTCCGCATACGGTGGCGCACCACTTCAGTACGCCGGTGCAGGAGTTCCAGGCGGGTAAGCTCGGCTTCTGGCTGTTCCTTGCCACGGAAATCCTGCTCTTCGGCGGACTGTTTGCAGCCTACTTCTACTTCCACGAGATGTTCCCCGAGACGTTCCGCGTCGGCGGTCAACAACTCGACTGGAGGCTCGGTGCGCTCAACACTTCGGTGCTGCTGCTGAGTTCTTGGACAATGGCCATGGGCGTGCGTTCGGCGCAAACCAGCCAGAAGTCTAAGACAATGATTTACCTGACCCTGACGGTGCTCGGCGCCGTTGGCTTCATGGTCATCAAGTTCATCGAATACAAGGCCAAGAACGAGCACGGCCTGATCGTCTTCGGCAGCCTGTTCGACGGGTACGACGGAGCAACCGGACAGTTAGCGTGGTTTAAGGACTATCACGGCGTGATGGCCGATGTGCCGCACGGCCACATGTTCTTCGCCATCTACCTGACGATGACGGCGATCCACGGTCTGCACGTCATCATCGGCGCCATCGCGATCATTTATGTCATGCGGGGCACGGCCAAGGGCCGCTACCACGCCGGCTACTACCTGCCGGTGGACCTGGTTGGCCTTTACTGGCACCTGGTCGACTTGATCTGGATCTTCCTCTTCCCGCTGCTCTACCTCGTTCCTTAAGGCTCCCAAAATGTCAGACCAAACGGCAGACCACACGGCGGGTGACGGCCACGCTCACGGAGAGCTGGAAATGGGCCACACGCACGTTTCGAGCCCGGCGATGTTCATGACGGTGCTGATCGCACTGCTGATCTTGACCGGCATCACCGTCGGGGTTGCGCAATTCGACTTCGGCTCGGCAAACATGCTGATCGCGATGGGCATTGCCAGCGTCAAGGCTTCGCTCGTCATTGCGTTCTTCATGCACCTCAAGTGGGACACCGCAGTCAACAAGCTCATGTTCCTGAGCTCGTTCCTGTTCTTGTCGCTGTTGTTCATCTTCACGCTAGCCGACCAGTTCACGCGTCGTCTCGACCACGAACTGCACACGACCACCTCGCCAGTCGACAAGGCATGGGTCCAACCGGCAAAGAGTGACGCACCTCACTAACCTCCACGCTGCCTATCTGCACACCCGGCAGCCGGCCGATGCGCGCCTTGCTCTGTGGTCCGACGATGGCGTCGAATCACTGCGCGCACAGCTGCCGGCCGAGCTAGTTGCCGCGGCGACCATCGTCGACACCCAGCTACTGCTCCCGACTGAAGAATCCGAACTCACTCCGCTAGCGGGCATGCCCACTCCGGATGACGAGGACGACAAGGGTACGGTTCGCATTGCCCCGGCTCTGTGGACGATTCCCGCCCTGGGAATCCCGTTGCGGCAGGCGGTCCCGTGGCTGCAATCGCTCAACGCTGCCACCCAAGTGCCGGCAGTTCGACTGCTCGCTGCTGCAAGTCAGCTAGTAGGCAAGTTGATCTCTCGCGGCGACTACGCTCCAGCGCCACAAGGCGTGCTGACGCACGTGCCGTTCTGGACCAAAGACACGCAATGGGTCGTTGCCGCGCTCGCCGAACTCGTGCCGGGCAACCTCTGCACGGCGCGCACCGCGGTGCCAGATGATCCGGTCTACGCGGTCACGCAACGCAACTTCCTGGTCAGCTTCCTCGGCCACGCACTCGACCAGTTGCTCGAACAGCAGGCCGAAGACGGTCAGCCGCCAGCACCTCGCCACGAGTCAGCCGAACGACTGCCGCGCGAGTTCTGGCAAACGCCGATGACTCCGGTGTTGGAGATCCTGGTTCCGGACACGCCGCTCGAAGAAGGCGTCCCGTGGGGTCTCTCCATTCTGGTTCGCCCGGTGCCCGGCGTCGCCTACACCGAGACCATCGAAAGCCTGCACCAACGTCTGCAGGCATCGCCGTTCCGCAACGAAATCGCCGGCGAAACCGTGCATCGCGTCGAAGACACCCTCGACCGCGTCGCCGAGAAGCTGCCGGCCCTGCGCCGCGCACGCAACCTCAGTGACGGCCGCGCCAGTCTGACCCGGCAAGAGCTCGACCAGATTCTCGACCACATCCCGCTGCTCGAGAACGAAGGCTTCGAAGTCACGCTACCTGGTGTCGAGGCAATGCAACGCCTGTCGGCACGCGTCGCCATCGTCGAAGGCGGCGGCCAGGACAACGATCCACGGCCATGGTTCGAGTTCCGCTGGAGCCTCGCGCTCGGCGAACAAGAACTGAGTCCGAGTGAGTTCGAACAACTCGTCGACGCCAAGACGCCACTCGTCTTCATCGACAATCGTCCGGTGCTGTTGTCGCCCAAGGACCGCGAGGCCCTCAAGGACTTCAAGAAGCGCATGCT
>CAXBFC010000118.1:0-18439 GCA_963974725.1 uncultured bacterium | reverse complement strand
GATCGCCGGCCACTCTTTTTTTTCAAGCCCCCCGCACTTGTTCGGGGCTGGTGATTCGCCCGGTTGAGAACCAACCGCGAGGCGTCCCGGCAAGCCAAGTCCTTGCGCGCAGCACGGCAGGCCCCATCATCCGCCCATGAGCAGCAGCAACAGCGACCAAGAGTTCCTCAAGCGGGCCGAGGCATTGATGCAGGCTCTGCTCACCAAACTCGACACGTTCGACCCTGACGAACTCGAAGCCGACTCCGCGGCCGGAGTCATCAAGATGGCGTTTGCGGATGGCCGGATCTGTGTGCTCAACCGTCAGACCGCCGCCCACCAGATGTGGCTGGCCGAAGGCGCGACTGCCTGGCATTTCGAACGCGATGAAGCGACGGACACGTGGATGGACACGAAGGGCCGCGGCGCGCTGGCGACGGTTCTCAGTGAGGTCATCAGCAAGCGGCTGGGTCGAACCGTCGAGATCTAACTCGATCCCCGCGCCAACCAAGACGCCAACCGTTCGCACAACAGCAACCAGCAGTCGGCAGTGCTCGGAGAGCTCTCAAGCGGAGCGAACGCCGGTCGCGCGCGGGAACCGCATCCGGAACGTCGTGCCACGACCTGCTTCGCTCTCGACCTGGATCAGACCATTGCTGACACGCACAAAGCGCGCAACCGCGGTCAGACCGAGGCCGGTTCCCTGGCCGATCGGTTTGGTCGTGAAGTAGGGATCGAAGATCCGTTCCTGCACCGCGTCCGGCATGCCACCGCCAGTGTCCGCCACCTCGATCCACACCTGGTGCCGGTCGCTTCCGCAGCGAAGGGTAATCGCACCGTCCCCCTCGATCGCTTGCTTGGCGTTGATGACCAGGTTCCACAACGCGTGCACGATGCCGTGCGGATTGAGCAACACCGACGGCACCTCCGATGGCGCCTCGCAAGTCAGCTGCACATTGCCCGGCAAGACCAGGGCCGCCTGATAGCGGAATTGACGAAGGATCTCAGCAAGGTCGCACGGCATCGACGTTCCTTCATCCGGGTGCGCCATGCGCATCAACTGATCGAGCAACGGCTGCGATTGCTGCAGGGTCTCCTCGATCAAGACCAAGCGACGTTGCCGTTCTTTGTCATCGGACATCGACCCCATGGTCACGTGCCCAAGCAGAACCTGGAACGTGTTGCGCAACTGATGGCAAACCATGCCGGCAAGGTCGCCGACTGTTTCGACACGCATCGCGTGGCGCAGCAACTTCTCACGATGACGCAGGGCACGACTCGCATCGAAGTTCTTGCGGCGCTGTCGCTCGGCGGTCATCAAGGTCATGAACACGAGTCGGTTGACGATCGCGCCAGCCAATGCCGAAGCGAGTGTCACCGCACTCAGACTGATGGCATGCACCCAAACATCGGGTGCCGCCATTGGCACGATCCCGGGACCAGGATGCGCCCACGTGCCGAGCAACAAGGCGGTGACGGCAAACATCGTCATCGTCAGGCCGGCGATCACGCCAAGGCATGTTGTTGCCAACAACGCCAAGACCGGATGCACATACCAAGCTGGACTGAATGCACCGCGTGGCCAGTTGGCGAGGATCGTCAACGTGAACAACGCGATGAACAGCAGCACTGCTGCACGTTGCAATCGCTGGCTACGCCAACCTAACCACGCACCAAAGAACACGGGCGCGGATGCAAGCGCTGGAAACGCGCCACACCATGGAAGCTTCGCGCTCCAGAAGCCGTCCTCAACAAGTGCGAGGCATCCGATTCCGTAGATCGTCGCAGCAACAGCCAGAGCCAACGACGCCCATCGAATCAGCATCGAAAGGCTGGACACGACCGGGAGCCGTGTACTCGTCAGGAAGCCGAAGATCGACTCCTGGGACAACTGAACGGGGACGCGCAAGGCGCGAGCATTGTAGTTACGAACACGCCCGCGTAGCTACTCTTCCTCGTTGCTTGCGAGGCACTACACGAAGCATTTTCCAAAGCGCGTTGACGCGCTTCGGTTCTACGGCCTGAGGTCCGGCTCGTCAGCCTCGCATGAAACCGACACCGTGCGGCCGGTGATTGGATGCGCGAGCTTCAAACTCCACGAGTGCAGCATGACTCGGGGAAAACTTTCACCGCGGCGAGCGCGATAACCGTACTTGCGATCGCCAGCTACCGGACACCCAAGCGCTGCCAGGTGCACGCGGATCTGATTGCGCCTACCGGTCTCCAATCGGCAACGCACCAAGCAGCCGCGACCGCGCCGTGCGAGGGTTTCGTAGTGGGTGACACCCCGGCGACCACCGCGACGGACGACGCGCACGATACCGTCGCGGCCTTCTTCCAAGTTGCTCTCGATACAGCCCGACTCGGGCGACGGAACGGCAGTCGTCAACGCCAGGTAGTCCCGTTGTGCCGAATGGTCACGGAAGGTCGCGTCCAGGGCCGTGCGAGCTTCCTCGGTGAAGGCAAACGCCAAGCACCCCGTCGTATCCTCATCGAGCCGGTGCACCGCGATGACGGAGCAATCCAACTGCTTGGTCAGAACATCGACCAGAGTTGGCGCAGAACGGCCAGCGGCAGGAACCACCAGGATTCCAGCGGGCTTGTTGACGATGAGCAGGTGCTCGTCGCTGTGCAGAACGGTCACGGGCGGCATGGCCGAAACCTTACCAGCCCGTGCTGCCACGGAGCACTCGTACCCGCCCCGCTACTGCCTGCAGCCTAGTGAAGGCGGAGCTGATACTGCTGGATCTTGCGATACAGCGTCGCGCGACCGATACCGAGCAGTTGCGCAGCCCGACGCACGTTGCCCTTGGTTGCTTGCAGGGCGCGACCCAACAGGAACTTCTCTTCTTCCTCGAACGGGCGAATCGAGTCTTCGGTCAGCTCGACCTCGTCAGCGCTGCGATTGCCGGTCACTGACGCTGGCACCAGGTTCTGCGGGCCATTGCTAGCCGGAGCCATCAGGTGCTCACGGTCAATTGCGGCCCCGCCGGCGAGCATCTGGCCGCGACGAATCGTCGACTCCAGCTGCGCGACATTGCCTGGCCATTGCATGCTTTCGAGAAGCATGCGAGCAGCTGGTGTAAAGCCTTGGTGGTTGCGACCAGATGCCGGCACACCAGCATCCAGGATCGCATCGGCCAGCGCAGGGATGTCATCGACGCGCTCGTGCAGACCGGACACCATGATCGGGAACGCATTGAGGCGGTAGTAGAGGTCTTCGCGGAATGCACCGCGCGCAACCAACTCCGGGATGTGCGCGGATGTCGTCGCAATCAAACGTGCCAGTTTCGGCGCGCGTGACGTCGTGCGTTCTTTCAGGTGCTTGACCAGCACCGCCTGAGCGGCACTCGACAGCTTGTCGATGGACTCGAGCACGATGGTCGTCTTGGCGCCATTGGCGATCGCCTGGCTAAGACCTTCGGCGCTAATGGAACCACAATCGGAAACGACCAACGGCTCGTCGCAACGCTTGCTCTTGAGGTGAATCGCTCGGGATGCAAGCGACTTGCCGGAACCAACAGGCCCTTCGATCAGTGCCGTTGCGTCGCAATCGGCGGCGCGTGAAACAGCCGCCTGCAGCCGCCGCATCGTCGGCGTGCTGCCAACCATGGCCGAGCCGGAGCGAATGCCACCAACCAGATTCTCAAGCTCATTGAGGCGCGCCGTTTTGCCAGCGAGCTCGACCGCAAGGGCAAGCATCGGCGACACGGTTGGTTCGTCAAGCGCGCCATCCTCCTGCATGCGCATGACTGGCACCTGACATTCGCTCGGCATGGCTTCGAGACACGACTCATGACAGAACACGATGTCTAGTGCCCCTTCACTGGCCTGCGTCATGAGCTCTGCCCAACTTGAGCACGCCATGACCTCATGGCCCATGCGCTCAATCGTTGCTGCAAGTTGCTCGCTGCCTTCCGGCGAAACCAATCCAACCCGCGCTGTCGCCCGGATCGAATCCTCTGTCACAATGAGTGCAATCGTCATGCCTTATCCCATTCAGAGATCGGCATTCCGGACGCCGGCAGTGAAGACCGGCTTGGCCCTGGCGTGGGGGAACCCCCAGGCATCGAGGTGCGGGCTGAAGCGCAACCCCCAACGCCATCGACATCTCAGGCGTCGCTAAGACGGCGCGACAGCTCGTCGAAATCGATCGTTTCGAGCTCGTTCTTGGTGATCGGCGTCATCTTGCGGAACTTGCGATACTCCTCGATGCTCGTCAACTCGACGTAGTCACGCGCCGTCATCAGCTTGCCGTCACGATCACGGCGAGCGGTTTGCTTGTTGGCGTGGGTGCGATCGAGCGTCTGCTTGGCACGATGACAAATCGAGAGAGTGTTCTCGAGGTTGCCACGAATCTTCGTCAGGCGGGTCTCGTTGGATCCAGGAGTATCCATGCTCTTGGTGATCTTGGCGATCGCAACCTCAAGCACTGCGATGAGGCAGTTGAGCTTGGTGTTCAAGCGCGTCCGGTATTCGGTCGAACCAAGGGCTTCGGGGAGCTTGGGAGTTTCGTTGTGTTCAGCGTCCATATTTGCAACCTCTCTTGTCTGTGTTGAGAGAAGCACCGGTGATGCCAACCGGTGTTGCAATCGCAGACGCCCATGACATGGGGAGCCGCGACCTACAACATATGGTGACGATGCAATTCGTCGCACAAACGCGACGGCTCCCGTCGCATCGTGCAGACTGTCGACGCCAAAACGCGACGGGTCTACGGCCGGACGGCGTCGCCGTCGGATTGCCTCGCCGTCGGATGCACTCTTGGGTGATGCCCTTTGCCTGATGCACTGTTGCGTGATGCAACACAGTTCTGCACGGGCTAGATGGAAGCGCGCCAAGAAGCCGACTTCGCGGGCAGGAGCGTGGCATTGCCACGTGTTCGATGCCAGCGTGTTCGATGCTAGCGTGCGCGGCGTGTCGCTGCCCGGCGGGCTAGTTGCTCAGCGCTTGCAGGTAGATCCGACTCGCAACGTCATCGAGACGCTCCAGCGATCCGCGACCGGCAATATGGAACGTCACTTGATCATCCCAGAAGACCAAGGCACTCAGCGCCGGATCACGAAAGCGTCCAATCGTGTGGGCGCCGCCGACGGCACTCGGCAAACCAGCGAACGGGTTGATGCTGTTTAGCGCCTGCACGACCATGTATTGGTCGATTCCGTCCGAGTAGCTCATGACGAGCTTCTGCCGACCGTTGATTGGATCGTCGTGCACTTCGATCATTTCGAGTGCGTAGTCCGGCGTCACCATCACGTTCGGATTGACCAGCCCGGCGGGCGAGCCGAGGAACGTCTCGGCGCCAGCGTAGCTAGTCATCGGCGTCACGTTGGCAGCTGCAATCGTCGGCGTGATCGTCTGCACCGATGGCACAAACGTCAGCGTTTCGATATTGGCCCGCAGCTGCAGACCGTTGTCGAACTCAGCAATGAACAGCGGGACACTCGTGATGCTGTCGATGTCGACAACCCAGATGGCCTTGTCAACCGACGCGGGGAACACAACCATGCGGCGCGCGACACGACCTGCGCGCACTACCTGCCCGAAATCGTGCAGCGTGTAATTCAGCGAAGCCTTGATCAAGTCCCGCACTTGGAACGAGCCATGGCGGAAGAACAGGTTGCCAAACCGTTGGTAGGCTTGCTGCCACTTGACGCTCAGTGCCGAACCAGCCGGCTCACCTTCTACGGCCAGGAAGTTGATCGCAAAATCTGGCCGAGTCGTGCCGTTTGCATCGACTTCCAACTGCTCCCGCACGGTAACGACATTGCCCAACTCATCCCGGAAGCGGCGGAACTGTTCCACCGTGTAATCCTGGTGGAGAAGCGCCTGCCGTATCGAAGCCAACGTCGGCAACGCCGATGACGATGACCCGACCTTGATCGTGGCCGTCGTCTGAGTCGGTTGCGCCGAACGCTGAGCCGTCGCGGGCATCATCAACCCAACACAAGCAGCGACCGCAGTCAGCCAATTGGCTACTGGCGATGCAGATGGGATGAATCGTTGATTGAGCACGGAAATAGACGAAGGCGGAGGGATGAAAGGCTAAGTGACTAGGTGATTCGTGTCCGGGTTAATCTGTATCTGAGCTACATGAGCCTGATAAATGAGCCTGAACGAATGCACGGAATGATCGATCGTCAATAACGCGCCCCGTAACGGACATTGGCGAACGCAACATCAGGGGCACGGTCAAGGTCGGCAAAGATGATGGTGGGTTGCACCGGAGTGTCTTCTGGTATCGATAGCAGCCCAACCACGGCAGCCGCAGCGGCACCAGCCAACAAGACACGCCAGCCCAAGCTACTGCGCATAACGCGCTCGGAAGCAACGCCTTCGAGAATGGAGCGGCATACACCAGTCCACATCTGCGGGTCCGGCTGCGCCGGATCCCGGACGAAGTCGCGCAGCAATTCCGTTCGCGTCGAACGATCAGTTACCTGTAGGCAGTCCTGCAAGAACGAGGGATCTGCGACACTGCTTGCAGCGACTTCCGCTGTGCTGACTTCCGCCTGTTCAAGCCATGCCCCAACGGGACCAAGCTCGGCAGCTTCGGTCGCTCGCTCGTAGATGCCTTCGAGAACGGAGGGTGATGCAAGTTCGGCAGGAACCGCCGGTCGCGCCCGGACCCACTCGGCCAAGCTGCCACGCGCTCGCACACGTGTAGAGCAGAAGCCACACGAGTCGACGTGCTGACGATTTGCGGGTGTCAACGCCTCCAGGCTGCCCGAATCAGACATCACCTCGCGCAACGCAGCGCGACACGCAGCCGACGCAATGCCCTTGGAGCGGTTGGCTTTCGAGCAATCGGCCTTCGAACGATCAGAACTCATCCGACACCCCCCAGCCCATCCGGTGAGCTGCCATCTGAACTCCCTCCGTGTGGATTACCGGCGCGTGGCTTACCGGCAGGTGAATTACTGGCCGCGCCGCTCGCGTCATCTTCGGCATCGAGCTTCCTACTGATGTCGAGATGCGGGAACCGAGAGCGAACGACATGTTCGAGAGAGAGGTGGGCACGCGCCAGGCGTGATTTAACAGTTCCCATCGACAACTCGAGCGTCGCGGCCAGCTCTTCGTATGACATTTCCTCCAAGTAGCGCAGCGCCAGAATGGCGCGCAACTTGGTGCTGAGTTGCGAAATCGCAGCCTGCACCTGATCACCAACTTCATGCACAACTGCGCGATCGCGCGGCCCAAGTGCTGCATCCGCAACTTCGAGGGACTGCTCTTGATCGGCGATCAAAGTCGGACCACGCTGCGACTTGGTGCGGCGACGGTGATCGATGCTGCAGTTGACGACAATGCGGAACAGCCACGTGCTGAAGAGCGAATTGCCCTTGAAGCTTGCGAGCTTGCGGAAGAGCAACGCGAAGCTCTCTTGAACAATGTCCATCGCATCGGCCTGGTTGCCGGCAACCCGGAACGCAATGGCATAGACGCGTTCGCGGTAGCGCTGGAACAGAACCTCAAAGGCCTCTTCGAAGCCATCGTTGCCGGGGTTCCGGCAGGCTGCTACGAGTTGGGCGTCTGGGTCGCGCAAGAGTTCCACGGTATGAAGACGACCTTAATGGCCATTCAGGTTCCGTAGAGACTCTACCTTTTTGCGTAAGCCTGCGATCAATCGGGCATTTGCGTCGATCATGACCACAGATGGCAGTGCCTTTTCAATGCAACGAACCGTGCTAACTCCCCGGCGCAACAACGCATTGCAAGACACGCCACCGCATTGCAGAGTCCTCGCGATCGGTCCCGGGCGCGCGTCAAGCCGAGATGGCAACATGGAACCGCACCACCGCTTTCGGGCCACGGACTTTGCGAAGTAGGATTCTTCCTCTTCGGCCTATTACTTAGGTGCGAACGAAGGCGCGGAAGTGACTGCATGGCAAAGCGCTTGCTCCCGACCTTGACGGAAGTCTCGCGAATGCTGTCTTGCGGCGACCTGAGAGAACGGTTGCCGGGGCGAGAACTGTTGGCCGCCCATTGGGAAAAGCTCACGCAGGCATCGACTAACGGGCGGATCTCCTGCCAGGCGGCCCGACCATCTGCGAATCTGACGGCCGGCGAAGCGGCCAGCGGCGAAGCCACTGCTGGCGAAGATACCGCCCGCGAAGCTACCGCCCGCGAACCTACTGCCCGCCGATCAATTCTGTGCCGCCTGGAATCGTGATCACCCAGCCAATGGAGGCCTGACACGACGCGCTGCACTCAAGCTCGTTGGCATCTTCGCAATCCGCGTCAACGACCTGGTAGGTGGTCCCAGCTGGACCACTCGTTTGCTCCACCAGTTCTAGAACGCAAACACGATTCGACTCGCCAACAAACCCAGAGGGTGGGGTCGGGCTCAAGGTCTGGAACACATAGCGTCCGGCCTCATAGGGAACGAGCGTGGCAATCTCGCCACCTGCGTTGATCAGATTCTGGCCGCTCGCCAACTGCTGCCCGCCGATCGATGATTCGGCCCAAATCGTGCAGGGCAGAACCGCTGTCAACAGCGCCTTCGAAACGAGCGGAATGGACAGCTGCACCCAAACGCCGTCGTTCGGGGTCACGCGCTCACGATAGACCATTTCGCCCGAAGCGAACGAGTTGAGCGGGAACTGAACGCCGGGCCAAAGTGGTCCTTCGAGCCACGTGTCGAAGGATTCGATCGCACTGACGCCAGCGCCTTCCCCCGTCTGGGACGTCATCACCCGATGGAAGATGTGCATCCATGTGCGCGGGTCTGGCGACGCTGGTGAAGGACCCGTGATGATCAAGCGCATCTGCTGATCGGGAGGCAACGGCGCGCTTTCATGGCGCGGGTGGCCGGCCTCAACGACTTCGACGAAGTCTGGGACCTGATCCCCGTCTGTGTCCCCGTTTTGAGCGTTGGTCAGCACCACCCACTCAACCGCGTCAGGCAGGAAATCGCCATCGCTGTCGAGCGTCGCGGCGGAGTCTCCGCCAGTCGCTGCGATCGATTTGGTAGCTGACCTGGTCGCAACGAATAGCGTTGCGAGTCCTGCAGCCATCAGGGTTACGATGTGCTTTGGATGCATCAAGAGGGACGCTCGGATGCCTGCATCTAGAACCGTGGGGCCATTCGGTTTCAGGCAACCGTACTGGATATTGAACCACTTGCTGCGTGTGCAGGCAAGCGGCCGCCCCCTTCCGCGTTCTGGAATCCCTTCGCAAGGTGACAGTTAGCGGGTCTACCCGCCGGCGCCTGAGGCGTTGTGTTTCTTCCGTTGGCCCGATATGACCGGGCCGAACGCGCGCCCGTAGCTCAGCTGGATAGAGCGACGGTCTCCGAAGCCGTAGGTCAGAGGTTCGACTCCTCTCGGGCGCGCCATTTTTCAGGTCCACTTGGGCAATGCATTCCGCCCGAGCGCAAGACTGCCAGCGAGAACCCATTGCCAACGCTCGAGTTCCGCATCGACGCCACCAGGCCTTCCAACCGAAAGCTATGGGTCGTAGTCACTTACTCCGGTCTCGACCAGCCTGAGGTCGAGTTCTTCATGCCGACCTGGACTCCGGGCAGCTACTTGCTGCGAGAGTATGCCCGGCATCTCTCGCGTGTCGAAGCGATCGCCGGCGATGACCAGCGAACGCTCGACTGCCGCAAGACCAGCAAGAACCGATTCATCGTCACGACCGATGGCGCCGAGACCATTGAGCTTCGCTATCGGGTTTATGCGCACGAACTCAGCGTTCGCACCGCAGATGTCGACGCGGGGCACGCTTTCTGGAACCACGCGTGCGTGCTGCTTTGGCCAGTCGGCCGCAGGCAATTGCCGGCACAGATCACGGTCGATCATCCGGCAACATGGTCACTGACCTGCAGTCTAGAGGCAACCGCAGCGACGGCGAAGTCTGCCGATACCGCAGCCGTCACGCTGCGAGCAACCGACCTCGACCACGCACTCGACGCGCCGGTGTTGGTTGGCACGGCCCAACGACTCGAGTGGCAAGTGCATGGCGTGCCGCACGCCATTGTGCTCGATGGACTCGACGCGATCGTGCCACCGACGACGCTCGTCTCCGACCTTGAACGCATCGTCAAGCAAGCTTCGGCGGTGTTTGGCGACGCGCTGCCTTACCAACGCTATGTATTCCTCGCGTTGTTTACGGGCGAAGGCTACGGCGGTCTCGAGCATCGCGATTCGACGACGTTGTTGATGCCGCGCACATCGCTGACGACCGAGTCCGGCTACCGCGATTTCCTCGCACTGGCAGCGCACGAGTTGTTCCACGTATGGAACGTCAAGCGCATGCGCCCGGTCGAGTTTTGGGACTACGACTACGAGCAAGAGAACTACACGAAGTTGCTCTGGCTGATGGAGGGCTGGACGGCGTACTACGACGACTTGCTGCTGGTTCGCGCCGGCCTGACGACCCGAAGTGACTACCTCGCTTCGATGGCCAAGAACCTGCAGAACATGCGCGCGGCTCCCGGCCGCTTCGAACTGAGCCTCGAAGAGTCGAGCTTTGATGCGTGGATTCGCCTGTATCGGCCGGATGAGAACACACGCAACTCGTCGCAGAACTACTACGGCAACGGTGCGGTCGCGGCGATGTGCTTGGACTTGCTGATTCGGCGTGCGAGCAACGGCGAGCGTTCCCTCGACGACGTTCTGCAGGTTCTATTCCAGGACACATTCGAGCGAGGTCGCGGCTACGAAGTTGCCGATGTGCACCGCGTCATCGAGGACATCGCAGGACCGGATGTCGTCGCACAACTTGTCGATATGGTAACCGGACAACTCGACCCCAAACTCGACGATCTGCTCGCTGATGTGGGGGTCAAGCTCACGACTCGCGAGGCTGGCAAGCCATACCTCGGGGTCGGCTTCCGCGCCGGAACAACCGTGCTCGCATCCGTCACAGATGGCAGTCCCGCCGATGTTGGCGGGCTGGCACCGGATGATGAATTGTTGGCCGTTGCGAACCTCCGGGTGAAGCCTGCTAGCTGGCAAACTACGTTCGCCGCCGTTGCCCAAGTCGACAAGCCGCTGGATCTGCTGATCGCACGCCGAGGCGTCGTGCAGACGTCACGCGCAACCCCAGCTGCGGGTCCAGGCAAACTGGCTTTGGTCATCGATGACCGCGGGACGGACGCACAACGCGAGGCGGCCACCGCGTGGATGGGCGAGGGACGGAGTAGCTAGTGGTGTGACGCAGACAGTTGCCGTCTTATGAGCGAGTCATCGGCGTCGCTCGTAAGGCGCATTGCCGCAGGCATATTGGTGGATACGTCGCGGACAATGCATCGAGGACAATGCCAAGGCCGCGAGCGGCGCCGAGGGCCGCTCAGAAGCCGGCAGATTTGTGCATCACACCACTGGCGGCAGACGCGACATGCCGCCGACTTCGCTGGCGATGGATTGCCAGGCAGTAGGTTTCGAGCCAACGGACCTCAGACGATGCACTCTCGGATCAGAATGAGCCACCCGTAGAAGCCGCGCAGAGAAGCCGCGCCGAGCAGCTCGCAGAGAAAGAAGCTCACAGAGAAGAATGTGTGCCGTCGCAATATGGCGCGTTCTTGCTTTGCCCGCAGGCACACCAACAGACAGTGCGCGGCTCATCAAAGATGACCTTGATCGGCGTCGTATCGGAGCCGCGGTGTGTTCCATCGCAGTAGGGATACTGCTCGCTTTTCTGGCACCGACACCATGCGTGCTTGCCAGCACCGCATTGATCGACGAACGGACCCTTAATGACGCGTCCGGGAGGTTGAGCACGAGAGTCGGTCACCCTCTCGTTCTACAACCTCCCGGCGGTCTGAGTAACTACGAGTCCCGGCATAGAGGCCCAGCCGAAAAGCCGCGGACAACGCCTGCGGCGGCCTCGCCGCACTTGGCGTCCCGCGAGAGCCTCGCCGAATCCACCGATTCGCCTGCGTTCTCGCGCTCCACCACGCACAGCGATTTAATCCGCGCGCGATGCACGCTACTTTCCGGCCACGCCTCATAGAGGAACTCTTCCAAACTGGAGTCAGTCACACGCAACGCGCCCGGTCAGAAGCGCATCACGTGGCTGCCCTTTGCTGCAACCGAGGGTGTCAACCAAGGTTGCAAGGCAGGCTTCAGAAACAGCCACCGCGCTGCAACGACCAGCCCCCACGGCAAGCCGACCCAGCTTGGTTGCCCAGCTTGATAGCCCAGTTCGAATAGCCCGGCTTGAGTAGTTCAGTTCGAATAGTTCAGCTCGAACTACCCAGCCCGGATTGCTATCGGAACTTGCGAATCACGCCGCGCACTACGCCGCGCAATTGCACTCGATTGGTAAACAGCGGTTCCATCTCGGAGTTCGCCGGCTGCAGACGAATCATCCCGTTGGACTCGCGATAGAAGCGCTTCAGAGTCGCCTCTTCGTCTTCGAGAATCGCGACAACGATGTCCCCATCGTTGGCGGTCTCACGACGCTCGACGACTACCAGGTCGCCGTCGTCAATGTGGTCTTCGATCATCGACTTGCCACGTACTCGCAGCAGGTAGATGCGATCGCCGGTCGGGACGAGATCGGTCAGGCTCATCTCCTCACGATCCTCGAGAGCCTCGATCGGACGACCAGCAGCGATCATGCCCACGAGCGGCAGCTTGGGGATTCCGTCGTCGCTGCTGCTGGTTTCGTCGGCGTCAGGGTCAAACAGGATCGCCACGGCACGTGCCTTGGCGCGATCACGATGAATCGCCCCCTTCTTGGCGAGCTGATTCAGGTGCTCGTGAATCGTGATCTTGCTGACCCCCAGCGCCTGCGCCGCCTCCTCCAAGGTCGGCGAAATGCTGTGCTCTTGCCGGTAGTCACGGAAGAAGCGCAGCACCCGGATCTGCTTCTCAGTCAGCATCGTCGTCATCATGAACTCCAGTCGTCGCACTCCCGTCGAACGGGCAGGTGCGCGCCAATCAGGCCAATAGGCCCCGGTAGCAGCGTTGGGCCAGTTGTGCCCATCCAGTTCTTGCCCGGCCAGTTAGAGCCCGGCCCTTTGGGGTCCGGCCAAGCAGTGCCGCGCGAGAAACCCACGCCAGCAAAACCAACCAACTAGCCCGCCAAACTAACGTCAGGCGAACATCGCCATGGCTAGAAAGGTAACAATCATCATACAGGCACCGAACAACTCGAACGCATGCCTAATCCGGTTTCGGGTAAATGAGCTGACCTCACTGCCAGCACTGGTGGCACCGCCAGGGCCGCCAGCAGAGACCGGACCGCCAGCCAGATCCTGACCACGAGCAGCCGGCTGCGCACTAGCCAGCCGAACCGCAGCGCGACGATCGCGCCGACTACGACCACTAACCTCTGACCAGCCAAGGCTTGCGCTCCTCCGCGCGGGCTCGACCACCGCCGCTCCCCAGCGAACGGGTCGGCCCGCGCATACTTGACTGGCGGTCAGACGACCGCTGGCGAGGCGAGAGGATGAGGAAGGCGAGAGTGTGTTTTGACGGCGAGTTGCCATGTTTGGGTCCTGTTGTTCGTTGCTTGTTCGGTTCGAAGTTAGCCAAATGTTTAGACCTGTCAACATGCACGTTCGGGTTTTTTTCGGGTGGCGTTAGGGCGGCTTCAGGCTGGCAATAGGGGCGCAGCGCGAAATACCGCCGCCTGCGTGAGGTTGCATTGCTCATCATGCAGCGTCGAGCTGTTCGCAAATCCAGACGAATGCACCGCCCCACCGACAACCTGAGGGCTGATCACGTAGTCGCCACGCGAGGGGTCCGCGTGTTGGCCGCGATTGCGGGCCAGGTGCGATCGGGCGGCGAGTTTCCGGCGGCCGACTGTGCGTGCGTGCTCCGGTTTCTGCGCGAATGGGTGCTGGCCGTGCACATGCGCAAGGAGGACGAGATCCTGGCACCCGCGGTAGCAATGCGCGCGGACGAGGAGGACGCAGCGATCGTCGGCGAGTTGATGCGCCTTCACGAGGAGATCCGCGAGCTGACGCACTACCTCGTGCTGTTCTGGGAGCCTACGGGCGAGCTGACAGACGATGAGCGCGCTGGCTTTGCTGAGACCGTCACGGCGATCGTGGCGCGCCTGGCGCGGCGCCAAGACTTGGAGGAGACGATGCTGTTCCCGGCATGCGACGCGTGCGTGCCCGCGGATGACCAACTCGATTGGCTCGCGCAGTTCGCGCAGCTTGAGTCGCAGCGGAGCAGTCGCGAGTTCTGGGCCGGTCAAGTTGACCTGCTAGCGACGACCTGGCTCAAGTAGCCAAACATAACTGGCCCGACGGTAGATGGTTCGCGAGCTTCGCACGAGTTCGCCGGGGTCGGACTTGTAGCTCTGCGAATCGGACGCAGAATGTGACCTCGAACCAAACGCCGCGAACCACGAGCCGGTCAGCTCGCGCGGCAACTCAAGGTCACGCTGCATGCTCCTCAAGCTCGAACGTCCCATCGTCTTTCTCGACTTCGAAACCACCGGTCTGGATATCTGCAACGACCGCATCCTCGAACTCGCATTCATTCGGTTGCTGCCTGACGGCACGCGCGAGGAGATGGTGCAACGCATCAATCCTGGCAAAGAAGTGAGCAAGGGGGCCGCCAAGGTCACCGGTGTGCACACGTCGGATGCCACCGGGCTTTTCTGGGGACCACCCCTGAAGAAGGTCGGTGACAAGCTGGTCGAGTTCCTCGCCGACAGCGACATCGGTGGCTTCAACCAGATCAACTACGACATCCCGCTGTGGCTCAACGAGTGCAAGCGGCACGGCATCCCGTTCGAGATGGGGGACCGCCAGCAAGTCGACGCCAAGATCATCTTCAACGTCTGCGAAAAGACGTGGGACCGCTTCCTGATGGGACCGCGAAACCTCTCCGCTGCCGTGCGTCACTACTGCGGTCGCGAACTTGAAGGCGCACACGCTGCCGAAGCCGATACCCACGCCACGATCGACGTGCTGCTTGCACAACTCGAACGTCACCCCGATCTGCCGCGCGACGTGAAGGGCCTCGATCAGTTCTGCTCGCGCAACAGCGAGAAGACGAAGCAGGACGAACCGGCGGAGCAAGCGGGCGGCGCATGACCTTTCGCACGCGGTTGCGGTATCGCTTCGGCGATATCGACGACGCGGGCATCGCCTACTACCCAAAGCTGCTGCACTACTTTCACTGCGCCTTTGAGGACTGGTGGAGCGACGGCCTCGGGCACAGCTACGCCAAGCTGATGCACGACGACAAGCTCGGCTTCCCCGCCGTGAAGATCGACGCCGAGTTCTTCGCTCCCGTCGTCTACGGCGACGAACCCGAAGTGCACATCGGTGTGCTACACATGGGCGCGTCGTCACTGACGCTCGGCTTTTGGATGACGAAGCACGGCTCCGACAAACCGCTGTGCCGCGCCCGCATCATCACGGCGGCCGTCGACATGGACACGATGAAGAAGCGTGAGCTCCCGGACGTTTGGCGGGAGAAGTTCGTAGCGTTCGCGCTTGAGGAAGGGAACTTCCCGAGCGGGCGCTGATCACGCAGTAGGGTTGCCGCATGGCGGAATCCCAAGCAATCGTCACTGCCTGCTTGCTGAGTCTGTCGACCTTCGTCGCCAGTCAACAACCCGTGCCGACCGGGCAAGGTCAGGAAGCACCGACTGCCGTGGTGGCGCGTGCTATGCAGCAAAGCCGCACAGGTGCTTGGCAAGAGAGCATCACAACCGCCAACTCGCTCTTGCAGCGCGAAGGGTTGCCAGCGACACGCCGAGCCGAAGCACTCAGCCTAATCGCGGCGTGCCACACGCGACTCGGGCAACGCGAACAAGCCGATGCCGCAATCGCCGCGTTCGACAAGATTGCCAGCCAGGTGCCTGCCAATAACTGGTCGGTTCGTTCGATGGCCCGTTTGCGTAGTAACCAGCACAAGCAACCATCCGACCCAACACAGGTCCTGGCAGCCGCGGACCTGCCAACGCGCATCTGGACCGTTCGCCAAGACAATCAGGTGGGGCAACACGCGAGCGCCGCCAGTGCCGCCGAATCGATCCTCCATCAAGGAATCGGTTCGAACGAACAACGTTGCGACCTTTGGTTGCATCTCGCCTTTGCACGGCACCGACTCGGGCGAGTCGACGCGAGCCAGGCGTTCGATCAGTTCGGCACCGCAGCTAAACAACTCCGCCAAGATCACCACCTGATCTGGGAGACGCAGCTAGTGCGGCAATCGCTTGGCCTGCCACCGTTGCCGGGATTCACCAACAATGCGAAGACGTTTAGCCCACCAAGCAGCGATGACTACTGGCACGTTGTCGAGCCGAGTTCCGTTGGCCTGGGCACCAAGACTCTGGCGACGCTTAGAAGACTTGCCGAGCAATCGGGTACGGATGGTCTGCTCGTAACCCGCAGCGGCAAGATCGCGTTCGAGTATTACTCGCCGCTGTATCGCGAACCGATGCGCACGATGTCGTCATGCAAGTCGATCACTGGCCTGCTCGCCGGCATGTTGATCGCGCGCGGCAAACTTGGTCTCGACGATCCTGTCGGCAAGTATC
Organism: uncultured bacterium; assembly: GCA_963974725.1. Taxonomy (GTDB): domain Bacteria; phylum Planctomycetota; class UBA1135; order UBA1135; family UBA2386. The sequence continues at coordinate 2,005 of CAXBFC010000118.1, read as the reverse complement.
TGCCTGGGTGGCGTGATGGCATGCGCGGCAAGGTCACGGTCCGTCACTTGCTGACGATGACGGCAGGCTTGCCCCGTCGCAGCGACGTCGCTCACCAACCAGATGAGAGTTGGAACGACTACGCCATGCGACAACGCATCACCCGCGATCCTGGTAGCGCGTGGGAATACAGCAACGAAGGCGTGCAGCTGCTGTCGCCGATTCTCGAACAAGCTGCCGGCATGCCCTTGTCGGAGTTTGCCGAGCAGGAACTGTTCGCCAGAATCGGCGCCGACAACACTCACATGCGGCGACTGAAGGGTGCGACCAACACGTTTGCCGACACGGAAACCACGCTGCGAGAGTTCGCCAGGTTTGGGGAGCTCGTCCGCAACCGTGGAGTGTGGCCCGGCGGCGGCGAAGTCATCCCCGAATCGTGGCTCGACGCCATGACCACACCGTGCCGCGAAGCCAGTAACTACGGCTACTTGTGGTGGATCGAGCCGGACGGCCGCGGCTACTCCATGCGCGGCTACCTGACGACCAACGTATGGGTGTTCCCGTCTCTCGATATAGTTGTCGCACGCGTGCAGCAGCGCGCGTATCTGCATGCATCTCGGCCGTTCGACGCCGAGCGCATGTTCGAAGCCCTCTCGAGGGACTAGCCGGTGTGCAAGCGCCGGGTTGGTCGCAACGCAGTTCCCGATCCTCATGCAGCAACGCGCCACTCTTGTCGCCGCGATCCTAGCCCTGGTGCTAGTCACGTTAGCGCGATGCGAACCGCCGCGCCCGGCGCACGTGCCGGGGATCGGACAAGAACCAGACCGCGGGGATCGCCCGCTGCCGAAGGGTGAGGCGGAGCAGTTTCAGGTCATGCCTCTCGGGCCTGAGGCGCCCAACACTCAGGATCCCGGCACTCAGGACCCCAGCACTCAGGACCCCGGCACTCAGGCACCCAGGAACGCGCCGCCACCCAAGGACCGCAAGCAAGTCGCGATCGTGCCATTCGATCAGTTGCCGGTTCCCGTTCCGCGAGATCGCTACACGGTGCACCACCACATCCTGTTCGCAGACATTGACAACCCGCACGCCGACGAAGACATGGTCATCAAACCATCCGGAGCACACACCTGGCCGATGCCAGTGCTGCCACTCGTCAAGTAAGCTTGCGCGCGAAAGAGCGGCTCGGCCTTCGCATTCTTGACCACGCAGATGCTCATGGAAGAACTTCGCAAGCTCTTACAGAACGGCGATTCCACTGCGATCCAGCGCACCCGCGGCCTTGGTTCGGCTGCACTGCCGACGCTCGAAGCAATCGGCAAACACAATGACGAGGACGTGCGTTGCCTGGTCGTCGAATGCCTGGCTGCGATCGGCACCGCAGACGCCTTGCGCCGGTTGCCAGACTACTGCGAAGACTCCTCGTTTGATGTGCGGCTCGAGGCGGTCAATGCACTGCTGGAGAACCAACCCGTCGCTGGCATGGGCGACGAACTGCTCGGCATCTTTGCACGTCAGAAGAACGGCTTTCTACGTCGGCAACTCGCACTGGTCTTGGGCCGATTGGAAGCCAACGAAACGAAGTCGCGTCTACGCACACATCTGCACGCCGCGGACGTCGTCAGCGACGGCCTAGTAGCCGCACTCGCGCGGCTTGGCGACCCGGCCGCACGGCAGCGGCTCGGAGAACTGTTGCGAACGGCGCAGGGCGAACGCGTCGTCGACGCTTTGCAACTGTTCCGCTACGTCGCGCACGACGATTGCGTTCCGTTGTTGCTGCCGTTGCTCGAACGCGAAGACGTCGTGCAGAATCTCAGCAACGATCTTTGCAAGATCGAGCGTCGCAGCTGCGACCTGGCAGTCGACGAGTTGTTGCGCCTTCGCCCGGACGCGTGTGGGGTCACGCCACACCAGGATCTCACACCCTACTCGGCTGACGAGCTCGCAGCAGTGCGCGCGCTGCTCCGCACCGAACTCACAGAGTGAACTCGCGCGGAAAGAATTGCGTGGGCGTTCGCGATTGCAC
>CAXBFC010000117.1:0-18542 GCA_963974725.1 uncultured bacterium | reverse complement strand
AAGGCCAGCGATGCTCCTCAGCTCGTCTGGCGTTGCGACACGAACGGCCGCGAACAGTGGTTCGTGCCTAAGGATTTCGAACTGCCAGTGCGCTGGCAACAGCTACTGCACGCGATCGAAGCCGACCTGATCGGCACCTCGCGCACGCTTGCCGTGCCAGTGCTTACTGGCCACCTCGCGGGCGGCCTGCTCGACAACGATCCGCGTTCGGCTCTGCTGCGTCTCGGCCCCTCGCTTTGCGGCGATGCAACCTGGCATGCGCGACGAGAAGGCGCGCAACTGCGCGTCTGCGGCCGCAGCGATGGCGGGCTGATGTTGCCCGTGACGTATCTGGCGTTGGCGATCGCCGACGGTGCCGGCGGACTATCCGCGTTGTCCCTGCGAGCCTTTGCAGCACGTGATGCGGACCAAGCCGAGGCCGCACGTCAACTCGGGCGCACCGACCGCGAACTGGATACCCGAACGTTGCGCGCGCTACTGCACGCGGAAGACGAAGTGCGCCTGACCGCGATTGAAGCACTCGTTCGTCATGGAGCTAGCAACGAACTGCCGGCAATCATCCGTGCCGCCGATGCGCAGCACCCGTGGGCGACGATTGCCGCTCGGGATGCCGTAACGCGCCTGTGGTCGGTTGCAACCGCCGAAGAACGGCACGCCACCCGGTCGGCGTTACAAACGAGCGAAGCCAGCATGCTGCAACAACTGGATCTCGATGGGCTGGCGACCGCGCCACCAATCGCCGAACCGCCCGCCGCTCAGGTCGCAATCGCCGTCGACGGTGGCCGCGCCCGCGCGCTGCTTCTGCTGCTGTGCACGTCGATCGGCTTGCTGGGCTTGTGGCGCCGCGAACGTGCGCTGCTGCACGCGACTGCCAACTGATTGCAGCGTTGCTGAGAGGCTGATTGCAACCAGTCGCGAGAGAACAGATTCGCGAATTCGCGCCAGGCGACTGGTAAGCTCCGCCGCACCACACGCGTGGCGCGAGTGAGAAGGCGAGCCCCCCTGGCCGACAGCAGTCCCCCACAACCGAGCGAAGAGACGGTCGCGAAGCGATCGTTCTTCAAGAGCGTCATCGCGAGCCTGCGCGGTGAGCAGCACGACTACACCAGCCTTGCCCTGCCGTCGGCGATCCTGCTGCTGGCAGTACCGATGGTGCTCGAGATGGGCCTGGAATCGCTGTTCGCGCTGGTCGACATCTGGTGGGTCAACCGCATTGACGACGGGCTCCATGGCTCGATCCCGACCAACGGAGCGGCGGTCGCCGCCATCGGCATGACTGAAGGCGTATTGTCGCTGGTCTACGCCATCGCGTTTGGTCTCGGCATGGCGGTCACCGCCTTCGTCGCGCGTCGCGTTGGCGAGAAGGACCTCGACGGCGCCGCGATCGCCGGCAGCCAGGCCATTGGTCTCGGGCTCGTCGTTGGCATCGGCCTCGCCATTCCCGGTGCGTGGTTTGCGCCCGAGTTGCTGTCGCTGATGTCGGATGGCAATGCGCACGTCATCGAGATTGGCAGCGGCTACGCCAGGTGGTCGATGGCCAGCACCTTGATCATCACGCTGCTGTTTCTCCAGAACGCGATCTTCCGCGGCTCTGGCGATCCGATCCTGGCACTCAAGGTGTTGACCGTTTCGAACGGCATCAACCTGATCCTCGACCCGTGCTTCATCTTCGGGTTTGGTCCATTTCCGCAGATGGGCGTCGAAGGTGCTGCCATCGCGACCTGTATCGGACGCACGGTTGCGGTGTTGTATCAGTTCTACTTGCTGACGCGCGGCAACGGCCGCATCCGGCTGCCGCGTCTGGTCAGCTTCCATCTCACGCCGATGTGGCAGATGGCGAAGCTGTCGTTCGGCACCATCGGCCAGTTCTTGATCGGCACCAGTAGCTGGCTGTTCTTGACCAAGTTCATCAACAGCTTTGGCGAACAAGCTGGCGCCGGCTACACGACCGGCATCCGCATTCTGTTGTTTGCGCTGTTGCCAGCATGGGGACTTAGCAATGCCGCCGCGACGTTGGTTGGCCAGAACCTCGGTGCTGGACGACCAGACCGAGCCGAAAAAGCGGTTTGGCTGACCGGCTGCTACGACATGCTGTTCTTGGCGGCCGTCACGCTGGTGATGGAAGTGTTCCCCGAGCCGATCATCTATGCCTTCGCGAGCGGCCCAGAAGTGCAACAGCACGCGATCGACACGGTGCGCATCGTCGCATCGGGTTACATCTTCTACGCCTGGGGCATGGTTGCGATGCAGGCGTTCAACGGCGCTGGCGACACCAAGACTCCGACCTGGATCACGTTCTGGACGCTGTGGGTCGTGCAATTGCCACTGGCGTGGTTCTTGGCGTTCTATCTCGAATGGGGCCCGTCAGGCGTGCTGTGGGCGATCCCGATTGCCGAATGCTTGTTCGCGGCAGCTGCTGTCGTGATGTTCCGACGCGGACGTTGGCAGCAGACGAAGCTCTAGCGCTGGCCGCGAGACGATGACCTGAACGATGACCATGACGTCGTCGATCGGTTTGCGCAGCAACGCGTTTTTCGGCACCTGGCAATCGTCGGTCGCGTAGCCAACGGGAATCAGCAAGCAGGTTCGTGGACCGGCCGCTCGAGCATCTCGCCAAAAAACGTCCTTGGGCTCGGCATGTGCGTCAACGTCGACCAGCCTGGGCGTAGGGTGCTTACCAGGCTTGCCAGGGAGCAAGACATGGTCGGAGTGAAGGTCGAACCCGCTAGGATGTAGCGATGTTGCTACGAGCGAATTCCGTCGGCCTGATCATGATCGTCGTGAGTGTGGTTGCTTCTTGGCAAACGGCAACCGCGGCGGCCCAATCGCCGCAAGCCCAGGATCCCAAGGCAGAGGCTCCTTCCGAACAGGGTCGCAGCACCGACCCGAAAGCACTTGCTGGCGGGCCCCCAGCCGGAACCAAGCTGCCGGCGTGCGCTGTCTACGCCCCCTCCGGCCCGTTCGCAGGCAAAGAGTTCGATGCCGCGACGCAAGTCGGCATGGCACCGGCGGCGTTCTTGTTCGTGAATGAACTGACGCGCAACACCGCGCCGATGATCACCGGTCTCGATCAGCTCGGGATAGAGCTTGCCTGGACGGGCCTGCAGACGCACCTGATTCGCATCGCAGCAGATCGCAACGATGCAGAAGCTGCCGTCAAGCGCAGCTCGGCAGCGATGAAGTTGGCTCGACCGATCGTTGTCAGCACCGACGGGGTCGATGGACCAGGTGGCTACGCGTTGAACCGGCAGGCAACGCTGACGCTCATCTTGGCGAAGGACGGCAAGGTTGTTCGTTCCATTGGCTTCACCGACACCGGACGCAGCGACCTTGGCAAACTTCGCAAGCTCGTGGAAGAAGTCACGGGACCCGTCCCGAAGCAACCAGACGCGCTGCGCTCGGCGCTGGAGCAACGCTTGCCAACCGATGCAAAGCAACTGCGGGCGCTCACGATTGAGTTGGCGTTGCTGCTACAACGCTCGCAGCAGAGCAACTCGCAGCAGAGCAACCGGAGTCGTAGTCAGATGCAGCGTGGCCGCGCCCAAGGTGGCAATGGCGCTGGTCGTAGTGGCACTGGTCGTAGTGGCACTGGTCGCGATCGAGCTGGGGGCAACCGTCAGGGCCAGAACAAGCCTCCAGCGGGCAAGCCTCGCCAGGGCAAGGCGCCGCAAGATGCCGAGTTGCTGGCGCTGCTGCGACGCGCAATCCAAAAGGCCGCCGCCAAGGACGAACTCGACGCAGTATTCGCCGCCGTCGACAAGCGCGTCGGCGAAAATGCAGAACTTCGTTCGCAGGCCGTCGAGATGTTCAAGCTTCAGGCCAGCCTCGAATACGGCAACGAGGACAGTCAGAAGCGCGCCAAGGCCTACGTCAAGAAGCACGGTTCCAAGTGATCGGTGGCATGCCTCGTTGGCCCTGGGGATGCGCGATGCTGCTCGCGACGAGCGCACTGGCGCCGTCCCGTCCACCGACGGACCTTGACTTCGCGCACGACGTCTTGCCACTACTGCAGCGGGCTGGCTGCGCGTCGGCCTATTGCCATGGCAGTGCAACCGGCCGCGCGGGCTTTCGACTCTCGTTGTTTGGCAGTGATGCCGCCGCCGACTACCAGGCGATCACGACGCAGTTCGGCGGACGACGCATCGACCTGCGCCAACCCGAACGCAGCCTGATCCTACAGAAGGCGCTTGGCAACAAGGCTCACGGTGGTGGCCGCAGGCTCGACGCGGACAGCGATGGCTATGCGCAGCTGCGCGGATGGATCGCTGCTGGTGCACCTTGGCATGGCGAACAACCGCGTGAACTGGCCGGACTGCGTCTCGACGTCGTGGCCGATCGCGTGGTCGCGACGGCGACCTTCCGTACAAACGCAAGCAACGGCGGTCGTCAGGACTGGACGCGGGATGTCTCGCACGTCGCCCTCTACTCGACCAGCGATCCAAGCGTAGTTGATGTCAGCACCGACGGTCAGATCCGCTGGCAGGGTCCGGGTCTGTCCCACGTGGTCGCACGGTTTGCCAACCGGACCGCAGTGGTTCGACTGCTGCGACCGTTCTCAGCTGCGGCACCGGACTCGTCACGCAGCGAATCCGGTCATGCATTGACGCGCGCCTGGCGCGCCCACCTGCGCGAACTCGGCCTGACCTCCGGCCAAGCAATCTCACCATCCGAATTGGCTCGACGACTACATCTGGACCTTGTCGGACGCCCTCCGACACCGCAGGAACTGGACGAATTTGTCGCAGCTAGCCAGACCGCGAACGAGCAACGCGAAGCGATTGAGGCGTGTGTGCAACGACTCACCCAACGCCGGGAGTTTGCCGAGGCGTGGGGTGTGCGATTGGCCCAGTGGTTTGAGCTGTATCCAACGGAGCAACGCGGCCCTCAGGCCGAGGCTGCCGCGCGTTGGCGAATGGCGCTCGTCGAGAGTCTCGCGAAGGGCCAGTCGTTGCTCACCATCGCTCGCCGCCTGGTGCTGGGCGAGCTGAAACGGGACGACCAGGCCGAGCACCGGTTCGGTGCTGCCATGGTCGATCGATTTGCCGACGCTCGCGATCGCGCCGAGTACGCCGGCCGCACCCTGCTGGGCAAGCGAATCGGTTGTGCCAGATGTCATGACCATCCATCGGACCGTTGGCGCCAAGCCGAACACCTGGCGTTCAGTGCATGCTTCGCGCCGCCGCGCGCCGACGGCGCCGGCGGCATGATGGCGGGGATGTTGTTTGACGCCGCCACTGGCGACGAAGTGACGCCACGATTCCTCGCCTTGACCGAGCGCAGCGCCGTCGTACCCACGGAAGGCAATCGTCGCGCCGAACTGGTGCAGTTCTTGCTAGACACCGAGCACGATGCCTTCGCGAAGAACGCCAGCAATCGGGTCTTCGCACAGGTGTTCGGTCGCGCTCTCGTCGAACCGGTCGACGAACATCGGGCTGGCAATCCAGCACTCGACGAAGGCATGCTGGACGTGCTCGTCTCGCAGTTCCATGAATGCGAAGGACGCCTGCCGGAGATGCTCTCGTTCCTGATGACGTGCGACGCGTACTTGGCGCCCGGCACGCAAACGACACCTGCAGCGATCACGCATCTGGCCGCACAGCCTTCGCGCGCGTTGTCCGCCGACTCGTTTGTTCGCGCGCTGACCGCCGTGATCGGTCACCAGCCACGCGCCGCGTTGCCGGACATGGCACTGGCCCGTGAGCTGGCCTTGCGCAACGGACCGATGCTCCGTGAGTTGCTGGCCGAGAGTGGCACAACCATCGATGCCACCTTCGAATTCTGTGCGACACCGCAAGCGCGTCTGGTCGAACTGTGGCGCACCGTGTTGTCGCGACAACCGCGCGCTGAGGAGCTTGCCCGCTTCGAACCACTGGCCACCGATCTCCCCGCCTTCCGCGACCTCGCATTTGCCTTGCTCACCGGACGCGAGTTCGGCCACCGTCGATGACGCTGAATCGCCGTAGCTTTCTCGGTGGCCTCGCCGGCCTACCATTTGCAACTCGTGCATTCGCGAGTTCGTCATGGCAATTGCCACGACGCAGCCATCGCTCGCTGATCTTGATCTGGCTAGATGGCGGGCTATCGCACCTCGATAGCTTCGACTGCAAGCCGGAAGCATCAACCGACATTCGCGGCGATCTAGCCAGCCGCAGAAGCGCTGTCGATGGCGTGTTCGTCTCCGAGCATCTGCCGCAACTGGCGCAACGACTCGATCGCATGGCACTGCTGCGTTCGGTCACCCACGGCGAAGGCAATCACGACCGCGGATCCCACCTGTTCTTGACCGGACATCGTCCTTCCGCGGTGCTGGTGCACCCATCGCTGGGCGCAGTGCACGGCAGTGACGCGAAGGCCGACAGCGTGCTGCCGCCCTACATCGCGATTCCCGAGGCCGTGCAGTTTGCCGGCGCAGGGTTCTTGCCGATGATGCGCGGGCCATTCGCGGTCGGCGGCGACCCCGGCCGTCCTGACTTCGCGGTTCGCAACTTGCAGGGTGATTCAGGTGTCGGCAGCGCCCGGCGGCGCGAATTGCGCGCAGCAATCGATGCAATGGATGGCGCGCCTCGCAGTGACGCCGAAGTGCAACGCGATCACATCGTCGCAGCCGCGCGGCGACTCAGCGAATCCCCGATCGCTCGACGTTCGTTCGATCTGACGGCGGAGCCGGCCGAACTTCGGGCTCGCTACGGCCGCAATCGACTTGGCCAATCGTGCCTGCTCGCACGTCGGCTGGTGCAAGGTGGCGTGCGCACCGTGCTGGTCCGTGATGGTGGCTGGGATCACCACCAACAGATCAAGACGGCGATGACGTATGGCTTCCCGCCGAAGTTGCAGGCGCTAGATCAGTCGGTGTCGGCGTTGCTCGATGATTTGCGTCAGCAACAACTGGACGAGTCCGTCGTCGTTTGCGTCGCCAGCGAGTTTGGTCGCACGCCGCGCCTCAACCCGCGTGGCGGACGCGACCATTGGCCGCGTGCGCAGAGCGTGCTGATGTTTGGCGCTGGCATCCAGCCGGGCGTCATCGGCCGAACCGACGCGCGCGGCGAAGAGCCGATCGAACGCCCGATCGCGCCGGGTGATGTGTTTGCGACTCTCGCTTCGGCTCTCGGGATGGACCTCGACCTGGTGCTCAAGACGCGCGATGGACGCCCTGTGCGACTCGTCGCCGACGGTAGCCACCCGGTGTATGAGGTGCTGCAAACGTGAACGTGCGACGCCTGCTTACTTGCCTGCCGTTGCTTGGCCTGGCCGCATGTGCCGCGCAACCGATCTTGCCGCAGGCTCACATCGGCCCCATCACCGGGACCGTGCAAATCGGCGAACGCCTGTTCTCATGCTCGCAAGCCGGCGTCTTTGAACAACGAGAAGGCCAACTTCAACCGCTGCTCCAACCTACCTGGCGCCCGTTCGCGCTCGCCGGCAGAGACGCGCGCGAAGACCAACTGGGAACGTTGCTTGTCGGCGGCGGATCGCCGGCGCAATCCGGCCAGGTCGCCTTGCTCACCACGTGCGGCACCGTGCTCACGCAAGCGGTAGTCGCCGCGGACCTCATCTACGCCGTGGCGCTGGCTCCCGATGCACCAAGGGCCGTAGCCGGGTGCGCCGATGGCCGCGTCTTGCACCTGTCGCTTCCCGACCTCAAGGCGTCACCGGAAACGTGGCAACACAAGGGGCCAGTCGTTGCCGTTGCGTACTCCCACGATGGCGCGTTGCTCGCTACGGCCGGCCACGATGGCAAGATCCTGCTGGGCAATGCAAACGCCGCGACACCAGCAACCGCCCTGGTCGATCACACCGCGCCAGTCACGTGCCTTGCGTGGGCCGAAAACGGCTGGCTCGCGTCCGGCGCGCACGACGGCAAGGTGCGTCTGCATGACGCTAGCGGTCGCTTCCTGCAGGTTTGGTCGCGGCTTGGTGGCGAAATTGCCTGGGTAGGATTCGCAGCCAAGCAGTTGCACTATCGCACCGTGGCGACCCCGGTGACGCCATCGCGGGCCGGTTCGCTGGATCTGCCTTGAACGGCTAAGGCACCCAATCGCGCCCGCGAGTCGTGCCCTGCTGAACTGTCCGAGCAACCTCTCGGTCAGCACCTGCGGCTCAGCACCACGCGCGTCGCGCCGTCAAGATGAACCACAGGATCCGGAGTGGTTTGGTGACCGTGGATCGCTTCGTGTTATGGAAGCGAGCGCACCAACCCGGCCCGCGCCTGGCTGGTATCGACATCGAACTCCTGCGGCGCGGAGCCTGCCAGGGTCATCGCCTTGCGCAGGAGGGCCGGAGCCCGGCGTATTCGCACTCATCTGGTCGCACTCATCTGGTCGTACTCATCTGGCTCGCACTCATTTGGCGCGGATCTGGCGCAGGGCCACCTTGGCCAGCCGGGCGTCGGGCTGCCTCTCGGCGCTGACGATCTTCTCCAACACCGGCACCGCTGCGACGGCGCGCGCCCCCATCGCCCCGAGTGCGTTGAAGACTTCGGCGTGCACAGCAGGCTGGTCGAGCCAGCCGATCAGAATCGGCAAGACGCGGTCGGTATCACCCGGCACGGCCACGAGCCCGGCCAACGCGTCGACGCGCGCGCGGGGGTCTTCGGCGTGCCCGATGACGAATGCATTCGCTGCCGCCGCGCAGGGACTCTTCGGGTCGATGCGCAGGATGGCCTCAGCGGCACGCGAGCCGAAGTCGTCGCGCAACAACACTTTTTGACGACGAATGCGGTCGGGCATACCGGCGCCCGGGTCGTGGATGTCGGCGAGCGCCACCGCGAGCGGCATCAGCGCCGCGCGCGCAGCGGCTCCCATGCGACCAAGCTGCTCGGCGGCCACGTCGCGCTGGAACCAGAGCTTGTTCTCGATGATCGACACCAGCACTGCCACGTCGTTCGGATCCCCGTGTTCGGTCAGCGCCCGCACGCGCTGGTTGGCTTTGATCTCCTGGGTGCGCGCCAAGACCTGCAGCCCGGCGACTTCCTGCTTGCCCACTTCGCGTAGCAGCCGGATTCGCGCCTGGTTGACCAGCGTCGTGTCATCGACGTAGCGCCCGGCGGCAACCTGCTCCATGAGCGGCGCGTAGGCCGCAAGGTCGGCATAGGCGGTCATCGCGGCGAGCAGATGCTCGATCGCCCCCTGCTTCAGGTAGCGACGCAGCAGCGGCTGGGCGGTGACCGCTTCGGGCCCGATCGCGGCGAGGCATGCGAGCACATGCGGCAGGGCGGGTGTTGCGGTCCCCTCGTTCGCGGACTCGATGACCCGCTCCAGCTCCGGCACGGCGTCCTTGCCCATCGCAATCAGAGCACGCATCGCGCCGAGCCGGCCACGCTGCTGCTCGAGTGCGCGGACCTGATCACGCGCGCTAGCCGGCGCCGCCACGCCAACTTCCTGGGCGCCAATCGGAGCCACCAAGACCGACGAACCGAGCACGACTAGCAGCAGTATCCGCATCGGTCTACTGTACACGCCGCATTGGACCGCGTGTTCGCGGCCGAGCTACAGGCCGATCATTCCGTGACCACCGCGGCCCAGCGCGATCGAGTTCACAGAGCCCAGTACGTAAGTCATCGAGAAGGCTTGCTGGTAGAAGTTCAGGCCAATCAGGTTGGTAGCGTTCGGGATCTGCAGTGCGATCTGCGCCATGGCGCCGCCGGTGGTCCCCGTAGGTGCGAAGTCGATGTGGTCGAGCGACACCAGTAGGCTGCCGCAGGTCGGCACTGGCGTGGTGAAGGGCAGTGGTGTGTAGGGCAGCGCCACGCCTTGGAACGACGTATTCGAGAAGCCTGTTGTCAGGAACATCAAGTTGCACAGGTAACTGCAGGGCCCGTTTGAGGCCGGCAGCTGAACCATGAAGGTTGTCCCGATGCGTGGCAGGTTGAGTGCTGTGTGTTGCACCGTTTGTTGGACAGGGCTGCATGCGACCTTGGCGGCGGTGCCGAAGTAGCTGTAGGTCGCGTTCTGGCCAACGGCGTGAGTCGCGATCATGGCGCCGAAGGCCGCGATCGAGATCGTGCGATAGGTCCTTGTGAGATGCGTCATGGTGCGAACGTAGTCTTGCTTGTGCCGCCGGTCACGCGGTCTGAGCCCGGCTTTGACGGATCGCGGTGCATCTCCATGGCTCGACGGAATCCCGTTGCTGCCGACGGCCGATCGTCGCCTGTGCAAGAGTCGGATCCGCGCAGTGCTCGTCGAGTTCGTCCTGTTGGCCATCCTCATCAGCTTCGGCAGCTGCCGCCTCTCGCGTCCAAGCAAGAGCAGGTCCGCGACCTTCCTATCCGAGCTGACGAGCAGATCGACCATGATATGGTGGCGACGGGCGACCGGCAGGTTTCCAAACCAACGGCGGCGACCTGTTCTAGGGCACCGGGCTGGCTAGCGCACCGGACTGGGGCTTGCCGCCATCGCACCGCCGCCACGGATGGACCTGCGCTGGAGAAAGAGATGACTTTGACATCAGCCAAGAAGATTGCGTCCGAGCTTGCGAGCGAGAGCACGAAGTTTGGCGACATCAAGAAGCGCGGCAAAGAGATCAAAAAGGACCACGAGTTGGCCATGGAGCTATGGGCAACGGGTACCTATCACGCGCGCCTGCTCGCCACACTGATCCTCGACAAGTCGTTGTTGACCCAGCCGGCCATCGACGCGCTCGTTGCCGGCATGCTCGATCATGACGAGACCGAGCGGAACATGCTGGCCGATTGGCTGCTGGCGAACCAGTTGACGAAGAGCAAGAAGACCATCGCCCTGCTGGCAAGCTGGGAGAAGAACGCTTCGCACGTTCTCCGTCGCCTCTTCTGGTACCACCAGGCGCGTTTGAGGTGGACGGGGCAAGCGTCGCCGGCAAACACCGGAGAGCTGCTCAAGAAGCTGGAGCGGGACATGGCATCTGCGCATCCCGAAGTGCAGTGGGCGATGAACTTCTGCGCCGGTTGGATCGGAGTTCATGATCCGAAGTTTCGAACCAGATGCATCAAGCTCGGCGACAAGGTCGGTCTATACAAAGACGACTCTGTCGCAAAGAACTGCACGCCGAGCTTTCTGCCTGACTTCATTCGTATCGAGGCAGGAAAACGGAAGCCGTAGCTTCAGCCACCTTCCCTGGCGACCTTCCCTAAGCGATGAGCACCACAAGCATCCTAGCGTGGTCGTTCGGCTTCCTCGTCTCCGCTCGCGCAACGAGCCCGATGGATTCGCTCCTCGACCGAGCAACGCGGCCGCAAACGATGTGTGCTCGACGTCGGCGTCGCCGCTGACGAACACGACGCGATCTCAAGGATCAGCATCGGCATCGCAACGATGCTGTAGTCGGCACCGGTGCCGAGCCTCCGGAGCGCCAGCTTCCTCCCGGACTGCTACCGGATGTAGATCGAGCGCGCATTCGAAAACTGGAGATCGAATCCCGCGTCGATGGCGACTCCCTGCATCCAGACCAACAGTCCGATCAGGGGCGCCTGGTAGGGGACCGATGTGATCGACGACGAATTGGTGGACGTCAGCAGAGTCACCAGCACGGCTTCGTTAGGCGGCAACAGCAATGGCAAGCGGGACCATGCAACCGGTGTCGACTGCCGCCCAAAGGCACCCATCAAGAACATGGCATGTCCCGGCTGAAGAACCGCATCCACCGAAAAAGACTGGCCCACCTTTGCCTGTGTGGACGCGGTGATGCGACTCAAGGACGGAATGACCACGGACGGTGCCGACGGCCCCAGCCAAAGAGAATCCTGCGACAACCAAACCGCGCCCAGCGCCGGCGCTACATCGGCGTCAAGCGTACTTGCACCGAGCACAAGGACCGGGCTCGCACTGGTGTTCCGCAAGGCTGCGGCGCCGGCCAGTGATCCGAAACTCGAAACGGATTCGGCGCCACCCGACACGTTGCTGTTGGTGATCACCACTGTGGCCGTGTTCGCAACTCTGAGAGCCTGGCTCGGCAGTTCCACGAGCCATGAAAACGGATCCAAAATGTAGGAGTCCGATCCCATGATCGACGAACCATCGATCGTGACGTCCGCAGCGCCACCGATGGTTGCCACTGCCACGTGCCCCAAGTCGTTGTGAATGCCGGTGCCGATCGCGCAGTTCTCGATGCTCATCGAGCCCAGACCGGAACCAACGACATCAAACCGTTCCGTGATGGCGCAATCGCGCAAATGGATGTCGGTCGCCAATGCAACCGCCACGCTCTCGAAACGGCCGCCGTTGATCATCAAGCGCTGCGGCGAAGTAGCAGGGATGCTGATCGTGACCGCGGGAAAGCGAACACCGGGGTCACACGCAATGGTCAAACCCTTGTCGATGACATGCGGGTTCGGTCCTGGCGCCAATGCATAGTTCGCGGCGCGGACAATGATGCGGTCGCCGGGATTCGCAGCCGCCACCGCTGCTGGCAACGTGCTCATGCCGCTATTCGGGTCGACGACCCAAGTCACCGGGCCACTGTAGTTCGGAAGGAACTCGAGTGTGTACGGGATCGAGTAGTCGTTGAGAACCAGTCGTTGACGCTGCTGGTCATAGCCGATTGCGAAGGCCGTGGGATGCACGCCGCCAGCAACGGAACCGCCTGCGACCGGTTGCCATGTGTGCGATGGAACATGCCACACGAAGGTCGAACCAACACTTCGGAAGCCCACGACGCCACCTTCGCTGGGGGCGTAGACCGTGCGCATCAAGGACGGATGCCACGATGCGTAGGCTGCCCAGGAACTGCCATCCCACTCCATCGTGGAGTGAAGGTTCGTGACGTTGTCACTACCAACACAAACGAGAAGACTGTTGGCACTGTCGTAGGCTAGATGCGGTCCACGCCAGTTGAATCCATGAGGCGGATTGGAGTTGGGGACCGCTTGCCAGGTGGAGCCATCCCAATGGAATACGCCTGCTGCAGAAACTGCGACGACCCGCTGCAGAACCGGATCATACGCCAGGTCATTCGGTCCGCTCAGTGGTGTCGAGCCAACCGTCGACCACGTTTGCCCATCCCACTCGATCATCTGGTTGGCATCGTTGACGATCACCAGTCGATCGCGTAGCGGGTCATGGACCGCCGCCTTGTAGCCAGCTATCGGGAGTGCCGACGTCGACGAACGCACGCTCCAATCGACGCCATCCCACACCTGGATTTCGGTCGTGCTGAGTTGCGGAACGACCAACAGCAGTTCGTCGCGGATGCTGTCGTAGACGAAATCCGTACGATTCCACGCAACCACGGGATGCTCCGGGTTGGAATGCGTCCATGCTCCCTGAGCCGGCAGGGCCACGGCAAGCGCGATCGCAAATGCGAACGGGAACGCCATGAAGTTCATCTGCATGCGTCGATGGTACGTCAAGCGGATCAGACTGTCGATCAGCAGCAGGAGCACGCACCGCAGCCAACTCCGGTGCCTCGAATGGCAACACCATGGCACGCAGCACGCGCTCGATTGAACTCGGATCCTGGATCGCAGCCAGCAGCTGACCAACCCCACCGCAGTTTGGGCACGGAAAGATCTCCACGCGAACACCCACAGCACACAACTCCGCCCAAGCCAGAACCCGCAGCAGCTCAATGGTCATCGCCGATTCAGAACCGACCCATTCGCCTCACCTCGAAATCGCATCGGCTAACTTCGCGAACGCCGCGCCGGTCACAGCTTGGAACTCCTATGCCCTACTGAAGAACGCAATGCGACGAGTGCGCGATTCCGCACGACTCTGCGTTACCTCGCTGCTCGCAGCCGCCTATAAGCCCGCATGAACGATCCCCTCCGCCATGCAGCCCCCTTCGTCGCGCTCACATTCGCGATCGCCGCCCTCTGCTCGAGTTCCTCGCTGAGCGCCCAGCCGCCGGTGCCGCGCCTCTGGATGTCGCCAACGATCAATGCGTTGCCCAGCAGCACCCTGATCCCGATGATCGTCAACGGCCCGCAAAGCCTGTCTCCCTACACGGTCGTTTGCGACCTGGACAGTGGCCCGGTGAACCTCTTCGACACGCACTTCGAGATCGGGTTCAGCTCGGTCTGGGTCACGGCCGTCACGGGCATCCTCGACGGCCCGCAGCTTCCCGCCTTCTCGGTGCCGACGACGCCGCAAACGGTAGGGCTGACGATCTACGCCCAGATGTTCGTGATCGATCCGAGCGCCCCGAACGGCCTGTTCGCCGCCAGCAACGGCACGGCAACGACCATCCGCGAGGCTATACCGCTCGACACGGTGTTCCATCCGCAATCCGGCAGCGGATTCACCGGCACCTTTGTGCAGGCCTTCACCCAGGCAATCGCCGCGCCGCCCACCCCCGGCAACGTCGAGAGCTTCGCGCAATCACTGTGGACGCGCGGAACCGGCCCGCAACCGATGGTCTACGGCCAGCCGATCGTTGCGGCCGTCGTGCCCTTCGACACCGAAATCGCCCTGGAGTTCCGCGGCGCGATCGACAACCAAGGCAGCAAAACGACCGCCTGGTCGGACGATCCGAGTATGGCCAACGGCTTCGAATACCTGCAGATGCGCGCGACCTTCCGCGCCAGCGCCCTGACTGGCGCGCGCCCGATCCTCAACCACGTCGTCGTGCCCAATCTCTAGGGCGTGCGCTACGCAACCTCGCGATGGAGTTCGTAGAGTACGTTGCGTCCAAGTCTCCGGATTCCGGGACCGAGGGGCCTGACGGCAGCGCGACACCCAGCTTCATCAACACAACACGATGTCCGGCGCGCCAAACGCTCAAGCCAACAGCAGCGGCGCCGCCACCGTGCGTCGATCGTTCCCCGGCGACACGCCGAACTCACGCTTGAAGGCACGGCAGAACGATGCTTCCGAGCGATAGCCGAAGCGTTCGGCGACGATCCCGACCGGCTCGTCCACCTCGCGCAACGCCGCGCGCGCAAGTTGCAGCCGCCAACGCGTGAGGTAGCGCATGGCTGGCTCGCCGACGACTGCCGTGAACCGCGCAGCGAATGCCGAGCGTGACATCGCGGCGGTGCGCGCGAGCGATTCGAGAGTCCAGTCGGCGCCCGGCTCGCGATGGATCGCGGCGATTGCACGGCCGAGCTTGGCATCGCGCAATGCTGCAAGCCAACCGGTTTCGACATCGGCTTCGGTCTCGATCCAGTGGCGCACCATCTGGATCGCGAGGATGTCCGCCAGGCGCGTGATGACCGTTTCGCCGCCCGGCCGCAGCGCCTCCGCTTCGCGCGCGATGAAACGCAACGTGTCGGTCAGCCAGCGATCATCGCCGCCTTCCCACGCGTCGAGATGCAGCACCGGCGGCAGCGCATCCACCAGACGTTCGGCAGCGGCATGGTCAAAGCGCACGACCACACAGATCAATCGACACTCGTCGCCGCCACCGCCGTACTGCAACCGTTCGTAACGCTCGGTGACGCGTTCGATCGGCAGGTCGAAGAAGTCGACGCTTGCACGACCACACTCGTCGAGCAATTGATGGCCGAGACCATGTGGAACGAGCACCAGACTGCCCCGCTCAAGCAATCGCGGCTCACTGCCGTCGATCTCCAACCAGCAACGACCGGCCGTCACGATGTGGAACATCATGTGCCCTTCGAGCGGCGGCAGGTCGATGCCCCACGGCGCGGTCAACTCGGAGCGGGCGTAGACGCACCCGGTCAGCCGAAGCAGGTGCAGGGCCTCCCCGAGCGAGTCGGCGGATGGCGGTAGCTCGGTCGGACGATCCATTGGGGCATCTTGGCCCAACAAGCACCGTCCGTCCAGCCACCTGGACGCTGAGCACATATATGGAGACTTAGTGACATGGCGCGTCCACCCCAGATGACCGATGTTCTCGTCAGAGCGAGGCAGCACTCGCCATCCCACTTCCCCAAAACAGCAGAACCCAACCATGTCGTACCCAAACCCGATCCTCGTCCTCACCGCGACCGGCAAGACTGGCCGCCGCGTCGCCGACCGCCTCGAAGCCCAGGGCCACCCGGTCCGCCGGGCATCCCGCTCCGGCGTCTGCCCCTTCGACTGGAACGACCGCTCGACGTGGGGCCCGGCTCTCGACGGCGTCGCCGCCGCCTACGTCGTCTACACCCCCGACCTCGCGGTGCCGGCCGCACCCGCCGCGATCACGGCCTTCACCGAGCTGGCCAGACAAAAGGGCGTGCAAAGGCTCGTGCTGCTCTCGGGCCGCGGCGAAGAAGCGGCGCAGCACTGCGAACGCATCGTGCAAGACTCCGGCATCGAGAACACCATCGTGCGCGCGAGCTGGTTCGCGCAGAACTTCGACGAAGGCGAGTTCTATCCAATGGTGCTCGCCGGAGAACTCGCGCTACCTGCCGGCGAAGTCCCCGAGCCATTCCTCGATATCGATGACATCGCCGACATCGCAGTCGCGGCGCTGACGACGAATGATCACACAGGCGAAGTCTATGACGTCACGGGTCCACGGCTGCTGACGTTCGCCGACGCGATCGCCGAAATGGCCACGGCGACGGGCCGCGACATCCGTTACGTGACGATCTCCAGAGAGGCCTTCCAAAATGGTCTCGCCGAAGCCGGCGTACCCACCGCGCACATCGAATTGCTTGACTACCTGTTCACGGTCACGCGCGATGGCCGCAACGCCACCGTCACGAATGACGTACAGCGAGCACTTGGCCGCCCAGCCCGCGACTTCCGCGACTACGTGCGCACCGTCGCCGCCCGCGGCACTTGGACACCACAACCGCAAAAGGTCACGTAATGCTCTCACCCACCGACATCAGCATGCTCGCGGCAACGGTCGGGTCGGGCCTCATCGCCGGCCTGTGCTTCACCTTCGGCGCGTTCGTCATGAAGGCACTCGATCGCCTCGGCGCGCCGCATGCGATCCGCGCGATGCAGGCGATCAACGCGACGATCCTGCGCTCGAGTGCGATGGCCGTCTGGTTCGGCACCGCGGTCGCCGGTGTCGTGGCCGTCATGTTGGCTGAGGAGCGCATGCTCACGAGTGTGGCCGCGGCGTCCTATGCAATCGGCGCCATCCTGATTACCGGGCGCGGCAACGTCCCGCTCAACGACAAACTAGCCCACGTCGATCCCGACACACAAAACGCCGAAGAGACCTGGCGCCGCTATCGCGTGCGGTGGGGTCGCTGGAATGCTGCACGCACCGGAATGCTGACGTTCGCCACCGCCGGCTTCGCGCTGGCGCGTTGAGAGCTTGTAGTTGCGCAGCTCGCACCGCGGCACGCCGCGCATCCCCTGCCCTTGCCCGCCCATCCGGCAATCGCAACAACGACTCTCCGCAATCGCTGCACGCGCGGCAGACCGCCCCAGATACTCGAGCCGCTTGCGATCACCCGCAGCTACTCGCACCGCCACCAGCAGCGCGAAACCATCCAAGCCGAGCCTGTTGCCTATCGGATGAAGGTCTTGAGTAGGAGATCCAGAGGGCAGTTGTCGGCCATCGGGCCATCTCATCGACATTCAAGTGGTCGACGCAACTCTTGCAGCCAAGCGCAATCGACTTCGTTGATGCCACGGGCCCAAAAACACTGGCGGGTGAGGCGCCAACAATCCGCCACTCCGGGCAGCATGTCACTGCCTCAACCATCGTTGTGCGTCGTCCTGATCGGCGCGCTCCTCGCATCCGCGCCGGCCCAAGATCTGATCGGCGTTGGCTACGGCGGACAGACCTATCTCGTCAACTCGTACACCGGCGCCGTTACGTCGTTCGGCACCGGGCTGTTCGGCATGAACGCGACGGCGCGCGATGCCAGCGGCACGATTTGGACGACCCACCGGGTGACACCGACAGGCAACAATTACTCGTGGGCGACCCTCGACCCAATCACGGGCAGCGCCACGATCGCCTATCCGGGGGCGGACATTCGCTGCCTGGCCAAAGGTCCCGGCAACACGCTCTATGCGATCCAGGAAGTTGCCTTTGCCGATTGGTTGGTCAGTTTCGACCCAAACACCGGGACCGTCACGCCGATCGGCAACACAGGCTATGGAGCTGTGCAAGGTCTGGCGATGCATCAGGGTGTGCTCTACGGCTGGGAACTGTTCAGCGGGCTGGTGGTTATCGATCCGGCGACGGGCACGGCGACGGACCCGTTCCCCGGCGTGCTTGGCCCGACCTATCCGCAGGCAATGTGCTCGCACCCGGACGGCCGGCTGCTGCTCGGTGGCGGCACGAACAACACGCTTTACGAACTTGACGTCGCAACTGGTCTGGCAACGACGATCGCAGTGACGACTGGTGCCGCCGATCTGCGCGGGCTCGAACCACTCGGCACGAGTGCCGTCGAAGTGTTCGGTCAGGGTTGCGACGGCGCGTACGGGCCAGCCAACCTCGTCGTCACCAGCAGCCCAGTGGCGGGAGGCCAGATCCTTACAGTCTCGGGCAACCACGCGGCGAACTCGATCGGCGCCGTGTGCTTCGGTTTGAGCAACACGACCCACCTCGGCTTGAGCCTGCCGCTGCCGCTCGATCCGCTATTGGGCACCAGCGGCTGCTCCTTGTTCGTCAGCCTCGATTTGGCGGTGATCGGGTTGACCAACAGCACGACTCCCAGCGAGCTCTCCTACGCATTGGCGATCGGGCCAGGCACTGCGGGCGCCGTGGTCTAC
>CAXBFC010000116.1:0-18580 GCA_963974725.1 uncultured bacterium | reverse complement strand
GCGCAGAACCGACGCGCAGCGCAGAACCGACGCGCAGCGCAGAACCGACGCGCAGCGCAGAACCGACGCGCAGACCGACCAAGACCGCAACGCGGGCGGCAGGCAACCCCTGCCGTCTGTCGAAGGCCGCGAACCATCCGGGCGTGCTTGCCAAGTTGCCGGTGAGATATCTGGGCTAGAACCCGACGACCGTCACCGCACTGCCGTCTTCGAGCAGCAACGCGGTGCCAACCTCCTGAAAGTCCTTCGGCAGATAGCCAAGCCCCAGCCGCATGCCGTGTTCCTTGAGCGGCACGGCGTGCATGACGCGCCCAACCGGAATCTCATCCTCCGGTTCCACCAGCTGCACCGGCGCCGCGATCGCATCACCGGGGACCAGCGACAACAGACACAGCTTGCGGTTGACCTGGCCATACGTGTGGATGCGGGCGACGATCTCTTGGCCGGTGTAGCAGCCCTTGGTCGTCGAGCAGTGATCGTCGAGATCGGCTTCGAGTGCCAGCGTGCTCGCTTCGGTTTCGACGCCGACCCGCACCAATCCCGCCAGCATGCGCGCCGCTGCCGCAAGCTCTTCGCTCAAGGGCTGGGGTGTCACCGCCGTATCGACGCCCGCGCCATCCACGTCTTGCTCGACAATCTTGCCACCGTGACAGCGCGTGAACGCAACGCCACGCCGTTCGACGTGAATCACCGGCCCTGCCGCCTGCTCGCTCCAATGGCATTCGCCAACGAAACTCTGCGAACCGTTGCCGGCAATGTGTTCGTGCACGGACCCGAAGTCGCGACTGTGGATCGTCAGCTTCTCCGAGAAGTGGTAGCGCTCCAGCAACTCCAAAAGCCGCGCCGCCTGCTCGACCTGAGTCTCCAACCAGATCGCCTGCCCGCGCCGCGTCACCATCGCCGTCACCAGCAGCTTGCCCTTTGCATCGAGGAATGCAGCGGGCAGAACGCCCCCATCGACGAGCCCCAGAACGTCCTGCGAACAGAGCCTCTGGAGGAACTCTCCCGCTTCAGGACCGTCGACTTCGAACAGTTTGTATGGTGCCTCGTCGCGGGCGTAGGAGCCGTTGCCAAGGAGAGTTGTGCACAGTTGAGCGTGGTTCATATCGGCGCGGAATCTGGAGCGTTCCATCCTGGGCTCAAATGTGCCTCGATTCAGGGCTTTTTTGAGCCGATCGTTGAATGAGCCCCATTTCGGGTCTACTTTCCGCCACACTAACCGAACATGCTCCGCATCTCCAAAAAAGCCGACTACGCCGTGTTCTTGTTGGGCGCCATCGCCCGCCAGGGCGCCTACCCCGGAGGGGAGGCTGCAGACACGGTCGTCAGCGCGCATGAGATCGCCAGGCAGGCCGGCTTGAACAAGAGTGTCGTCGCCAACCTGCTCAAAGAGTTCTCCCGCCACGGACTGCTCGATTCCGTACGCGGCCTCCGCGGCGGCTACCGACTCGCGAGCCCGCCGAGCGCAATCTCACTTGGGCAGATCCTCGAAGTCGTCGAAGGCAAGTTCGTGCTGGTCGATTGCGTGCCGCACGAAGTGACCTTCCCGGCCGCCGGCGCGAAGGCGACTGCAAATCAAACACCTGCCACCAAACCACCTGCAAACCATGCATTGGCAACCGACGCATTGGCAACCGATGCATTGGCCGGTGACACCACGGTCGGCAGCCACGACTGCTCGTTGATCGGTTTCTGCCCCAGCAAACAACCGATGCGGGTCGTGCACCAACGCATTAGCCAACTGTTCGCCGACATCCATCTCGACGAACTCTGCTCGATGACCCCGGTCGCCGACGCGACCACCACGCCTGCTGCCCCAAGCCACAGCGGCAACTGATCCGAACCCTAATGAAGACCCCGATCTACCTCGACTACAGCGCGACAACCCCCTGCGACCCACGGGTGGTCGAACGCATGCTGCCGTTCTTCACCGACACGTTTGGCAACGCGGCGAGTCGCAGCCACGCGTTTGGCTGGACTGCCGAAGCGGCCGTCGAAGAAGCGCGCGAGCAAGTCGCGCAACTGATCGGTGCGCACCCCAAAGAGCTGTTGTGGACGAGCGGTTCGACCGAAGCCAACAACCTTGCCATCAAGGGCACCGCCCAGATGTACAAGCAGAAGGGCATGCACCTGATCACCGCGGTGACCGAGCACAAGGCCGTGCTCGACCCGATGAAGTATCTCGAAACGCAGGGCTACAAGGTCACCTGGCTCGAAGT
Organism: uncultured bacterium; assembly: GCA_963974725.1. Lineage (GTDB taxonomy): Bacteria > Planctomycetota > UBA1135 > UBA1135 > UBA2386. The sequence goes on along the minus strand of CAXBFC010000116.1, from coordinate 16,361 downwards.
CGATGCCAAGGGCCACATCGATCTGAAGCAACTCGAAGCGGCGATCACCGACGAGACAATCTTGGTGTCGCTGATGGCGGCCAACAACGAAATCGGCACGCTGCACCCGATCCGCGAGATCGGCGCCATCTGCAAGAAGAAGGGCACGTTGTTCCACACCGACGCCACCCAACAAGTCGGCAAGGCCCCAATCGATGTGATTGCGGACAACGTCGACCTGCTGTCGCTGTCGGCGCACAAGATGTACGGGCCCAAGGGAGTCGGCGCGCTCTACGTTCGCCGCAAGAACCCGCGCGTGCGCCTGACGTCACAAATGGATGGCGGTGGCCACGAGCGCGGCATGCGTTCCGGCACGCTCAACGTGACTGGCATCGTCGGACTCGGCGAAGCCGCGCGCATCTGCCGCGAAGAGATGGACTCCGAAGCGACAAGATTGTCCGGACTGCGCGATCGTCTGCAAGCTCGCCTGCTCAAGGAATTGCCGGACGCCGTGATCAACGGCGATGTCGACAAGCGGCTACCGCACATGACCAACATCTCGTTTCCCTACGTGGAAGGCGAGTCACTGCTGATGGGTATCAAGGAAGTCGCAGTCTCGTCCGGTTCTGCCTGCACGTCGGCCAGCCTGGAGCCGAGCTACGTGCTCAAGAGCCTCGGCCTCAACGACGAACTCGCACACAGCTCGATTCGCTTCTCACTCGGTCGATTCACGACCGAAGAAGAATGCGACTTCGCAGCCGATCGTTTGATCACCGAAGTTAAGCGCCTGCGCGAAATGTCCCCCCTGTGGGAGATGGTCCAAGAGGGCGTCGACCTGAGTCAGGTCAAATGGACGATGCACTAGTCGACACGACCCGTCATCACAACGCACCTCTACGAATCACCACAAACACGCAACCAACAACCCCAAACGAACAACCATGGCCTACAGCGACAAGGTTCTCGACCATTACCAAAACCCGCGCAACGTCGGCTCGCTCGACAAGAGCGCGAACGATGTCGGCACCGGCGTCGTCGGCGCACCTGAGTGCGGCGACGTCATGAAACTTCAGATCAAGGTGTCCGATGACGGCAAGATCATCGACGCCAAGTTCAAGACCTACGGCTGCGGCTCGGCAATCGCCTCGTCGTCGCTCGCAACCGAATGGTTGAAGGGCACGAGTGTCGAAGCAGCAGCAGAGATCAAGAACACCCAGATCGTCGAAGAGTTGTCCCTGCCGCCAGTCAAGATCCACTGCTCGGTGCTCGCGGAAGACGCGATCAAAGCAGCGATCGACGACTGGAAGGCCAAGAACGGTAAGACGACCGAGGAGCAGTAGCCGTGAGTGAAACCAAGGAAACCAGCAACGCCGCCACGCCGGCCGCACCCGCGGCTGACAAGGCCAAGAAGCCGTCGCAAGGCGTGCAGTTGACCGAGCGCGCCGCGAAGGAAATCAAGCGCGTGATCGCCGAGCAGAAGTTCACCGTCGACAACACCTGGGTGCGCATCGGCGCCAAGGGTGGCGGCTGCTCCGGCTTCACCTACGTGCTCGACTTCGACCAGGCTGGCCCAACCGAGTTCGACCTCACCTACAAGCAGCACGGCGTGAACGTGGTGGTCGACAAGAAGAGTGACTTCTTCATGGGTGGCACCGAATTGGACTTCAACGACGGCCTGCTCGACCGCGGCTTCGTGTTCAAGAACCCACTCGCCTCAGGCACGTGCGGTTGCGGCACGTCCTTCTCGGCATAACGTAGACGTGATCCACGTCCCTGCCCCCGACGCGTTCGCCGTCTTCGGTGTTGCTCGCACGCTCGATCTGGACCCACAACAGCTTGAGCTGCGCTACCTGAAGTTGTCGCGCGAATGCCACCCCGACCACAACCGCTCACAGACCAGTGCCGATTGCGTTGCGGTGCTGCAGCGGTCTGCTGAGATCAACGATGCGTGGCAGGTGCTTCGCGATCCGTGGCGCCGGGCGCGCGCGCTGCTGGAAGCCGAAAGCCAGGGCGTCCTGGATCGCAACAAGAAGCTCGACCCGATGTTCCTGATGGAAGCGCTCGAACTGGCCGAAGAAGTTGCCCACGCCGATAGTGACAGCGACAGCCAGACCGCATTGACGGAGAAGCTCAACGCTGCAATTGAAGCTGACTACCAGGCGTTGCGCAGTGACGTCCAGAAGTCCGATTTCGACACCGCGGCCAAGCGCGTGCACCAATCCCACTACCACCTGAAGGCATTGCACGATCTCGAGGCAAAGTCGTGAGCGACGCTCCCCCACCCGCAACACGTATCGTCATCGGCATCGACCTCGGCACCACGAACAGCCTCGCGGCCGTTCGCGCTGGCAAGGAACCACGCGTGCTGCGCAACCTTGGCGCCGACCCGTTGACGCCGTCGATGGTGACGTTCCACCCGGATGGCCGCGTGCTCGTCGGCGCTGCGGCCAAGGCGCTGCGTTTGGAACACCCCGATCGCACCGTGTTCTCGGTCAAGCGTCTGATCGGCCGCTCGGCATCCGAATGCCAGAACGACATTGCCGACTTGCCGTATCCGGTGGTCGCCGGCGACCGCGATCTGCCACGCATTCGCATCGGCAAGCAAGACCTGTCGCCGGAAGCGATCTCCGCCATGGTGCTCAAGGAAATCAAAGCCACAGCCGAACAGGCCCTTGGCCACGCCGTCGAAGAAGCCGTCGTCACCGTGCCCGCGTGGTTTGACGACGCGCAGCGCCAGGCGACCAAAGACGCCGCTCAACTGGCCGGCCTCGACTGCCTGCGGATCCTCAACGAACCAACCGCCGCGGCACTCGCCTACGGCCTCGGCGGCAAGAACGACGGCACCGTGTTGGTCTATGACCTTGGCGGTGGCACGTTTGATGTCTCGATCCTGCGCATCCACGAAGGCATATTCCGGGTGCTCGCTACGGCTGGCGACACGCACCTCGGCGGCGATGACTTCGACCAACTGCTTGCCAAACGCATTCTGAGCTTGCTGCCCAGCAAGCAAGGCATCGAAGACGCCTATGTGCTGCAAGCGGTTCGCAGCGCCGCCGAAGGCCTCAAGGTCCAGCTCAGCTCGCAAGAACAAGCGACGCTAGAACTCGACCTCGGCGATCGCGGCCAAGTCGAACTGACGATCACCCGCGCCGAATTCGAAGCGTCGATTGCGCCCTTGGTGCAGCGCACCCTCGACTGCGTCAAGAGTGCCGCCAAGGACGCGGGCCTCGACCTGAAGAAGATCGAGGACGTCGTCTTGGTCGGCGGCAGCACCCGGATTCCGCTGGTGCGCGCTCGCCTCGAAGCAGCAACTGGCAAAGCCCCGCACACCGACGTCGACCCCGACCTGGCGGTCGCACTCGGTGCCGCCATCCAAGCCGACATCCTGGCCGGCAACGATCGCTCGCTGTTGTTGCTTGATGTGATCCCGCTGTCGCTCGGCATCGAAACGCTCGGCGGCACCGTGCAGAAGTTGATCCTGCGCAACAGCACGATTCCGACCAGCGTGTCGGAGGAGTTCTCGACCGGTGTCGACGACCAGACCGCCGTCGACCTGGCGATCTACCAGGGCGAACGCGAACTCGCCCAGGACTGCCGGCTGCTCGGCCAGTTCAAGCTGCGCGGCATCCCGCCTTTGCCGGCGGGACTACCACGCATCTTGGTGACGTTCTTGGTCGATGCCGACGGCGTCTTGCGCGTCACGGCGCGCGAGCAGCGCACCGGCGTCGAAGCCAGCATCCAGATCGTACCGACCTATGGCCTCACTCGTGAAGAAGTTCGGCGCATGATGCTCGACTCGATCGAGAACGCGCAGGCCGACTACATTGCGCGCGAAGCCATTGAGGCGCGCGCCAAAGCCGAAGCCATGGTGCGCGGCACCAAGAAAGCGCTGACCATGGCCGAGTTGCCACCGGACCAGACGTTCGCCGTGCACAAGGCAGTCAAGGCTTTGCAGAAACTGCTCGCTGCCGACGCCGACGCCGATGCCTTGAAGTCCGCAAGTGAAGACCTCACCAAGGTCACCGCAACCATTGCCGACGACGTCATCAGCGCCGCCGTCACCAAGTCCCTGAAGGAAGATCAGCAGCAGGAAGACCAGCAGCCATGAGCTCAGACAACACCGTTCGCGTCACCATTCGCGACGAAGAAAAGTCGCTGACCCTAGCCCTCGGCCAGTCCATCCTCGACGCCGCGCTCGCGCAAGGCGTCGACCTGGACCACGCCTGCGGCGGTGTCTGTGCCTGCTCGACCTGTCACGTCAAGATCCACACCGGTGGCGACTGCTTCCGAGAGGCGTCCGAAGACGAAGAAGACCAACTCGACAAGGCCCGCGACGTTTCGCTGAACTCGCGCCTGGGCTGCCAAGCGGTGCTCGAGCGCATGCCCGCGGACGGCACAGTCGAAATCACCATCCCCGAATGGAACGTCAACTTGGTGCAAGAGCCCCACTAGGCAAGAACCCCACTAGGATGGTCCTGGGCCGGCAGCGTGTCTGCGTCGGACGCTCTCCTGTGTGCATCGGGCACCTCGGCCAAGAAAACCGCGACTCGCCACGCGCCTGTCGCGAGCTTGCGGACTAGATTGCGCCAATGACGGCCCCCCACGGTCCCTTCGCCATCCGCGTCGATGACCTCACCGGCAGTGCGATCACCGAACTGCTGCAAGATCACCTGGCAGCAGCCATCGAGCATTCGCCACAAGGGGCAGCCCACGCGCTCAGTCTCGACGGACTGCGACAACCGGACATCACGTTCTGGAGCGCTTGGCAAGGCGCCTCGCTGGCAGGCTGCGCCGCCCTGCGTGAGCTGACCCCGACACACGGCGAAGTGAAGTCGATGCGCACGGCCACCTCCCATTTGCGCCAAGGTGTCGCCGCGAAGCTGCTCGAACACGTGATCGCTGTGGCCCGCGAACGTTGCTACGAACACCTCAGTCTTGAGACCGGCAACACCGACGAATTCGCGGCGGCGCGGGCGCTCTACATGAAGTTCGGATTCGTGCCGTGCCCACCGTTCGGCAACTACGTCGACGATGGCTTCAGCATCTGCATGAACCGAACGCTGTAACCAGCCAGCGAGGCATCGAACTCATGTCTGCTGGTAGACCGCGGAGGTCAGCTGGCAGCGACGACAGGCGAACGTGTAAATCATGCCAACGCCGTCAGGTTCAAAATCACGGTAGGCGAGTTGCCCGACGAATCGCATGGTCCGCTCGCAGGCCGGACACATCACATAGTCCGGTGACTGCAACCAAGACGGCAACCCACCCACTTGCGAGCACGAAACCCCGTTCTCCCAGTTACCAGCAAAGTGTGCTGGACGTCCTGAGCCCTGCTGCAGTGGGTCGGACCGCAATGGCTCTCGTTCCGGGCAGACAACTGCAGCGACCTCTGAGTGCTGCGACCAACGCGCCTCCCCATGCTCGTTGTACTCGGCAAACTGCCTGACCGTCCCCTCACTGCAGGCCAGACAGGTTGCCAGCGGCAAGACACCAGCTGGTTCACGCAGCACCAGGACATCCGTGAGGGCAGTACCGCATGAGCCACACCTCTGCGGGCGAGGGATCAGCGTTCGCACGCGATCGTGCTGCGCGTCCGTCCGCGACACCAGTGCATGACAGCGATCGCTGTAGAGATCGCGCCTGCGGCCGTTCTCATCAAGTTCCCAACCCGCTGCCTGCGTCAGCTCGCGCATCGGAGCCTCGAGCGAATCTAGGCAGCGCAACGACTCTCGCTGCCAATCTGCAAACTGCCGAACCACCTCATCGTCGCCGACCCACGCAGCTGCGACGAGGACCTGCGGCAACACCTGCTCACCGCAACTCGGGATGCGGGCCAACAACGCGTCGCGCACCGAAGGGCCAGCGCCTCGAAAGGCATGCGCCGGTTCATACATCTTGTGCCGCAGCATCACCGTCAGTAGCGGTTCCATGTCCACGTCCGTCAGACAAGCCAGCGCCGATGCGACCTCTCCGGCCCAGTCCGCTGCACTCTTGACCGCAGCGACTGCGAAGTTCCTCATCTGCACCAGCTGACGGGGCGTCAACTGCGCATAGTACTCATGTGACGGCTTCGGCGGCCCGACGAACTCCGTGCGCGGCTGCGGCATCGGACGATCGCACAGCAGCTTCAGAACCTTGACCGGATCTCGCACACCTTGGAAACGATCCACCTTGCGGCGCGGCCGCGTATCTCCCTCGGGTCCGCGACCTTGCACACACGGCATGCACCTGCCACCGGTATCCACGGCCGTGCTTGGCAGAATCGTGCGGTCGCAGCCCTTCACGCTGCATGGCAATCGCTCGATCATGCCAGCCGCGTTTCGACCTTGATCTCGTTTTCGATCGTGCGATGCACTGGGCAGCGGTCGGCGATCTCGACCAACCGCGCGCGCTGCGCATCATCGAGATCACCGACTACCGTCAGCACTCGCTGGATGCGATCGATCTGGCCATCCGTCTTGTCACAGTCCTCGCAGTCCTTGGCGTGAATGCGATCGTGCTGCAGCTCGACGGTGACACTCTCGAGCGGCAACTTCTTGTGACGCGCATACATGCCCAAAGTCATCGACGTACAGGTTCCCAATGCCGCCAACAGCAGATCATAGGGTGTCGGGCCCAGGTCCGAACCGCCCACCGATTTGGGTTCGTCGGCCAGCCAGTCGTGTTCGCCCGCCGTACACATCTGCAAGAACCCATCCGCCCTGCCAGTCACGCGGACCACGCCTTGCTCGGTGTCTGGATGCTCGAACGGCGGCAAGTAGCGACCTGCCCACGCCGCGATGACGTCGGCCACGTACTGTGAGTCGGCCCGATTGCTCAGCAAGTGATCGGCCCCATCCAACGACACGAAACTCTTCGGGTGCTGCAACGACGTGTAGAGCTTGCGGGCGTGGTCGACACTGACCACCTCGTCTTGTGGACTGTGCATGATCAGCACGGCCCTGCTCAGATTGCGAAGGGTTCCGGCCACTTCCTGCTCCTGCAGATCGTCGAGGAAGTGACTCTGAATGGTGAACGGTCGCCCGGCCAACGACACCGTGGCACTGCCGGTAGCGCGAATGGTTTCGATGCTGCCTTCGAGCAGATGCTGGACGTGGTCCGGGTGGCTCGGCGCGCCGATCGTAGCGACCGCCTCGACCGACTCGATGCGATTCCCGGCAATCAGCACCGCCGCGCCACCAAGGCTGTGGCCAACCAACAACCGGGGCGCTTGATGGTGCTCCGCCAACCACTGTGCCGCCGCCACCAAATCGTCGACGTTGGACGAAAAGTTCTGGTTGGCAAAGTCGCCGCCCGAATTGCCGAGCCCCGTGAAGTCGAAACGCAGCACGCCAAAACCCTTCGCCGCCAACGCCCGGCTGATACGCGTCGCCGCGGCGAAGTCTTTGCCGCAGGTGAAGCAATGGGCAAAGATCGCAAAGGCGCGCGGTTCGGATGGCGGCAACTCCAGACTGCCAGCAAGCATCTGGCCGCGCAGGTTATCAAACTCAATGCGTTTCGAACGGGTCATGGCGCAATCTTGGCGCAGCATGACGATCCGTGCCACACGTCAGTGCAGCACGAACGTGCAAGGCTGGCTGATCATCAGCTCGCCAGCCTGAAACACGACAGACTGCGTCGTGTAAGCGCTGCCGAGCGGCAACACAGCGGGCAACGCCAAGCTCGTCTGCGCTGGCCCCACCGCCGGCACGATCGTCATCGGCAAGAAGCCGTAGCCTTGGGGAATCGCAATGCCCAACGTGCCGAGCGGTGTGTCGAGCAGGAATCCCGGTTGGCCAATGGCCGTGAACACAAGGGATGACGCCTGCGCAGCGGTTCGAAGCACCAACACCTGCCCGGGGTTTGCGTTGCCGGTCGAAGACGCCGGCAGACTCGCAAACGTCGGCGGCGTGGAACCAGCGAAGGCCGCGCCAAACAACCCAACGCCGGTGATCTCAACGGCGGCGTCGACCAACAAGCTGCCGCCGTTGGCCAGCACCGCAAGCCCAGTCCCATTGTTCACCAAGGAGCCAGAGCTGCCCGCGATGCGCACGTCACTTTGCAACACCGCCACCGTCGCCGCCACCGCGACGACCGGCTCGAACAACGGCTCAATGATGTCGACTGTCGAGTAGTTGGCGACCACTGCCTGACCGCCGCCCAAACCGATGTGCGTCTGGCCAAGACGACAGCTCACCATCGACACGCGGCTGCCGTCGATCTGCACACACGGCGAACCAAACGTTTCGAACTGGCGCATCGTCACGTTGTCCGAGTTGTAGATTTCGACCGACGGCCAAACCGGCAAGAACGCACCCGGTTCTCGGCAGCGCATGCGCTCGAGATGCACCTTGCCGGCACAGTTCGAAACGCGCACATCCAACGCGCCATTGCTGAGCCGGGCGAAACCCACCATGCGGAACGTGCTGGTCGCCGGCAGGTTGACGATCTCGATGGCGTTGCCAAGCGACGTGGTGATCGGCACCAAGCCACCTTCGCCGACGATCGTCAGACCCTTGCTGGTCACGAACGGCGTCGCTCCTTCTTGGAACGGGCCGGTTTGCACGACGATCGTGTCGCCGTCGCTGGCGGCGGCGACTGCCGTCGGCAGATCGGCAAAGTGCACGCCGGCGCCGCCGCCTGCATTGACGATCCAAGTCGTCTGGGCAGAGAGAACCGAGCCAACCAGCGCGGCACAAACTAGCAGTCGTGTGATCATGGCTTCCAACCCCGGGTTTGCGTGAGATCCTTCGCTCACCACCCAATGGTAGCAAGAACCGACACAACGCGTGGCGCGACCGCCCTGCCGCGTGCGTTCTCCACAACTTTCCCCAAGCGCATCCACAGAGAACCCCACGATCCGAGCGAAGCCCAGCATTCATCCGACGCCTTGGACCGGCTAGCATGCGGCCACATGACCGCGACTACGCAGGACCTCACCCCCGTCGCCAACACCATTCGTGGCCTCGCCATGGACGCTGTCCAGAAGGCCAATTCTGGCCACCCCGGAATGCCCATGGGCATGGCCGAGGTCGCCGCAGTGCTGTGGACGGAGTTCCTGCGCTGGTCACCAGAAGAACCGGAATGGGCTGGCCGCGATCGCTTCGTGCTATCCGGCGGTCACGGTTCGATGCTGCTTTACTCGCTGCTGCATCTAGCCGACTACCCGGTGTCGCTCGACGACCTCAAGAACTTCCGGCAGCTGCACAGTCGCACGCCTGGCCACCCTGAATACGGCGACACGGTCGGCGTCGAAACGACCACCGGACCGCTCGGGCAGGGCTTCGCCAACGCCGTCGGCATGGCGGTCGCTGCCAAGATGGCCGTGGCGCGCACCGGCACCGAACTGGTTGGCTCGCGCGTCTTCGTAACGGTCGGCGACGGCGACTTGATGGAAGGCATCAGCTACGAAGCGGCTTCGTTGGCTGGCGACCTCGCCACCAGCGAGCACATGCAGAAGCGCTTCGAATCCCAAGGTTGGGCGGTGCTGCACTGTGATGGCCACGACCCCGAGGCCGTGCGCACGGCACTCAGCAAAGCCACCACCGACAGCACGCGGCCGACGATCGTCTGCTGCAAGACCACCATCGGCAAGGGCAGCCCCAACAAGGCCGACTCGCACGATGTGCATGGCGCGCCGCTCGGTGGCGATGAGATCAAACTAACCAAGCAAGCGCTTGGCCTGCCCGAAGAAGATTTCTACGTCGACGAACGCGCGCGCGAAGCGTTCCGCGCGGCCAAGGCGCAGAACGAAGTCACGCGTCAACAGTGGCACCGGGACATGCAAGCATGGCAGTCGGCCAACCCCGAGCAAGCCAAGCTGTGGCAAGCCATCCAGGGTCGCAAAGTCCCTGCCGACCTGCTCGCGCAACTGACCGAAGCGGCCGGCGACAAAAGCGCCGCGACCCGTGCCATCAGCGGTGCAGTCATCCAGAAGGCCGCCGAACTCATGCCGGCGTTGGTCAGCGGTTCGGCCGACCTCGATGGCTCGTGCAAGACGCGCATCAAGGCGGACGGTTCGTTCCTCAAGGACAACCCCACCGGTCGCACGATGCACTACGGCATCCGCGAGCACGCGATGGGCGCCGTCATGAACGGCATCTCGCTGTTCGGGTTCCTGCCGGCGGGCAGCACGTTCTTGGTGTTCGCCGACTACATGCGCACGCCGATTCGACTCGCGTCGCTGATGAAGATCTCGTGCGCGTTCGTATTCACGCACGACAGCTTGATGGTCGGAGAAGATGGCCCCACCCACCAACCGGTCGAGCACCTCGCCACCCTGCGCGCGATCCCCAACCTGCACGTGTTCCGACCCGCGGACGGACCAGAAACCGCCGCCGCCTGGACGCACGCGATGACTCGCAAGGATGGGCCGGTGGTGCTGTCGCTAACGCGCCAGGGCTTGCCGGTATTGCCGCACGGCGAGGACTTCACGTCCCAGGACGCGATGAAGGGCGGCTACACGCTGGTCGACGCAAGCGACGCCCAGGCCACCATCGTCGCGACCGGCGCCGAGGTATCCCTGGCCGTCGACACCGCCAAGCTGCTCGGTGAACAAGGCATCAAAACGCGCGTCGTCTCGATGCCGTGCCTCGAGTTGTTCCACCAACAGGACAAGGCCTACATCGCGTCAGTGCTCGGCACGGCTGCGTTGTATTCACTCGAGATGGGCCGCCCCGAATGGTGGTGCCAACTGACCGGCCGCTACGACCGCTGCATCGGTCAGTCCGGTTTCGGGGCCAGCGCGCCGGGCAAGGACCTTGCGGCGCACTTTGGCTTCACGCCCGCGGCAGTTGCCGCCCGCGTCAAGGCCGCGCTCTAGGACCCGTGGGTTCTGGGTCGCATCCCTATAAACGCACCCGCTCGCCCATCTCGGCAACCGCAAAGCCGCGGGCGGCAATGGTCGCGCGAATCACCGGATCGTGTAGCGCCGGATTGGTGTGGTTGAGGTGCAAGAACCGGATGCGACCGGGATGGGCCGTCGCGACGTCGGCGAGCATGTCCATCGTGCGCAAGATCAACGGATGCCGAATCTCGCTCAGGTTGCGTTCGGGCAACTCGCTACCGTCATAAAACGTTCCGTCGAGATAGGCCACGTCGACTCCTTCCAGCAACTGCTGCAACAACCCCGGCGCGCGTTCCCAGGCATCAACATCTGGCACGAATAACGCGCTGCGGCTCGGCCCCGTGATCACGTAGGCCATCGTGTCGGAGAACTCGTCGCGATGCGGCACGGCAATCGCGCGAACGTTGAGACCTGGCCACGGCGCAAACGACTCGCCCACCGAAAACGCGTGCACATCGATCTGCTGGAGCGCAACCAGTTGCTGCCAAGGCCCATGCCCGCGCAAGTAGTCGGCGAACCGCGGCGAGCACCACACCGGCAAGTTCTTCGCGCCGACCACTTCACGGCCGAACAACGCCAACCCCAGGTAGTGACCGATATGCGCGTGCGTGACCATGACCGCGTCGACCGGCGAACGGCCGCGGCCGTGCACGCCGGCCAATCGGTGCAGCAACGCAGTCTGCTCTTCGATGCGCGGCGTAGCTTCGACCAACAACAGCTTCGGCTCGCCACCGCGACGATCGACGACGCCGAGCGACGCCGGGTATTCAACGCGGCCCGTCGCCCGTGCTTCGGAGCAGCAGGCACGCTCGCAACCGAGGTGCGGCAAGCCACCGTCTTGGGCGATGCCGAGCACGAACAGCTCAACATCGACAGCCTGCAGCGAGTCGCCGCTGGGTCGCACGGCGCTGCCCGCGCAAGCTGCCAGCAGCAAGCAAAGCGAGAGCAGCCACAGGCTGTTGACGACGGAGTCGTTCGGTGCACGCATGCGCTAACCGTCGCACGAACCGGCGCCAGAAGCAGCCGGTTTCTGGCTACCGCGACGAATGCCGCGGCAACTGCTACAGCATGCCGACGACGTCGCCGTTTTCGTCGATGTCCATGTTCATGCCGGCCGGGGTCTTGCCCAGACCTGGCATGGTCATGATCGACCCGGCGAGCGGGTAGACGAATCCGGCGCCAACCGCGACGCGCGCGTCGCGCACCTTGAACCGGAAGCCGGTCGGGCGGCCCTTCAGCAGCGGATCGTGGCTGAGCGAGTATTGCGTCTTCGCCATGCAGATCGGCAGCTTGCCGAAGCCGTTCTCCTCAAACTTGGCGAGCTGCTTGTCCGCTTCTTCTTCGAAGTCGACGCCGTCGGCGCCGTAGATCTTGGTGGCGATCGCCTCGATCTTCTCCTTCAGCGATGCGTCATCTTCGTAGAGCAGCTTGAACTCGCTCGGCTCTTCACAAGCAGCGACCAACGCGTGCGCAAGGTCTTCGCCGCCCTTGCCACCTTCGGCAAACATCGTCGAGACGTGCGCAGCTGAGGCACCAGCTGCGATCGCCTTCTCGCGCAGGAACTCAATCTCGTTCTCGGTATCGGTTGGGAACACGTTGATCGCAACCACCACCGGCACGCCGAACTGCTTGACGTTTTCGATCTGCTTCTCAAGGTTGCCAACGCCATCGGCCAACGCTTCGAGATCTTCCTTGCCGAGACCATCCGGCAAAGGCTTGCCGGCCGTGATCTCGAAGCGCCCGCTGTGCGCCTTGATCGCGCGCACGGTGGCAACCAGCAGCGCAGCATCCGGCTTGAGGCCTGACGCGCGACACTTGATGTCGAAGAACTTCTCCGCGCCCATGTCGGCGCCGAAACCAGCCTCGGTAACCACGTAATCGGCGGCGCGCAGCGCAATGCGGTCTGCGACGATCGACGAGTTGCCGTGCGCGATGTTGGCGAACGGGCCCGTGTGCACGATCGCCGGCGTGCCTTCCAGCGTCTGCATCAGCGTCGGCTTGAGCGCGTCCTTGAGGATCGCGGTCATCGCACCTGCGGCCTTCAGGTCTTCGGCCGTCACCGGCTTGTTGTCTTGGTTGTAGCCAACCACGATCGCGCCGAGACGCTTCCGCAAGTCGTGGATGTCATTGGCGAGACCGAGGATCGCCATGATCTCACTGGCCGACGTGATGTCGAAACCAGTTTCACGCGGCGTGCCGTTCTTCTCACCACCACCAGCCACGGTCACCACGCGCAGCGCGCGGTCGTTCATATCCATGACGCGACGCCAGGTGATCTGGTCCTTGTCGATGTTGAGCTCGTTGCCGTGGAACAGGTGCGCATCGAGGAACGCTGAGCACAAGTTGTGCGCCGACGTAACCGCGTGGAAGTCACCGGTCAAGTGCAGGTTGAGTTCTTCGGGCGGCACGACTTGCGAGTAGCCACCACCAGCGGCGCCACCCTTGATGCCGAACACCGGCCCCATCGACGGCTGACGGATCACGCAGCACGTGCCCTTGCCGATGCGATTGAGCGCTTGGCTTATGCCAACGGTGTGCACCGTCTTGCCTTCACCGAGCGGCGTCGGCGTGATCGCCGTGACGACGATGTACTTGCCTTGCTTCTTGGCCGGCTGCTTGAGGCGGTCGAGCTTGATCTTCGCCTTGGTATGGCCGTAGGGCTCTAGGTCGTCGGCTGTCAGGCCCATGACCCGAGCAACTTCGGACAGCGGACGAAGCGGGATGGAACGAGCGATTTCGAGATCGTTTAGCGACATTGGAGGCCAAAGACTTTAGCGAGTCGGCCCCAACAGGCCATGGGCAACCGGCTGTCCTGACAGCAATCGATCGGCCCAGCGCAATGCCCGCCTGCCAACGCAGCGCACGATGCGACCAGCCGGAGCACAAGCACCGCCAGAATCGAGTCAAACAGAGAACTCTGCCAACGGGCACCCGACCAAAGGCAACAACCACTGGCAACCTCCACAGCGCAACTCCGTGCTACGGACTGGCTTGCTGCCCCCGCGCAAGCACCGAACGGATCCGCCGCCAGAACCAGCGATCGCATCGACGCCCACTTCGACCAGCACGATTGCCGCCTGCTTGCTTGTGTTTGCGGCTGCTTGTGAGCAGGCCGAAGACGTCTCAGCGTGAGACTCGCCTGCGCAGCGCCCGGCCGGATCTGTCGAAAAGAACCGCGTGACATCTACACTTCCGCAACGTCATCCGGCTCGCAACCTCGTTGCCACGACCGGCCTTCTCCTACTGACGGCTTGCGGTGCAGGCGGCGAGGACACCGAAGGTGTCGGTGGCCAGCAATCGGTGCTCGCGGCTTCGATCACCAACTACGGCGTCACCTGGGAGTTCGACGGACTGGTTCCGGTCGGCCAATTTGCGAACGGCGATTGGTGGGCCGTCGGCCCTGTCAACATCGTATCCATCTCGCCGCCGTCTCAAGATCTCGATGGCCGCATCATCAACGGCTCGATGATCAATCCTGGCACGACCCAGATTGAAAATGCCGAGCATGGCTACGATTCGAACCTGTTCGGTCCTTATGCCGGCGACCGCTACCAGCCGGCGCTCAACGTAGCGTTGGGTGTGGCGCCCGGCTCCCCGCTGCAACTTGCTGCTGGCGACAGCCTGATCTCCACCATCAGTTGGACGGACGAAGCCGGCCCGGACAACGGCTCATTCTCCGAATTGAAGACGGCCGCGGTGTTGACCGTGCTGACGGAACCCGCCCCCGCAGGCGCCTTCCGCCCGCCGTACTCCGGCAGCGACAAGACCATTGTCCACAACGAGGCAGACCTCGATTACACCGCCCTCGGTTCGCTGACCACGGCGGCTGAGCAACCCGACTTGCAAACCACCGCCGACCAGTTCGAGCGCGTTTGGCTCGATCATTGTTCGGGCTGGACGTCGCGCTACTTGCACCCGGTCGAGAACATGCCGGACTACGGTCGCGACTTTACGTCCCTGTTCGGCACCGGGGCGATGCTGCTGCAACTGGACAAGAGCAACGCGGAGAAGCGCGATCTGCTCGTCCGCCTGACCCAGATCGGCATCGACTTCTACGGCAACGTCATCAACGGCGGCGTCTGGGCTGGTGTCGGTGGCCAGTGTAGCGGCCGCAAGTTTCCGATCCTTTTGGCTGGCACAGTGCTCAACTACGCGCCGATGCGCAACATCGGCATGAGCCATCCTTCGGGCTACTTCGGCCCCAATCATCCGAGCAACTCAGAACACTTTGGCGAAGACTGCCAGACGTTCTACGTCGAGGAAACGTCGCCGGGCACCTACAACTGGGGGCACGGCAACTACAACTCGTCGCACAACGGGCTGCCGGCATGGGGCAACAGCCATACCCAGTTCCCGCAGAACGACAACTCCAACTGGATGGGCGATGCCTACCGCCGCTGCTGCACGGCCAACGCATGGGTCGGCCAGACCCTGGCCGCACGCGTGATGGGACTGCAAACGGCGTGGAATCATCCGGCGTACTTCGACTACATGGACCGGTTCATGCAGATGGAAACCCCCGGCGAATGGACGCGCAGCTGGGAGATCTGGCAGGGCAGGATGTGGGATGCACATCGCAACAACCACTAGTGGGCGCGAAGCTCGGCGCTGCACCTGCCCGCAGCAGCCTGGCTACTGACGGCCTGGTAGCAACGGTCTGGCGCTAGCGGTCTGGTGCGTTGAGCAGACGTGCCAGCATGGTGCGCTTCGGCTTGATCAGGTCCGCCAAGGTATGGCGGTCCAACTCGGCCAAGAACGCATCGCGCGCCTGGCCCAACGCGCGCTGCAACTGGCACGCGTCCGCCAGCACACAGCTGCCAGCTTCGGTCATGCACTCGACCAGCCCGAGGTTCTCGGTCTTGCGCACGACCGCGCCAATCACGATGTCTGCTGGAGCCATTGCCAGCTGCAAGCCACCGGTGCGGCCACGGGTCGCATGCACGAAGCCAAGCTCGGTCAACTTGCCGGCTACCTTGACCAAGTGGTGCCGCGACACGCCGTAGGCCACGGCGATGTCGCTGACCGGCGTTTGACGGTCGGTGCGCAGCGCGAGGTACATCAACACCCGCAATGAGTAGTCACTAAACTTGCTGAGCTGCATCCGGCACCTGTCCAGCGTCGCCGCCCCCGCGCACTGCGAGAGCCAACGAACACGACAACACCCACCACCATAGCCGCTCACGCGCGGGCCCGGGTGTTCGCCGTCACATTCCTGTTTGACGGATCGCACATCGGCGCCCGTGCTGTCGGTCGTCGCAATGGTCCTGCGAATGCGCGACGATCCCCCACATGCTTCACCGCCCACGACATGTCGCTGTCATGCTCCTGGCACTTGCAGCCCTCGGCTTCGCCGCCGCGACGCAATCCCCGCCACCGGCCTGGAAGCTGGTTTGGTCTGACGAGTTTGCGGGCACGGCGCTCGACTACAGCAAGTGGGGCCTTGCCTTCCACGCGCTCGGCGGCGGCAACAACGAACTGCAGTTCTATACCGACCGCAAGAAGAACGTGCGGGTTGCCGACGGCAATCTGGTGATCGAAGCGCACGCCGACGACTTCA
>CAXBFC010000115.1:0-18730 GCA_963974725.1 uncultured bacterium | reverse complement strand
ATCGCGACCGCGGTGCCAGAGGCATCGTCGACGGCACCAGGCGCCAGATTGACCGCGTCTCCGCCCTTGCCGTTGCGCGAGTCGTAGTGCCCACCGACCACGTACACACGCTCGGGCTCGGTTGTGCCGCGCAGCGTCGCGATGATGTTGACCACCTCGATCTCGCTGGGCATGCCGGCGCGCCTGAGCGGCACCTTGGCTGCCTGCAGCGCCACCGTCAGGCGGCCACCGCTAGTCTTGGCGATCTCTTCGTACGACGCCTGCAACCACTTGCGCGCGGCACCGGTGCCCTCGGTATCGCTATCCGTTCGAGACAGCGGATGGCGCGTTCCGAAGTCGCAGAGCTTGCGCACCGTCGCTTCGATGCGCGCACTGCTGACCTCCTTGACCGCCTCGGTAAGTGCTACGCGAATCGGATCGACTTGCGCAAACACGGGGGCAGCCACGAAGACTGCTAGAACGCCACCGAGACAGATGTTGGTCATGCGAACAAATCGACTCCGTCCATGCCTTTGCCTTTGTCGAGGCCAAGGATCGGCAACAGTGTGGTCGCGATGTCACAAAGACGACCATCGTCCTTGAGACGACGGTTTACGAGTGCATCAGAGCAGACCACAAACGGCACCGGGTTGCTCGTGTGAGCCGTGTGAACCCCGCCAGTCTGCTCATCGAGCATCTTCTCGACGTTGCCGTGATCTGCCGTGATGGCCACTGTGCCACCCTTGCCGACAAACGCCGGCACGATGCGCTCCAGGCACTGATCGATCGTCTTCACCGCCGAAACCGCGGCTTCGATGACGCCACTGTGGCCAACCATGTCCGCGTTCGCAAAGTTCAGGATCGTGACGTCCGGGCAATTATCCGACGCGAGCTCCTTCAGCAGCGCGTCGGTGACCAGATTGGCCGACATCTCGGGCTGTAGGTCATAGGTCGCGACCTTCGGGCTTGGGATCAGGATCCGGCGCTCGCCAGCCAGTTCGCGCTCGTTGCCGCCTGACAAGAAGAACGTCACGTGCGCGTATTTCTCGGTCTCCGCGATCCGCAACTGCGACAGGCCGGCCTGGCTGACAACTTCGGGCAGCGCCCCCTGCAAGTTTTGCGGCGGGTAGGCGACCTGACACGGGAAGTCTTCGCGGTAGCGGGTCATCGTCACGAAGTGCACAACCGGCACCGAAGCGCGCGGGAATGCCTGAAACTCACGACCCACGAACGCCTCGGTCAACTGGCGCGCCCGGTCGGTGCGGAAGTTGAAGAACAGCACCGCATCGCCAGTGCGAACGCGACCGCGGTCGGGGCTCCCGATGACCGTTGGCTTGACGAACTCGTCGTTTTCGTTGCGCTCGTAGGCAGCGGCAATCGCGGCTTGCGCGGACTCGACCGAGTGGCCTTGGCCGAGCGTCAGGCAGTCATAGGCGAGCTGCACGCGTTCCCACCGCTTGTCGCGATCCATCGCAAAGTAGCGCCCGATCACGGATGCGACCCGGCCAACCCCGAATTCGGTCATCCAGCCTTCGACGGCTTCGATGTACTTCTGCGCCGAACGAGGCCGCGTATCGCGCCCATCCAAGAATGCGTGCAGCGCAACTTGCTCGCCGGACAGCCCAGCAGCTTTCGCCATCTCGAGCAAGGCGCGCAAGTGACGATCGCTACTGTGCACGCCACCGTCGGAAACAAGCCCAAACAAGTGCACCGTCGCGCCCGACGAACTGGCCTTGGCGAACGCCGACAGCAGCGCTTCGTTCTTGCCGAAGCGCCCCTCGCTGATCTCCTTGTCGATGCGTGTGATCTCCTGATAGACGACACGGCCGGCACCGATGTTCAGGTGGCCGACCTCACTGTTGCCCATCAAGCCGCACGGCAAACCAACATCTTCGCCGCTCGCAGAGAGCAGCGTCGACGGATAGCGCTGGCGGAGATCGTTCCAGAACCGCGGTTCGGCCAGGCTGATCGCATTCCCCGGCCCCTTCGACGCTTCGCCGAACCCATCCAGCACACACAACAACAACGGAGGCCGCCTACTCATCCGAGCATCCTGTCAACGGACACGGCGATCGCATCCTGGTGGTGACGAATCTCGTCGCGGACCGAGGTCGCGCGCGCCATCGTGCTTTCGGCCAACTCTCGGTTGGTCAGGTACGCCGCGTTGATGCGAACATTAAGGAAGGCACCTTCGGACGCGGCCAGCAGCAGAGCCGCCCCGGACGCGAGGTCACTGGCGATTTGCTTGCCAATGCAGTCAACGATTTCAGCCATCGCGACGAATACATCGCGGATCATCACCTGGGTTTCTTCGGGCACGACCATCGCACCAACCATCGCTTCTTGGATGGCTTTGCTGCGCAGCGCCTTCTCGGCATCCGATTCCTTGGGCATGCCATAAGCTGCGGAAACCATGTCGAACGAACGGCAATCGCGCTCAGCCATCGGCATCAAACGCTGCAACGAATCGTTCAACTTGGCCTCGATCCGGGCCAGATCGCCCTCACGATCGACATTGGCCTTCTTGCCTTGCGAGAATCGCACGGTCATCAGGAAGAGCGAGGTCCCCATACAGCCAGCCATCGCGGCGGCGGCGCCACCACCCGGCGTAGGCGACTTCTTGGCGAGGGACTCGACGAGCTGCTGGAAGGATTGTGTGATCATTTTCAGGCAAGCAGTGTCGGCAGGGGGCAATTGGGATCAAGAGCAGATGCGCTTCCTTGCCGTACTGACCCGTCTTTTGCACAGTTGCGGCATGCGACAATTGTGCTGTCTGTGGCTGATCGGCCTTGCCGGCTGCACTGCGACCCCCTCGTCGGCCTCTCTACTTGCAGATGCAGAGCCGAATCAGGCCGTGCGGCTGTTGATTGCCGGCGACAAGCTCCTCAGCACAGCCGTGCCGATCGACTTCCACGCGGTCCCAGCGCTGGCGCGGACGACGTCCGAAGCCATCGCCCCCGACGGCGTTCTGGAGTTCTGCGCCCACGAGATTGGCCCCCGGGGCGAGGGCTTCCGGCTCGAAAAACGCTACGAGGAGCCCTTCCCGCACGTGCGCTCGGTGCTCGTCGACATGCTGGGCAACGTGCTGGAACGCTCCCACACGGTGCCGGTCGCCAAGGTCCCGCAGGATGTGCTAGGCGCAGCTCTGAGCAGCGGCACGTTCGTCGATTCGGTCGCCATCGTGTCGGGACCGGTCCAGGAAGAGTTCTGGCACGTGGTCACCAAAGATCGTCGCGGCCGCATCTTCGTCATCACCGTCGACCTGAACGGCAACGTGCTGTCGCAGCTAAGGCGCAACCAAAGCCGCGTCGACAGCTGACCAGACGACGGCCATCGCATACTGTCAGCGCATGCGCTCACCCCTGCGAATCGGCATCGCGATGGCCCTCGGCCTGCTGCTCACTGGCTGCGCAGCCGGCCCCCACCAACTGAGTCGTTCCGTCGACGATTGGGATCAGAAGATCTACGTCAACAGCCCCTGGCTCAATGCGGCGATGTGGGTCATACCGGTCTATCCGATGCTGCACATCGGTGCCACGGCGCTCGATTTCACGATTACCGATCCATACTACTTCTGGTTCGGTGACGCGTGGGATGGCAACGGCACCGGCTTCCGCCACCTCGAGATCGACTACCCCGATGGCTGGGTCGATTCCCTGCTTTCGGATCGTTCGCGCTGGACGCGTTCTGAAAAGTAGCGGCTCGTTCCCACTGAGATTGGTTCCCTGCGACTGGCAGGCCTTCGCTACATGGCGGGCCTCGTCACTTGGCTGGCGCGTTACTTGGCGGGCTCGTAGCTGGCCAACTCGACCATCGTGTCGCCAAGCAGTTGCCGAACCTCAATGCCGGGATCGGGCGCAAACCAGATCATCTGCGTGCGGGTCAGGAACTTGGCACCCGCTCCAACCAGACGGAGCGTGCGGCGAATGCGCAAGGCATCGAAGGCGCCGGCAATCACCTCGACGCGATCGAGACCTTCGACTTCGTAGCTGGCGCTCATCGTGACCGGTTGGCCGTTGCGCACGCGATCGACGAACTCGCACTGCCAACGCTTGCCAACCCACAACGGCCAGTGGTAGCGGACGTCGACCGGACTCATGACACGCTGCGCTTCGCCCGTCTCGGCGCGCCATTCGCCAAGGTTGCCGAGGTCCTGATCGCGATGCACCAAACGGCCGTTGCCCATGTCGACGACATAGGTGCCATCCTTGATCGCTTGCACGGCGAACGTGCCGCGCATGTGTTCGCCGCGGACCATGGTGAACGTATCGCCGACGTGCCACGTCGGACGCGACCAAACCTTGGCGCCGGCCGGAGCAGGCTCGGAAACTGCTACCAGGCCCTCGCCGACCGGGCCGTCACCTAGCGCATCGTCGGCAACCCCCTGGCATGAAGCCAGCAACAGACAGGCGAGGCCAACCGCGGAACCAATGCATGCTGACTGTTTGCTACTCATTGCTGCTTGGATTCAGGCTGCTTGGATTCGGGATGCTCAGTTTCCGGCAGGGCAATCGGGGCCGTTCCGGGCAACTCAATCGGAATCGGGCGGAAGTCGATCGCGTCGACCGAAGCGAGGTAGTAGCGAATGCCGTCGGCAACACCCTGGAAGCCATACTTGTGATCCTTGCCGTGCAGGTGGCCGTAGACACAGACCTTGGCGTGTGCCAACTTCAGCAGCGGCACGGCTCCCGTCTCACGACCATCGGTGTAGCGCGGCGGGTAGTGCACCAACGCAATCGTGCGGGCCCCATCCGGATCGCAGCCACCGAGCTTCTTGCCGGCTTCGATCGACAACTTGAAGCGCTCCAATTCGCGAGCAAACACCTTCGCGGCCTTCTCGTCTGCCCAGGGAGCATCCGGTGGATCCCACAAGCGAGTGCCGACGACGACCGTGCCATCCGCCAACTGAACGGCGTTGTTCTGTAGCAAGTGTACCGACGAATCGAGTGCCCGCTCGACCTTGGCGCGCGACTGCCACCAAGTGCAGTGGTTGCCTTTGATCAAGACCTTCTGGCCAGGACGATCCGAAAGCCAGTCGAGGTCCGGCTGCGCCTCCTTGAGGTTGAGGCCCCACGAAGTATCGCCGCCAACCAGAACCCAATCGTCGGGCCCGACCATCTCGTCCCACGCTTCCCGCATGCGATCCGCATGGCCGACCCATTGCTCGCCAAAGATGTCCATCGGCTTGTCAACGCCGAGGCTCAGGTGCAGATCGCTAATGGCAAAGAGGCGCAACGGATTACTATTAAATCGGAGGAACAGCGGAACGGCGGGCTCGCAGCTAACTAGCCAGTCCGCGAGTTAGCAAGCAAGCCATCAGCTTACATGCCGTGAGCTTGCCCACTTAGAACACGGAATACTGCATGCAAATGGTCCAGATGCTTGGACCAGGCGTTCGCAAACCACCAGATGCGGCGGGCCGCTGGCAGGGGCGCAAGCTGCCGATCGCGCCAAGGAACCGACTGCGCGGCCTATTGCGGCAGGTCTTCGGTCTTGATTGCACCCGGCGGCAGAGTCTTGGCCGGCGCTCCGAAGCCCAGTGCGTGCACCGCGCGGGTCGCAAACTCGTGCAGGCGTTCGAAACTGGTCGCCGTGACCACTGCAGGCGTCACCATCTGCAACGCCGGACGCAACAGGTTGCGCGACGCGAACAGGTGGAACGACAGCGCGCGATCCTTGGGCTCCGCGGCATCGTCCATCGCGAGCAACAGAACTTCCTGCACGTTCCAGGTGTCGGGCGTGCCGGTCAGTTCCAATTCCGCGCGACGCGGGATCGCGTGATCCAAGATCGCGGACTCGAGGATGGACGCCAACAAGACGGTTGCGAGGCGGAAGTCCGCTTCCTGCTGGCAACGATCGAAGGCGTTCATGTCGACACTGATCAACGAGCGCAACCGCGGGTCGCGGATCTTGTGCCTATCGATCAACGGCGGCAGCGACGGCTGACCCGAGCCGCGTGCAATCGAAATCGCATTCGCGGCCGCAGTCGCAGCCGCCATGGCCCCCGAGTTTTGCTTCGTAGGCGCCCCGGTATCGTTGAGCGCCGTTCCAGCCAGAGTCTCACCAAACGTCGCGATGCCTTGCGCCATGCTGGGGTGGCCAAGATCGTGCTCTGGATCCTTCTGGGGCGCACCGTACTTCGTGCGCGTCGAGACGTCGCCGAAGATCTTGTTCTGGATTTTGGTGGTCAACCCGCGGACTGCGACGCCCATGACCGGACTCAGTCGCGGCAACGGCAACTCGGTCAGCGGCTTGGTCGCCATTTCGACGGCCCAGTCACCCAACACCTGTCGCTTCCTGGTGAGCCACTGCTGCTCATCTGGCGGCACGGCACCATCGACCAAGCGGACTTCAATGGCCTCGACAGAGCGGCGGCAACATGCCACCAACAGCGACGCATCGCCTTCGGACAGGTCGAGAACGACCAGATCCTGGTAGCCACTGACGCTGCGTTGCAGGTAGTCGCGCAGACGCCGAACATCCGCATAGACGCGCAGCAGGTCCTCCGATCCTTCGACACCCTCCTGGGAGAGCTTCAGTCGGTGGGCGCCTACGTGTTCTAGGGCCAGCTTGGCTGACTCCAGGAAGCAAACTGCGACGACTTTTTTGACCTGTAGATCGGGCATACGACTAGACACTCTGACATCGGCAATCACCCGTAAGGTTCTTGATCCGGGATTTCCGAGCTATGCTGCCGGCGGATGAATTCGACCGCCACGAGCCGCAATCTCGAGCGCGACCTGACCCAGCTACTTGGCAAGGATCGGGTCCTGCACACGCGGGATGCTCTGCTTGCCTGGGAATGTGATGGTTTCACGATCCACAAATCGAAACCGCGCGCCGTTGTCCTGCCAGAATCGACGGCGGAAGTGCAGGCCGTGCTCAGGCTGCTGCACGCTGCCAACGTGCCATTCGTACCGCGCGGAGCCGGAACATGCTTGTCGGGCGGCCCGACCGCCGGCGGCGACGCGGTCATCGTCGACTGCGCGCGCATGCGCAAAGTGTTGCAGATCTCGACAGAGGACCTGTTCGCAGTCGTGCAGCCAGGCGTGGTCAATCTCAATCTGACTACCGAGGTCACGCCACTAGGGCTGCACTACGCGCCCGATCCGAGCAGTCAGTCGGTCTGCACGATCGGCGGCAACCTCGCCGAGAACAGCGGCGGCCCACACTGCTTCAAGTACGGCATGACGACCGACCACATGTTGGCGGCAACCATCGTGCTACCGGACGGCGAACTCGCCCACCTCGGCAGCACGACCGGCCCGCGAGCCGCGAACGGCATCGATGTGCTCGGCCTGTTTTGCGGCAGCGAAGGCACGTTCGGCATCGCTACCGAAATCACGGTTCGCTTGTGCCGCAACCAACAGGAAGTGCGCACCATGCTGGCGTCGTTCGATTCGATGTCAGCTGCTTGCCGCAGCGTCGGCGACATTGTCGGGGCGGGTCTTGTGCCTGCGGCGTTAGAGATCCTCGATCAGGCCACCATCCGCGCGGTCGAAGCCTCAATCTATCGCGCTGGCTATCCCGAGAACGCCACCGCCGTATTGCTAGTCGAACTCGACGGGCCACACGAAGTAGTGGTCGAAGACGCCGCCGAGATTGCCACGATCTTCGCCGCCCACGACGCTCTTGAAGTTGAGCAAGCAACCGACCCAGTAGAACGCAAGCGACTTTGGAAGGGTCGCAAGGGTGCATTCGGCGCGATGGGTCGCATTGACACCGATCTCTATGTGCTCGATGGCGTCGTGCCGCGCACCAAGCTCGAAGAGGCACTCGAGAAGATCACTGCGATCGGCAAACGCCATGGCGTCAACTTGACCAACGTGTTTCACGCCGGCGACGGCAACCTGCATCCGAACATCAGCTTTGATGGTCGTGACGCCGACGCGACCGCGCGCACGATCGCCGCGGGCCACGAGATCCTGCAACTGTGCATGGACCTCGGTGGCAGCATCACCGGAGAACACGGCATCGGCACCGAGAAGCTCGACCACGTTTCGATGATGTTCGAACCAGAAGACCTGGACGTCATGGCGCGCGTGCGGGCGGTGTTCAATCCGGACGGTCGCTGCAATCCCGGCAAGGTGCTGCCGCAGCGCAACGCGTGCGCCGAAGTCAGCAAGTGGCCACAGATGGTCGCCAAGGTGCTCGATGTCGACGAAGTCCCCCCACCGGAGGCCACTTCGTGAAAACCTTCGACGATGTCGCCGCATGGTTGCGATCCAAGCCAGGCCGTGTGCGCGTGACCGGCAGCGGCTCGCGAACCCCAACGCTGCCGGTCGCCCCGGAGGCCACAACACTGGATCTCAGCCAACACAACCGCATCGAACGGCTTGATGCTGGCGACCAGACTTGCACGGTCGAGTGCGGCGTGCCACGCAGCGAACTGGATGCGGCACTGCTGGAACACGACCTCGAATTGCCCTGCCTCGGCGACGGCACCATTGGTGGCCTGTTCGCAACGGACCCGTTTGGCGCAGCAGCTGCCGGATACCCTGGCCCACGCAACCTGCTGCTCGGTATGCACGCCTTGCTCGCCGACGGCACCTCGTTCAAGTCGGGCGCCCGCGTGGTCAAGAGCGTCGCCGGCTTCGACGTGCACAAGTTACTGGTCGGCAGCAGCGGGCGACTATTCATCGCGACCCGACTGCATCTTCGCCTGAAGCCGCGACCACGAGCGGAGCAGTGGTTCGCCAATCGCGAACTCGAACGTGACCTTGCCCTGCAGCTACTGCACGCGCTTCGCAGCGAGGCCGAACCTCCGACCGTGCTGCAACTTCGCCGCGAACGAGACGGCAGTTTTGCCGTGTGCGGCCGCGTCACCGGTCGCTCGGTGCACACGACGGCCCTGTGCAAACGGCATCGGCTGGTGGCTTGCGAACGCCCTAGCAACTTCCACGTCGAATCCGCCGTCAACAGTGGCGAAGAAGTCCTGACCGGCAACGCCCTACCAAGTGCGCTGCCAGCACTGCTCAGTGCCCTGCCAGATGGCGCACCGCTCGTCTGGCTGGGCGGCGGTCGGTTTGAAACCGCGACCCCCGACTGCCCGGCAACCGACGCGGCTCTGGAAGCCATGCCGCAAGCCAACATTTCGGCCACCGTGTTGCTCGGCGCAGACCGCCGCCGCGGCCGGTCCACCCCCACCGACCCAGGCGAGCAACGACTTGCCGACGGCCTCAAACACGCACTCGATCCCGATGGCATCCTCGTCTGATTCGCTGGTCACAAGCTACACGCGCACGCTCGACTGTGTGCACTGTGGCCTATGCCTACCGCATTGCCCGACGCACCAAGTGCTCGGTGTCGAAGCAGACTCGCCGCGTGGCCGCATCTACTTGATGCGCGCTCTCGCCGAAGGACGCGTCGAAGACCCTGAGTCGATTCGCCCGTTCCTCGATCGCTGCCTCGACTGCCGCGCCTGTGAAACGGCGTGCCCGTCCGGCGTTCGCTACGGCGAGATCCTCGAAACGACGCGCGCCGAGCTCGAACGGGCCAACCCCAAACGCGGCATCGCCGCTTGGCTGACGCGCACTCTGCTGTGGCACGTGGTCGCCAGACAGCGGCGCCTGCGCGCGATGTTCTGGCTACTGCGTGCCGCCGAATGCCTCGGTCTGCGCTGGCTCGCAACCAAGCTGCGATTGCTGCCGGCTGCCATGGCGATGATCGCCCCGCCCGTGCCACCCGCGGCCGAACGGCGACCGTTGCGAACGGGACTTCACACGCCGCCGGCTGGCACCAAGCTGAGGAACGTTCGGGTTGCGTTGTTTACCGGCTGCGTCATGGAGCCAATGTTTGGCCGGGTCAATCGCGCCACGCTCACGGTGCTGCTCGCGAACGGCTTCGAAGTCCACATCCCCCCAAGCCAGCGTTGCTGCGGCGCTCTGCTGGTCCACGCCGGGCAACCGGAGCGCGCCAGGAGCCTCGCCGCCGAAAACGTGCGCGCGTTCGCCGACGACGACATCGTGCTCAACAACTCTGCCGGCTGCGGTTGCGCGCTGAAGGAATACGACCACCTGCTCGGCACCGAAGACGGCAAGGCGTTCGCGGCGAAATGTCGCGACATCAGTGAGTTCCTGGCGGCCGAGGGACTGACCGCCACCCCGGCACAGCAGAATGCTCGGGTCGCCTACGACGATCCGTGCCACCTCTGCCACGGTCAGGGAGTGAGCAGCCAACCGCGCGAACTCCTGCAGCAAGTGCCGGGCATCGACCTGGTAAGCCCCACAAAGAGCGATGACTGCTGTGGTTCCGCCGGCATCTACAACATGCTGCAGCCCAAACTTGCGGCCGAAATCGGCCAGACCAAGGCAGCCCACCTACACGATTGCTCGCCTGATATGATCGTCACCGGAAATCCTGGCTGCATGATGCAAATCGACAGCCACATGCGACGTAGCGGCCACAACGTTCCCGTTCGCCACCCGATCGAACTCCTGCTACCGCCTCAATGAGCCGCCTCGTCCCCATCCTCTGTGCCGCGTGCCTCGTTGGCATCGGGCTTACTGCCTGGTCCCAACTGTCTGCCGGCAACACCACCGTCGTCATCCCCAAGGGCGGCCCCGCCCCCACGAAGGCTGCGGCCACGGAGACAGCGGAACAACTTCGCAAAGCCCGCATGGCTTGCTCGGTCGCCGCACTCGATCGCTGCATCGAAGCGTTCCAAGCGCAAGTCGCGGCCAAGCCAGACAAAGCCGTCTGGCACCACTTGGCCGAGGCCTATCTCGAACGTGCCCTGACGCGAACCCATCTGCGCGGCATGGCTCCCGGCGAGCCGACCTTCGAAGAGCTTCCAACCGACTTCGCCGGCGATCTCAAGGCCGGACTCGAAGCGGTAGCGAAAGCCCGTGAGCTCGGTGATGAAACCGGCGAGCTGTTCCGCATTGAAGCAGGCTTGATGAGCCAACACATCACTGGCTGGCAGTCGGCGCTCGCTTGGAACGGCAAGATCGGCGAGGCACTCGAAGTGGCTCATCAACGCATCGCCAACGACCCGCAACTCCATACCGCCCTCGGCCTGCGCAAGTTGTTCGCTCCGAAGTGGCTCGGCAACGACCCGGAAAAGGCGCTTGAGCATTTCGAGTTTGCGGACAAGGCCGACGGCGACGAGCGGCCGGCGGTGTTTGCCGCGATGGCGAACTACCTGCAAAGCAAGCGCCAGAAGGCGATCGCCTGGCTGGAGCGCGCCGTCGAAAAGAACCCTGACAACAAGTTTGCTCGGGTGGTTCTCGGCCGCGTCCGCCGCGGCGAAGACAACCCCTTCGGTCGCAATGTGACCGAAGAGGAAGTCGCGGCCGGCAAATAGCCGACCGGGGCTAGCGAGTCTCGCTGCGACGCACGCGAACCTTCGCGGTCTCTTCGTTGCGAACTGCGGGCGGCAACTGACGACCTGTGCGAACGCGCCGAGCCGAGTTGCTGCTGGCACGGTTCGAACGCAGGCTGTTGCGGATCTCCTGCATCATCGAACGGAGTTCCCGCATCTCAACGCGCATCTCCTCGATCATCTCGAGCACTTCGTCGTTGCCGCCCTCTTCAGTCTCTTCCTCTTCCTCCTCCGCTTCACGCTCTTCGACAACCACTTCGACGTCGTGACCATGGGCGTGAGGAGCGTGAACGCCGAACAGCAGGCCATCGTGCTTCGTGCCCTTCGCGCTGCTGTCTTTACCGTCGATCATCTTCAGCACGGTTCGGATCTCTCGATCGTCGCCATCGCTGTGTAGCAGCTTCAGGAGCACATCCTTCTCGATGCTGGGGATGTGGGTGACCCACGCGCCAGCTCGCTTGCTGTCCTTGCCATCGACGACCCAGAATCCTTCCTGGTCGCCCTTGCTCTTTAGCTTGAGCAGGACATCGCGCTCGCCGCTGTCGTCCTTACTGGCATCGCTACGAGTACCAAAGAAGAACGAGCCCTTGGCTTGCTTGCCCGGCTTCTTGGCCTTCGGAGCATTCCATTCGCCTTTCGCCCCTTCTTCGAACTTCCACGTGTTCTTGGTTTGCTTGGCCGACTTCGGCTTGCGGAACGTGAAGGACCCCTGAGCGCCCCCCTCATCGAACATGAACGATTCGACTTCGAATCGGCCCTTCTCGTCAGTCTTCGTCTCGAACGTGAAGCCGTCGGACTTCTTCCGGCTCGCCTTCAACTTGCCGTCCTTGCCGCGCAGGAAGATGCGAACATCTTCGCCGTTGACTTGCGGGAGGTACTCGATCACCTCGGAACCCAGCTTGAGCTGGATCGGCTCGCCGTTCTCGAGCAGGTACTCAAAGACATTCTCGCCCTTGGCTTTCGCCTTGACCTTGACCTTCTTTGGATCTTGCTTCGCGTCGCGCGTGCGAACGTAGCGAATCGTGCCCTTGTCACCGTGAGATTCGGTCACGTCATCGAGCTCGACGAAGCCATATCGGCCTTCGACCGTGGCAGCCTTGCCGTGCGCCTTCTTGGCTTCGGCATAGGCCTTCTTGGCCTTCTCGTAGGCCTTCTGGGCCATCAGCAAACGCACGCTCTTGCCAACGGGTTCTTGCTCGGTATCGAAGACGTAGGCAAGCCCGCCCGCGGCACCTTCCGGCTTGTCCAAACGCACGCGCAGTTGCTTGGCGCGAGTCGCAAGGTCGCCGCTCTTCGCCTTCTTGGCTTTGCCTTGGTCCTGCTTCGACGTCTTCAGCCAGCGAATCGTCTTGCCGTCGCCGTCCTTGGACTTGCGCACGAAGGCGATGGCGTCATGCTCGCCATCCGGGCGAGGCAGGCCAGCAATCGCGCGCGCCTTGCGTTCGACACCGTGCGCCTCATGCAGGCCACCCACCCCGCCACCAGCTCCGTGGCCGCGCGACAGAGACTTGTTTAGCTCGGCAATGATCGCATCGCGCTTGGCGCCGTACTCAGCCTTGTTGCTGTGCTCCTCACCGTGCTCGCCTTTTTCGTGGCCATGGCCATGGTCGTGGGC
Source organism: uncultured bacterium (assembly GCA_963974725.1). Classification (GTDB taxonomy): domain Bacteria; phylum Planctomycetota; class UBA1135; order UBA1135; family UBA2386. The sequence continues at coordinate 5,813 of CAXBFC010000115.1, read as the reverse complement.
CGACTCGACATCCTCGACCCAAGCATAGGTCGCCTTGACCTTGCCATCCTTCTTGCCTTCCTTGCCTTCCTTGCCTTCCGCAACGTGCCAACGGATCCCCGTCGGCTTTGCTTCGGCAACGGCATCCCGCTTCGCCGGAGCGTCGAACGTGATCGATGTCGGCTTGCCCGAAACGTCGCCGAGCATCTTCATCAGCGTTTTCTTGAGCTTCGCGCGTTCGGCTGAAGACAGCTCACCGCTACTCAACTCCTCGATGATCGCCTTCATCTTCTTGGCCGATATGCTGGACGCTTTGCTCGACGATTTGGCCTTGTCCGCTTTTTGGCGCACAATGACTTCTCGCACTTCTTGAGCGGGCAATAGAGAGGCAGCGAGGCACGCTGCCGCAACGATACGAATCAACTTCGGGGTCATAGGTTTCTCCTCTGGCGGACTAACGATTGGATGACGAATCGCGGCTGACGCGGGCCAACAGGCGAGCGCGCAACTGCGAAAGACGGGATAGGCGAAGCTGCAGTCGGGACTGCAATTCCGCGATGTTGGACTGGGGAAGCAGGCTCGCCGCGAGGGTCGCCTGAAGCGTTCTGGCCTCCATGACAAGGGCGCTATACTCCTGTTCGACCATCGCCACGAACGGCTGAAGCCGCCGGCTTGCGTCGGGGGCCTGGCCAGTGAAGGCCACGCGGAACTCGTCGGCGGTCAGTGCGGTGACGACCTGATCGCTGACGCCGGGCGCCGCCATCGTCATCGTCGCCAACGACAGCACGGCCATACCACCAGCAGCAAAGCGCTTGCTTGGCAACGGCTCCGAGCAACCCAGCGCAGCCTCGACGCGCTCGCGCAAGGCCGACGGCCGTGCCGCCATGCCGAGGGCAACCATCGACGGCGCCGGTTGTGGTCGCAGCCATTCGGCGACTTCAATGAGGCACCTGGCAACCGCGGTTGGGCTGGTGTGATGCGCGGCTTCGGCATCGCAACGCAGTTCGACTACGCGCGACCATTCACGCCGCGTCGACACGAATAGCAGCTGCCACGGGAACAGCGCTTGGATCCAAGCTCCGAGCCACATCCAGGCCGGATCCGTTCGACGTAAGTGCGCCAGTTCGTGGCCAAGCATGGCCCGCAGCGACGCATCATCGAGCGCCGAAGCGCGTGCCGGCAGGCAGATTTCAGGTCGCAAGAAGCCAAAGGCGATCGGAGTGCTCAAGCCTTGCACGCGACTGATGTGCGGGGATTGCCGCAGCCCCAGATGCGTCGCCATCGTCGCTGCCGATGACAAAACGCGGGCGTCGGTTTCGGGGCAACGCGTCGCGAGCAGGCGCGACAAGCGACGCCACGTGCGCCACAACCAGGTGAAGCCGAGCAGCGAACAGACAGCCGCGATGCCCACCACGATGGTGGCCCACGGCGTGCCAGGGATCGTTTCGACTGCGACCATGCTGGCTTCGGCTTCGGCCTCGGACAGCATCGAAGCCAGCGGCGCCAGTTCGTCGACGGTCACGACCGGTTGCGCCATCAAGCCGTCCCACATGCTGCCGAAGAAGGCGTATTGCAGCGTCGCACTCAGCAACGGCAACCACAGCGCCTGGCGCAACAGCATGTCCTGTAGCCCCAACGATCGCTGGCGACGCATGCGCACGAACAGGCACGTGAAGCCAAGTGCGATCGTGGAATGCAGCGCGAACGTTCCAAGCCAGCCAGCCAGCGGCCGCAACTGCTCGTCGAGGGTCTGGAGTGAGGTCTGGAGTAGGGTCTCGAGTGAAAAGGCGATCACGAGTTGCCTCCGTTCTGTTCGGGCTCGTTGGGCGCAAGACCCTTCGCAGCCGCTCCGGGATCCGCTGCCTTGGGCTGCTTGCCCTCAGCCATGGCGACGGCCTTGCGAAGATCTTCCAGTTCGCCAAGGTCGATGTCGCCGGCGCGCAGCAAGTGGTTGACCAGCGCCATCGGGTCGCCGTCAAACAGGCGCGTGACCAGATCCCCGACGAGGTTCTTGTGCACGACGTCCGGATCGACTTCCGAGCGGTAGAGGAACTGGCGCCCCTGATCGCGGTGTGCGACGAGCCCCTTCTCCTCCATCTTGCGCAGCATCGTCGCGATCGTGGTCAGCGCGAGACCCCGGTCACTGAGCGCATCGTGCACCACGGAAACTGGCGCCTCGCCGCGTTCCCAGAGGGCGCGGAGGATGGCCAGCTGCAAATCGCCTAGGTTCTTCGGTCCTTGCATGAGCTTTCTCTACTACCTGAGTAGTTCGGCTGCAACTACTCCGGTAGTAGAGGAAGCTCCGCGATTTCTTGCGATTCGGGAAAACTGCTACATCCGATGTTGCCGGAGTTTCGGAACAGCGACAGTGCGCTCGTCCGGGCAAGCCCAAAGGACCCCAAGGTCTCCGTAGGGCCTAACAGTGCGGCCAACCCCTGTCGGGGGGCCACTTTCGGCCAATCCCTTCGGCCACCCTCTTCGGGGAGCCACCTGCGGGACGCCACCTGCAGGACGGGGCGCGGTCCCCGCTCACGGGCCGCGCACCAACAGTCCGACTCCGCGCGATTAGCCGCCGATTGGGGCGACGATGGTCCAAAGCCCGGGCGTCACCGCGAGGGTGCCGTTCGGGGCCAACGGGTCAAACACGACCCACTGCGTGAACACGTAGAAGCCTTCGTAGCCGCCGATGCCCGGCAACTGAATTGGCAGGGTCGCAACGCCGGATCCAGCGCCACCGCCAACGGTCATCGCGGTGATCGCGTTGACCGGGTTGGTGCGCAGCATGCAGCCTGACGGGCCCAAGCCGAGCAGCGAGGTCAGATCCAGCGGATACGGAGCCGCGCTGGTATCGCCGATCACCCAGAACGCCGTGCGCTGGGAAGGGGCGTTGGTCAACTGCTGCGTCCACATCACGCCGGGCCACGCGAGGTTCGCCGTGCCCTTCGGGATGAAACCACCTTCGCCCGGGCAACCCGTGCCGTATTCGATCATCGCGCCCTGGCGGGCACGCATGCGGGTAATCATGCCAACACCTTGCTGAACCTGACCGGACGTGGCTCCGGCATTGGCCGCCGCATACACGCGTGAGGTCAAGCCGAGCGACGACGTCGTTCCTTGGGTGTTGAACAGGAAGGGCTGGCTTTGTTGGTTGTTGCCGAAGATCCGGATCTCGATCAGGATCGGGTGCACCCGGTCCCAGGTGAACTGGTTGGTGAACGGAATCGTCATGCACGCCGTGCCAGCAGGCGTCACCGTCAGGTTGCGGTTCGCGGTCGGCGCGACAATGACCGGCGGGCTATCCCAGTTGCTGTCGAACAAGCCGAAGACACCAGAGAACTTGCCGTGCCCCATGCGCACTTCGCAGTTGATCGTGATCGGCTGAGGCGCGACGCCATTGCTGGTTCCGGACAAGAACTCGATCTGATCGAACCGCATCGGCTCGCTGATCGCGTTGAAACCGTTGGTGTTGTACCACTGCTGGTAACGTCCAATGCCACCGGCGAATGGCCGGTCAATGTTGACCGGAGCCGGCAGGTTGGGAACCGTGACGGTGGTGGTTTGAGCCGCGGCGGTCGCCACGAAGAAACACGTCAGAAGGAATGCGCGCATAGTGAGGTTTGGGCCGAAGCCACCAAATCCGAAGGAAGTGTAGCGGATTGCGCCCCGCCGAGAGCGGCAGAGGGTCCAGTTCGGCGAGATCCGGGGCAGTAACTCCCCTAGTCCACGGAACGTGGCCGGCAACACCCGTTCGGAGCGACGAATCAGGCGATCGGGACGCCAAGGCGACGCAATCTCAGAACCGGACCGTGTGCGCGACCTTGAAATTGAGCGCCTGCTCAGTCGGCACAATCGACGCTTCGCGCGTCAGAGGATCGCGGCTGCGCTGCCAGTTGGAGCCAAACACCAGGAAGAAGTCGCAGCCGGGCGAGTAGATCCAGCGCAACCGGCTCTGCCAGCCAATGCCGTTGGACTCGTTGTCGTATTGCAGCAGGTTACGCAGGCTCAGTTCCGGCGAGAAGAACAGATCGAGCGTGCCCGAACCAATCTGCGTGGTGAACTCGCGGCCCGGACCGAGGTCGGCAATGGTCGAGCGGTAGCCAACCCCCATCTGCAGCAGCGGCGACGCCCGCCAATCGACATCCCCCCGGAGACTGGTGCTGTGACCATCCCAGAAGTCGCCGTAGAAGACGCTCGCGTTGCCGCTTACGGGGCGCCCCTCATTCGCCTCGTAGCGAAAGCCAGAACGCGTCTGCCAGTAGTCGCCGACGAAGACCGGCGTCGTGTTGTCGAACAATTCAAACTGCGTGTCGACGCGCTCGAATCGACGACTGAAGAACAGGGAAACCTCATCCCCGTTCTGGAACTCCAAACCGAGTTGGTCGATTTGCCAGCTGACGCTCTGCGGCGCGCCTTCCCATTCTTCTGCGCGGCGACCCGTGACTTCGAACACGTAACGGCGAATGACGCTGCCTTCTGCGGCGCGCGGACGAAAGCCGACTTCGAGCTCCGACTGACGGATCCCGCGGCGTGACACGAAGCCGAGCGCCGGCGAGAAGTCGTTCGAGACCCAGCGCGTGCCAGTCTGCACGCTCCACACCTGACCACGCGCCTGCAGGTCGACACCAAAGCTCTCGCCATCGTCGTTGGCAGCTTCCCCAGTCGAGCCAAGGGCATCGATCGAGATCTGAAGATCCATGTCCCCGACAAACTCGGGAATGCGATGGTAGAAATCGATGCCGGCAACGGTGTTGGCACCAGTGCTCACCGGATTGCCATTGGTCGAAATCAAACCGACGAACGTTTGCTCGCCTAGAGCGTACTTGACGCGCGCCACCGCCAGGTTCTCTTCGGCAGTCGTCGAAGTGCCATCCACTTGTGCATCCAGCAATCCCACTTCGAACGGCCCCACTTCGCCCTGCATCTTCATGCCCCACAGAATGGGTACGGGATTGCCGCCGCTGAGGCCAATGCGACGCGAGAAGTACGGCAGGAAGCGCGTGCCCCCGGCGGACTGCGAGCCAAAGTTGTAGTAGCTCTCGCCGTCGAGGAAGAAGTCACGCTTCTCCGGGAAGAACAGCGGGAAGCGGTTGAGGTTGATCTGGCGACTGTCGCTCTCGGTCTGCGCAAAGTCCGTCAGCAACGTCGTCGCGAAGGTCATCGACGGCGTGACGCGATAGTAGATCTCGCCACCCATGTCGGGATCGAACTCCCAGCCGTCGTCGCTGGCCGTGCGATCGCGCGACAGCCCAGCCGCAACATACGGCACGACTTCCAGGCCAATGCCGCCATCGACATCGCCAATGCCGTCAACTGTGCCGAACTCACTGATGCGGAAGAACGGCACCGCCTGGCTCGGATTGGCCCATTGGTACTCCTCGTTGCGGTCACGCAAGTAACGCTTCAGGTTGAAGCCCCACGACCGCGCGCCCTTCTTGCGCGGGATGCTGCGAAACGGGATCGCGATCTCACACGCCCAACCATCGTCGGTCTTGCGCGCCTGCGCCTGCCAGATCGCATCCCATGGCTTGCTAAACCGCGAACCGTTCGCCGACACCAGCGCGTCGCCGAGCGAACCGCCAGCGCCGACCTGGAAGAAGTACGCCGTGCGCCGATTCTCGAACGGATCGAACATCAACTCGATGCGATCGTCCGGGTCCAATCGGGCATCGCGAACACGTTGGCTGTTGCGCACCGTGCTCGGATCCTGCTCACACCAGATGCTGATGTAGAGGTTACGGCGATCGTGCAGCAACTTGACGATGGTGCGCTCAGTCGGCTTGCGGCCAAGCCAAGGCTCAACCATCACCAACTCACCAATCGCCGGCGCCCCACGC
>CAXBFC010000114.1:0-18736 GCA_963974725.1 uncultured bacterium | reverse complement strand
TGGACTCGCAATCTCCGAGCGCTTGCGTTCGCAGGTTCGCTCGCTGGGTCAGGCCTCACGGAATGCCAATGACGGCATCTCGCTGGTTCAGGTCGGCGAAGGAGCGCTCAACGAGGTCAGCAACATCCTGGTGCGACTGAGGGAACTGGCCATTCAATCGGCCAATGGTTCCTCGTCCGCAGCTGACAAAGAGACGATTGCGGAAGAGTTCGGTAGCCTCGTCAATGAGATCAACCGGATTGCCCAGTCGACGGAGTTCAATGGCGTTCGCCTGTTGGACGGCTCGGCGAGCTCGGTGACCTTCCAGGTGGGTATCAACTCAACGGCCGGCATTGACCAGCTCAATGTTTCCTTGACGCCATCGCTGTCTACTTCGCTTGGCTTGTCGACGGTTGACGTCGGCTCGGGTGGCAACACCAGCTTGGCGATCTCGCAGATCGACGGGGCGATTGGCAGTGTCGCGCAGCTTCGCGGTCGCTTCGGCTCGCTGCAGAACCGATTGCAGTCGACCATCGCAAACCTCGGGGTTGCAGCGGAATCGCTGACTGCTGCCGAGAGTCGTATCCGCGACGTCGATGTTGCCTATGAAACGGCGCAAATGACTCGAAACAACATCCTGCAGCAGGCGTCGATTTCGATCTTGTCGCAGGCCAACCAGCAACCGCAGGCTGCCCTGCAGCTGTTGCAATAAGCAATCGGTCTGGCGCCAAGCGCGCCGGCCGTGGCGAAGGGCAGCAACTCGCCGCATGAGTGGCGCCAAGCGCGCCGCCTAAGCACACACCAGCCGGGCATTTCCGGCGCCGATGGTACCTTCATGGCCGCCGTCGGCTAGCACGCTTCCTTTGCAGTAGTGGGGGCAACTCCGCGGGAGATAGCCGGTTCGATCCGGCTGTCTTCTTGTACTGCGAGCCCTGCAGGCCAGCCTGGCCGTCGCGTGGTTCGCCGCGACCCGCGGCGGCAGCGCCACACTCGACTAGTCGAGTTCGAGGCCGCGCTCTTCCTCTTCGGTGATGCCTTCGCCGAACGAACTGCCCAGGTAGACCCGTCGGACCTGTTCATCCGCGACGATCGATTGTGCGTCGCCGTTCGCGATCACCTTGCCGGCATTGATGATGTAGGCGCGGTGGGTGATGCGCAGCGTCGCGATGACGTTGTGCTCGGTGATCAAGATCGCAATGCCCGAACGTGCCAGTGCCGCGAGGATTTGTTGGATCTCTTCGACGGTGATTGGATCGACGCCGGCGAACGGTTCGTCGAGCAGTAGCAGTCTCGGTTCGGTTGCCAAGGCGCGAGCGATTTCCAGACGGCGCTTCTCGCCACCCGACATGGTCTCGGCGATCGAGTCGGCGACGTGCATCAGCTGCAGGTCTTGCATCAGTTCGCGCGCGGTTTCTTCGCGTTGCGCGCGCTTCATGCCGCGCGCTTCCAGCACGCAGCGAATGTTGTCGATCGCGGACATCTTCTTGAAGACCGACTCCTGCTGCGCGAGGTAGCCGAGGCCTCGGCGTGCGCGGCGATACATCGGCTGCTTGGTGACGTCTTCACCGTTGAGCATGACCTTGCCGCTGTCGGGCGTGACCATGCCGACCACCATGCGGAACGTCGTGGTCTTGCCGGCACCGTTGGGGCCTAGCAGGCCGACAATCTCGCCTTCGCGAACGCTCAAGCTGACCTGATCGACGACCCTGCGGCCGCGGTACGACTTGACCAGGCTGTCGGTGTAGAGGATCTCTTCGGCCTGCTTCTCGTCAGGCACGAGGATGTCTGGAGTTGCGTCGAGTTCGGTCACTGCGATGTTGGCGGTTGTGGCGGGTGCGTCGGCGCGCGGTGATTCTGCCGAGGCGTGCTCGTGGCACCCGCGACGTTACGCCCGACCCGGTGCGACGCGAACCTTCGTTCGCCAAACTTGCCCGGTTCGTGCGGTGTCACCCTGTGTAGTCGGGGCTGGCAAGAACGTGCCGACGCCGGGCAAAACTCGTTGCGTGGCGATGGCTGTTGCGCAAAAGGCTTGTCCGCGTGCCTCGGCGCCGCCCTGTGGCGTGCTCGGCCAGGACAAGTGTTCTGAGCTGGTTCGCGACGAGTGGCTAGCGACCGATCTGTTGGCGCAGCGTCGCCAGCTGTTGGTGGCGTTCGTGCCGCGCCGGTAACAGCTGGTAGTGGAAGGCTGCAGGTTGCAAGTTGCAGAGCGCGGTGGCTGCCGCATCCGCGCAGGCAACGCCGTGAATCTGGAATGGACCCGAAGGTGACGGGACGCCGCGTTGCTCGAGGAATTGCGTGGTGTCGAGCAGCATCTGCGCCAGGGTTTCTTGTGCTGCCACGAGTACCTCGCTTCGGGCTGGATTGCGCAGGTCGGCTTGCACAAGTAGGTCCGGGTGGGTGAGCAGCACGAGTGAACAGCGTTGGCGGACTTCGTAGAACTCGTTGCTCGCGCGAATCGTTTGCCAATCGTCTGCGTTGCCATGCAGCATCAGCATGCGAAGGTTGACGCATGCTTCGTCGAGGTAGTGCGTTGGTGGCGGCTTCAGTTGGGACAGGTGGCGGTCCGTCCATGTCTTGCGCACAGCTTTCAAGGCGCCGGGCACGCCGGCTTCGAGCATCTTGGCCGCAAACCCAGCTCGCCATGGTTCGTGCATCGGGCCATTGAAGCAGCGCATTGCCAGGTCCTGGACCCGTGGCAGTTTCTGGAACCGCGGGTCCGCTAGCAGCGTGCTCGCAACTTCGGTCGGTGGCATTCGGTGCGGCCACGCTTCGGCGAGCGCCAGCACATGCGTGATGCCGTCCGGCCACTGCGACAGGTAGTGCCGTACCGAGTCGCGGCGGAGGTGTTCGAGCCTGTCTTCGGCCATCTTGCGCGCGTCGCCGTCCTTTGCAGCGGCATACCACACCTGCCACGCTGCTTTGCATGTCCTGGTCGATCGTGTGCCTTCTGGAGAATGGCCTGCGATCTGTTGTAGGGCGGCATGCGCTTGGTCATGGACCGCGTTGGGCGAAAATATGCCGCCGAACTTGGTGGTCCAGTTCAAGCTTCGGGTGGCCGTCGGGTCGCCGAGCAGTGCGATCAGTTCGGGCACGGCTGCCATGCCTTTGGCGAACAGCGCGTTGAGGGGTCGGTCGGTTCCTTGTGGCTCGGGCTGTGGCGAGAGCATTTGTCCCGAGTCGAACGCGACGTTGCCGTCGAGCCAGGGGTCATCGATCAGCAAGCGCTTTGCTTCCGGGGTCTGCTTGTCGTTGAGGTCGGCGATCACATTCTCGAAGATGCTCAGCTCGTGCCGGTGAACTCCTGTGCGTGGCGCTGCGAACGACATGTTTACGAGCTGGCGCTGTTGCAACAGCTGTTGCCAGGAGATCTGAGGGTCGCACATGTTCATGACCACGCGCCTGCCCAGGTCTCGCGCCAGGTATTGGCGTTGCTCGCCCATCATGCCGAGCAGTTCTTGCTTGGCGTCGTGCATGCCGCGCTGTTCACACGCCCGCGCCAGAACCAGTGCAAGGCTGCGTGGGTGCATCGGGTCGGTAGGTGATGGGAAGAACCACGTGCGTGTCTTCCGATCGTTTAACTTGAGCAGTTGCGCGCGCACCGCGTCGATGGCGTCGCGTAAGCGAACGTTGGCCACCCGCAGTCGCGGACTCGTGGTAACCGAACCACGACCGAGGTCGATGTAGCGAAGGTCGTACTGCTTGCCGGCGTGCTTTATCACCCAGCCATAGCGATGGGCAACCCAGTTGTCGGTGAGTGTGTCTACCCGGACGAGTTGCAGCTTGCTGGTGTCGAGCGGGTCGAACTCGCCGATCAACTTCAGCAGCGCATGGCGTCCGGCTTCTGTTACGGGCTTGCTCGGAGCTTGCTCCTGTGCCGTTGCAGGCGCTTGCGTCACTGCGGGAGAAATCGCTGCGAATGCTGCTGCGAGCGCCGTGGCAACTAGCTGCTTGGGCTTGATCATGGCTATGGGGTGGGGGCAGCGTGTGCGGCTCCGCCTGGTAAACGTCCGGAGGTGCGGAGCGGTTTAGAGCGGCTGGCAGATTTCGAAGAGCGATGCTGAGCTTTGGCCCGCGAAGCGCGCCTTGACTTAGCCTGGCGGTGCGTTGTGGTCACGGTTGTGACGTGGTCCGCGGCTGCAGCACGCGCGTTGGGCGCGATCTGCAAGTTTGCCGCGTTTGGCGCTCTGTCAGCGACTGCCTCACGAAGCCGTCGCACTGGCCCTGCCGAGCCAACCCTGCCGAGCGAACCCTGCCGAGCGAGGTCTACGAGACAAGCCTGCCGAACGACTTCTGCCGAACTGCTTCTACCGAACGAAGCCGAAGCGGTCCGGCCAGTTGTTGCCGGTGAGCCAGCTGAACGGGCGCGATGGGTAGAACACCATCAACGCGCGTCCCTGAATGTCGGACCGTGGTACGAACGAGATGCCCTTGGTGTTGGTCGTGTCGAGCGCGCTCCACTCGGCGTTCGGGTCGCCGGGATCAGCGTTGGGGTTGCGGAACGTGACGTCGTTGCCACCCCAGTTCGAGCCTGGCTGCCCCTTGAGTCGCAGGATCTCACCGAACTCATCGATCATGATGATCGTGTTCTGGTCGGGCAGTGCGATTGGCGTCTCGTCCCGATCGGGCGCGCCGCTGAGGTCCATCGCGCGCTTGTTGCCACGGATCTGGCGCACGCAGTCGGGGCTGTCGAGCGGCACGATGTTGAGATCCTTGTCGACGCCGATCGTGATGGCCGTCCAGCCACGCGAGTCGATCGACTGCAGCGTGTTGTCGCCCATCATGTAGTAGTGGCCTTCGGGCACGTCGATGATCTCGGGTGCCGTTTCGCGCGTGTAGTGTTGGTCTCGGTCGATGCGCACTTCGGTCAGCGTGACCTTGCCGCCACCGGTGCATCGGAACTGCGGGCTGACCTTGCGATCGCTCGGGGCGGTAAACGGGTTGCTGAACGGGATGGCGCAGCCTTCGCGGCAGCTCCATTGGGCACTCTCGAAGCGTTGCAGTTCGGTGCCGTCTTGCCACGCAATCAGTTGCTCGTCGACGTGTGCGAACGACAGTTGCGTGGGCGTGCCAGGAGTCAGGGCGACGTCGAACTCATCGGACTTGCCGAGCACGATGCTCTTGTCGGCGCCGCGCACCTCGAGCACACCCTTGCCACCGCGCACGGCGAATGCGTAGGTGTATTTTTCATGTTCTGGGCGCACGACTTCGATGGCCAGCGAGAACTCTTTGAGAGCCTTTTCGATCGATACGACGCAGCCAAGGCGAACGTCTGGCACGATTTCTTGCGGGCGGTTCTGGTTGACCAGGAAGCCGTTGGCGGCTTCTTGCTCGCGCATCGGCCGCGCCACGTCGACCGGGTAGCCATCCCAGACACGGTCGACCATGCCGCCGTCGGTTTCGTCTCGGAAGTACAGGAAGGCTGTCTTGCCGTTGGTCTCGAGCGTGAAGCCACCTTCGATTTCGTCCACGGCCCGGCTTGGTGATGCGCCAAACACTTGCGGCAACGACTTGGTCTCGGCGCGCGTGTTGCGACGCTGCGGGTAGACGTTCTTCCACGTCTCCTCTTGCAGGTCGTCCGGCTTGCGCAGCACGGTGAACTTGCGGTTTTCGCCGTCACCTTCGACCTGATAGACGTTGCCGCCGCTGATGTAGAGTCGGTCGCCCGGCATGCCGACGATGCGCTTGACGTAGTTCTGGTTCTTTTGCAGCGGGTACTTGAAGACCGTGATGTCCCAGCGCTTCGGGTCGCGGAACGTCTGGATCAACTTGTTGACCAGGATGCGGTCGTGCACGTTGGCTTCGACGCTGCCCATCAGGGTCGGTTGCATCGACGACGTCGGGATCTGGTAGGCCTCGATGCAGAACCACTTGAGCAGCACGGCCGCAAGGATCGCGACGCCGAACGCTTCGAGGTTGTGGCGGATCGGTCCGACCAAGATGGGCTTCTTTGCCTGCGTGTCGTTAGCCATGTTGCTGTGCGGTTCCGGGCAGGGTGGTGCGCCGGCTTGATCGTGCGGCCCAACTATCTGCGGCGGAACATGCTAGGCGCTTGGGTCCCCACGGGCAAAGCCATGCTTTGCTCCCGGATCCGTTCTCTCCGATGCGTCTCCTGATGCGTTCACTGGGGATACGTCGTCCGGGGATGCGTTCTCCGGGTTGGCGTCGTCCGGATTGGGGATGTGCCTGGGCGGGAGCGCCCGGTTCTAGAATCCCACCATCTAGAAACCCACCATCTAGCTAGAAACCCAGTACGCCCTAGAAACCCAGTACGCCGACGTGCCCGTTCGACGAGATCAGCCACGCAGGATTGATGCCGGGGTCGATTGACAGGCCCTGGGCGAACATCTCGACGCCAAGCAGGTTGATGTTGTTGGGGATGAAGCCGCTCCAGGTCGCGACGCCGCCGCCGCTCGGAGTGACGGAGACCAGCAGATCCGGGTTCATGTAGGCCGTGCAGCCGATCATGCCGATGCCATCGAGCGGCGTGGCCGGGAGTTCGTTCAAGCTGAGCACGAACGCGCCTGCGCCTACGGTGGTGTTCATGTTGGCGCATTGCAGCACGTAGTTCTGGCCGAGACGCGGCGAATCGGGTGCGTCGAGCACTGGCACGCCGTTGCTGCCGAGGCAGCCGACGCCGAACTGCATGTCGCTCGCGCCGTAGTGCCAGGTCTCGCCAGTGTTGCCGAAGCCGCCATAGCGCAGGACACGCTGTTGCGAGTAGTTGAACGTCATGCCGAAGTTGTGGCCCGACGGGCCGGCCGTCGGGATTTGCGTCCAGCTGGCCGTCAACCCGTTGAACTCCCACGTGTCACTGAGCGCGTTGCCAATGCCGTCGACGCCGCCAGTCATGGTGCTGACAGAGCGGATTGGGTTGTAGACCATTTCCATGCCGGCTCGCGGAGTCGGCCATGTCCCCGACGGAGGTATCTGCAGCCACGCATTGCCGTTGTAGATCCACAGCTGATTGCTCGCGCCGGAGAACACATCGTTGCCGCCGAACAGCACGCACTGATTGAGAACGTCGTCGAAGCACATCGTTGCGTTCTCACGCGGGCCGGGTGCGCCGGCCGTCGTGACCTGTGACCACGTGGTGCCGTTGTATTCCCACGTCTGGTTGAGCGCGCCGGGCAAACCGCTGGTCGAACCGCCAAACAGAACGGTCACGTTACGGGTGGTATCGAAGCACATTGCGTGCTTCCACAAACCGCCGGGCGAGTTCGTCGGGGCTGCTTGGGTCCAGCCGAGCGGCCCGAACTCCCACGTTTCGTCGATGCCGGATCCGATCGAGAACGGTGAGCTCCAGCCGCCATACATCACATACACCGAGCGCATTGAGTCGTAGACCATGCGCGCTTCATAGCGGCCGGTTGGACCGGCGCCCGGCACGAGCGTCCAGTCGCCAGCAAACCTCCACGTGTCACTGCTAAACGGCGAAGGGAATGTGCCGTTGTCGCCGCCAAACATCAGCGAGATGCCGTTGCTGGAGGCCGCTATTGCCGGCGAGCGCAGAGTGCCGGGCTGTCCAGTGGTGGTGGCTTGCCGCCATTGCGCGGCGAGCGGGGCAGCGGCGGTGAGCAAGACGGTGACGAGTGATTGCTTGAGCATGGAGTCTGTCAGCTAGCCCGGCTGGGGGCAGAGGTCACAGGCTACCCGATCTTGTGCCGGCCGTTCAGGGGGCGAATTCGCCCCGGGGCGTCGCAGCAAGCTGATTAGTCTTCGCTGCGCAGCACCGACAAGAACGCCTTCTGCGGGATCTCGACGCTGCCGACCATGCGCATGCGCTTCTTGCCCTTCTTCTGCTTCTCAAGCAGCTTGCGCTTCCGCGAGATGTCGCCGCCGTAGCACTTGGCGGTCACGTCCTTGCGCATCGCCGCGATGTTCTCGCGCGCGATGAACTTGCCGCCGATCGCCGCCTGCAGCGCGACTTCGAATTGGTGGCGTGGGATCTCCTTGCGCAGTTGCTTGAGGATCTTGCGGCCGCGGTCTTCGGAGTTGTCTTTGTGGGTCAAGAACGACAGCGCGTCGACTTCTTCGCCACTGACGAGGATGCGCACCTTGACGAGGTTGCTGCCTTCGAAGCCTTCGACTTCGTAGTCCATCGTGCCGTAGCCGCGCGTCAGCGATTTCAGCTGGTCGTGGAAGTCGAAGATGATCTCCGAGAACGGAATGCGGAAGCCGAGCATCACGCGTTCTTTGCCGTAGTAGTCGGTCGACAGGTAGGTGCCGCGACGTTCGGTGCAGATCTTCATGACCGCGCCGATGAACTCGCTCGGCACGACGATGTTCACGCGCGTGATCGGCTCGAGGTACTCCTCGATGAAGTTGCCTTCTGGTAGATCGCTCGGCGAGTGGATCTCGATCATCTCGCCGCTGGTCAGCTTGATCTTGTAGCGAACGCTTGGCGCCGTCTGCACGATGTCCATGTCCTCTTCGCGCTCGAGGCGCTGCTGGATCACTTCCATGTGCAGCAGGCCGAGGAAGCCACAGCGGAAGCCAAAGCCGAGCGCATCCGACGTTTCCGGTTCGAACGTGAACGAGCTGTCGTTGATGCGCACCTTCTCGAGCGCCTTGCGCAAGTTGTCGAACTCGCTCGGCACGGTCGGGTAGAAGCCGCAGTAGACCATCGGCTTCGGTTCTTTGAAGCCAGGCAGCATCGCGGCACGGCCCTTCTCGTCCTTGTGCGTGACTGTGTCGCCGACGACGACGTCCGCGAGCGTCTTGATATTGGCGACGACGTAGCCCACTTCGCCGGCTGACAGCACCGGGGTTGCGACCATGTCTGGACGCAGTTGGCCGACCTCAAGCACTTCGTGCTCCTTGTCGGTGCCGAGCATGATGATGTCGTCGCCCTTCTTGATCGTGCCGTGCATGACGCGCACGTAGATCACGACGCCGCGGTAGTCGTTGTAGACCGCGTCGAACATCAACGCTTGCAGCTTGCCATTTGGATCACCGGTCGGCGCCGGGATCTGCTTGATGATCGCCTCGAGCACCTTCTCACAATGCAGGCCAGTCTTGGCCGACACTGCGATCGCATCCTCCGCTGGCAAGCAGATGGCATCTTCGATCTGCATCGCAACGTGCTCGGGTCGAGCGTGCGGCAAGTCCATCTTGTTGAGCACTGGGATGACTGCGAGATTCGCTTGCTCCGCGAGGTGCGCATTGACGACCGTCTGCGCTTCGACACCCTGCGAGGCGTCGACCAACAGCAGCGCACCTTCGCACGCTTGCAGTGACTTGAGCACCTCGTAGTTGAAGTCGACGTGTCCGGGTGTGTCGATCAGGTTGAGCTGATACTTCTGTCCGTCCTCCGCGTGGTAAGTCATCGAGACCGCGCGCGCCTTGATCGTGATGCCACGCTCGCGCTCGATTTCCATGTTGTCGAGCAGCTGTTGCTTCATCGCGCGCTTCTCAACCGTGCCGGTCAGCTCAAGCAAGCGGTCGGCAAGCGTCGACTTACCGTGATCGACGTGGGCGATAATGCTGAAGTTGCGAATGAGGGAGGGTTCGGTCACGTCGGTGCGCTGGGCCTACAGGCGGTTACGGCGGTCAGTTCAGGGCGAAGCATGATAGAGCGTCCCCCTTCCGTGGCAAGACATGAAGAAGTGCGTACGGTGCCAGGACAAAAAAGCACATCCTCGCGCTGAGCCACTGGCCCGATTCCGGCTCCATTGGGCCAGAGTCCGAGCTCCTGATATTTTCTCGATATCGTTGAGACGTGCCGGTGCGTGGTGGCACCTCCCTCCTGACACCATGACCGCAGCCAACCCGAACATCGACGATCTGCTTCGCCACCAGGACTGGGTCCGTGCCCTGGCGCGCAGTCTGGTGGCAGATCCTGCGCGGGCAGAGGACGTCGCGCAGCAGACGATGCTCGAGGCGATCACGAAGGCACCGCGTGACCTCCAACGCCCGAAGGGCTGGCTGGCGCAGGTCGCGCGCAACGCTGCGCGGGCGTTTGCTCGCTCGGATCGTCGTCGGCAATCGCGGGAACAAGTGGTCGCGAAGAGCGACGTCGTGCTCGCCGATCCCGCCGACGCTGCACATCGCGCCGCCGCGCACAAGCGCCTCGTCGATGCCGTGTTCGAATTGCCGGAGCCGTACCACACCGTGGTCCTGCTTCGCTACTTCGAAGACCTCGAGCCGCAGCAGATCGCGACGCAGTTGCATCGTCCGGTCTCGACCGTGCGAACCCAACTACAGCGTGGGTTGGCGGCGATGCGCGACAAGCTCGACCGTCGGTTCGGCGATCGCAGTGCGTGGCATGCGGCGGTTCTGCCGTTGTTCGCGCCGAAGCAGGTCGCCGCGGGTGTCCCCATTCTCACTGCTTTCGGGAGCCTGGCCATGTGGAAGATCGTCATGCCTGTTGTCGCGTTGCTCGCGGCGTTCTTCGTCGGGCTGAAAACGATGTGGGCGGATTCGCCGCCGGTTCCGCGCGGCGGCGGTAGTGGTGCGGTGGAAGTCGCAGTGGCGAACGAACGGTATCGTGCCGAATCGCCTGATCCCGGTCGTGAGGTTGTGTCGGTTGCGCCACAAGCAGTGATCCCGATCGCGCCAACCGAAGAACGGTTTCACGCACGGGTTGTCTCTCCGGATGGGGCGCCGCTTGCTGGTTTGACGATTGCCTACCACGATCATCGACTACCACGCCTCGTTGGCCAGACGCTCATCATGGGGCAGGACCGCCAGCGGATCGACCAGCCAGGCTTGCGCGATCTGCTTGGCACACCGCATGGCATTGCAGCCTTCGCGTCGAGCTACGGCGACCATGCCGAAGTTGTCGAGGCCCTTCTATCTGGCAAGGAAGTTGATCGTCCACGCGCGCTCACCGATGGCCTTGGGCGGTTCTCGTTCAACGATCCCGAGGTGGCAGACAATCTATATGTCGAGCGCGATGGCGTGATGATCTACGGCGAAGGTCGCTTGCCCGGCGACCAACAGATTGTCTACATCGTGGGCCCGTCGGTCGACGTGCGTGGCCACATTGTTGACGAGAACGGCAACGCGCTTGCTGACGCGTATGTCAGCATGTCCATGTCGGTCGGTTCCCTGCCCGGCTTTGGTCAAGGTCTGCAGGACGGTAGCTTCCGATCATGGAATGTCACGAGCGCGTCGGACGGCTCGTTTTCCCTAGGCACGGTTCCGCAGCACAGTGCTTTGCATGTCAGTGTCTCGAAGCGCGACTACCAGAGTCGCGCCACGATCACGGCGGACATTCGCGGTGCCGTTCGATGGCCGTTGAAGGCCAAGCCAAAGAGCGAACGCAAGGTGCTCAGTGGCATGGTCCGCCTTGCGGATGGAAGGCCTGCAAAGGGCGCGAATGTGCTGTTTGGCAGCTATCGGGGCAAGTCGAATGACAGTGGTCAGTTCGAGTTTTCATGGGGCTACAACAGCCCGGCCACGTCGCTGGTCGCGTACCTTCCGGGGTTGCAGCCGGCCGTTCGTGCGCGATTTGCCGAGCAATTGAAGATCAATTCGACCCTTCAGCGCGGCATCGTGTTGCAGTTGGGGGAAAAGACGTTGTCGATTAGCGGGCGGGTTTTGGACGCGCGCGGCGAGCCGCTAGAGGACGTGACTGTGTTGCTTGGCGATGGAGTTTCCGCCAGTTCCAATCAATGGCTTGAGTCCGTGCTCGCTGAGCAAAGCCACAAGGGCGAGAGAACGGACCGTTCTGGGTCGTTCACGCTCAAGGGACTTTCCGCTCGCACCTACAACGTGCGCGCGATTGATGAGGCGAACAGCGTGGTGTTGGAATCGGGGCCGATCCAGGCTGGTTCGAGTGACGTAGTGCTACGCACGCCGAAGGATGCAACGCGCCGACTCGAAGGAGTCGTCGTTGACGGTCATGCTCAGCCGATTCAGGGGGTGACCGTGCAGATCATGACTCCGCGCATGGCGATGGAGTCCGGCACTTATTGGCACGACCTGGGCGAGAAGCTCGTCACGGGTGTCGACGGCCGATTTGTATTCCCGGTCTGTCCGCGCCGCCACGCGACCCTGTGGATTGATGGTGCGCCCGTGGATTGGCAGACCATACCCGTGCCATCGGACAACCAGCCGATGCGAGTTGTCGTGCACCGCCTACTCAAGTTTAGCGTGCGCATTACCTCAAACCTTGGCGCAGACCACTTTGCCGTTCTGGATCAGGAAGGCACCCGCATCCAGTCAACTTGCCACATGGTGACGGTGACTCGATCACTCAAGTCTCACCCGATTGTCGTCGACGACGCGCCCTTCTACCAAACCGACGATCGCGCCACGCACTTGCTGCTACTCAAGCAAGGCAAGGAAGTCGGTCGCGTGCCCCTCAACCTGCGCCCAGACCAACAAAACATCGTAGACATCTAGAACCTCAAGAGCCTCTAGCCATTGAAGAAGTGTGTACGGTGCCTGGACAAAACAACACATCCTCGCGCCCTGCGCGAGGATGTGTTGTTTTGTCCAGGCACCGTACACACTTCCTCGCTAGCGGGCGCTGAGGTTGGAATCGAACACGCGCACGCCAGTCCAGTTGTCCTTGTTCGCTTCGATGAACTGCAAGTGCGCCGGCGCATCTTGATAGGCGTCGTGGGCTGCGCGGTCGCGGAAGAACACGTGTAGTGAGACGTGGTAGTCCCGGTCGTTGACGTCGCGTGTCAGTTCGGCGTCGCGCGTTCCTGCTGCAAGAAACACGACGCCATCAATGCCGGCGAGCTTTGCGTGGCAGTCGGCGACCAGCTTCTTGACGGCTTCGGGCGAGGGGTCCTTGAGTGCGAAGTAGACGTCGTGGGAGAGCTTGGCGGTGGTCGGCATGGGTGGGGGAGCGGGTTGGCACGCGGTGAATAGGAACGCAGCAACTGTTGCGAGGCAGAGGTGTCGGACGGCTGGCATCTGGCGGGTCATCGTTCGGGAATGTAGCAACGCAACGGCCCTGCGCTACTTCGCCTTCGCTTCGAAGCCGCGAATCTCGATCGTGGTGGCGTCCTTCGTGGCGCTGCCGGCATAGAGACCGATGCGCCCGTTGGTGTCACCGAGTCGCGCGCGCGGGAGCTTGAGTTCGGTATCCAATACCTTGACCTTGATACCCGTTGCCGCCGTTTCGAGATGGATGTGGTGCCACGCCTCCAAGCGCCACGGATCGAGCGGGATCACTCTGTTGCTCAGATACATCCACTTGCCACCAGCCCAACGCGTGACGCGAAGAATCAGCTGGCTCTTGCCGCGCGTCAACATCGCTAGCGAGTAGTCGTGTGGCCCGGCCGCATCAAAGGCGATGCCTGCCTGACAGCCTCCCGCAGGCAGTCGAACATGCACGTCGACGGTGCCGCCCGGCAGGGTTTTTTGCTGCGGCATTAGCACGGATAGGCCCTCCTGCATGAGCTCGACGCGGGCAGAAGGTCCGTCAACCGTCCACTTCGCCGAGCGGCTGTCGAGTAGTCGATTGCTCGCAAACCACTCGCGCAAAGTTTTGCCGTCGTTCTTGGGCGCCGCCAGTTCGGCAGCATGAACAAGCAACTGAGCCGTATTCCACTCGTTGATCGCAGCTTCGATTGTTGCGATCCGCGCACCCTGTCCGTCTGGATCAAAACGCGCGGCATGAAGTGCGAGCTCCAGCGCCAAGCGTGGTCGCTGGTCGAGAACGTATTTGTCTGCGAGTTCGGCGAGTGCTGTGGCACATGTCGTGGCAGCGCGTGCCCGCTTTTTCGTCAGCTTGTCTGCCTTGCCCAACATCGCGTTCATGGACTTGCGCAGGTTGGCGCGCAGGATGCCTTCGGGCAACCCGTGCAATTGCACGATCGCGTCGCGCAGTTTCTGCGCCGCGGGTTCGTGTTGCTTGGCGGATAGCAACGTCTTGGCGTCTTCGACCGCTGCTGTAATCGCGTGTTGCCGCGTCTCTAAGGCCTTTGCGCGTAAGTCTTCGTCGCTCGGCGCGTCCGCCGGCAGTGGCCCGAGGCGCATGTTGCGGAAGGTCACGCCACACGAAGGCGAGTTGGTCAGGCCGTGCATCAGGCCGATGTGTCCGCGCACCTTGTCGCTCAGCGCGAGGGTCAGACTGGGCTCGCCATCGATCTGCGCCTCAAGGCGCGAGTCGTAGATGCGGAACGCGAATCGGTGGAAGCCGTCCTTAGTCGGCTGATACTGCGCCGGCGCATCGGCAACGACCTTGATCTCCATGCCGACCACCTCCCAGAGGTAGAGGTGGAAGCGTTTGGTGTTGGCAAAGTACTGCACGTGGCAGCGATAGCCGCTGAAGTGCGTCTGGCCTTCGAGAACGTGCAATCCAACGCACAGCGCGGCATTCCAAGCCTGATTCGGGTCATCGGGTTTGACCTCGACGACGACTTGGTTTTCTTCGTGGGTCGCGCGGCAGATCCACTCGCGATGATTGTTGGCGCCTGAGTGCGCGACCATCGTCAGGCCACCGTCGACTTCGACCCAGGGACCGAGCACATACTCAGCCGCCGTTCGCTGCAGTAGCGAGGGTTGCCCGTCGGTTGGCTTTGCAGGTTCGGAAGCCGCTTGCTTGCTGCTGCGCGCCTTCGGCCGCTTGGCAGCAACGATCGTGCGTTCTTTGACCGTGACTTCGGGGTCATACTGCGCGGCGATGTCGAGCCGATTGTCGGCGGTGTCGTACCACTTCTTGATGCGGTAGCTCTTGGCTAGATCCGCTTGGGTGGTCGCCACCGTCGTGAACACCGCGCGCCGCTCCATCTCAAGCGGGTCGTTCTCCTTCAGCAAGAACCTTGCACTGAGCACCGTCGCTGCTTCGACGGGGTTGGACGCTTTGCCGCGCAGCAGCTCCAGCGCGTGCCACAGCAGCAGGGCAGCGTCTTCCTTCTCACCCTTCCTCATGAGGGTCTCAGCCTTGCTCACAAGGGCGACGGGGCTCGCGGCCTTGACCGCCGCTTGTCCCTGAGCAGTGGGCTTTTGGGCCGCCAGCGCTGCGATCAGCAGCGCGGCGGCGAACAATCGGGGTAAGGGCGCAGGCATCATGCGTTCTGTAAGGAGGTTGTGGATGCTAGGCACAGTGGCGAGGCGCTCCAAATGGCATTGCCGCAATGAGAATGGGGGCTCTGGGATGTACCGAAGAGGTATCGCGGATAAGGAATGAGCGGTTGCTGGGGTTATGTGGATAGGCGCCCCGGTCTTTGTCTCGATTCTCTACAGCAATGGAGGCTTGGGGGCAGTGGCAGTGGTGGAAGAAGAGCGCTGGTCGGGCTGCTTGTGCCAAGGACACAAGGCTCGGCCAGCGGGACCCTTATTCTGCTGGTGAGTTCTTGCGGATGCTGCAACACGCTGGAAGCCCGGCCGAGAACCCGCGCACTCGCCTGCGGCGCTGCCACCGACACGCGATGCGCGCTGCATTCCGGCGACCCCTCAAGTAGATAAGGGGCTTCATGCAGATCGAAGCGATTGCAGGGCCGGCTTTGAAAGTCGTCTCCCAGAACGACGACGCCGCGGTGCGGGCGTTATTCACCGAGCAACGAGGGTTGTTGGAGGTCGTGCGCCAGAACCGCATCTGGCAATGGCTCGGCGGTGTGCCGTCCGGCTTCGGTCGCCCGTCCGCTGGTTTGATCAGCCTCTACCTGGCGTTCGGCTTTGTCGTCTTGCTTGCGGTCGCCTTTTTCGTCGCCGGCTTCACGCAGGGGATCACTCTTTGGATCGTGACCGCACTCGCATTCGCGTGCTTGCTCGTGCGTCCGTTCGTCCATGGCTCGGCGATCAAGAAGACCCTGGCGTTGTTCGAATGCGGTGTGCTGTTGCCGGCGATTGTTGTGCACGTTGAGGACAAGGAACACACCGATGACGACGAACTATCTGTGGTCGCCGTTCTGGTCGGCATGGACGTTCAGTCATCGGATGACCTTCGTTCGCTCGTCGTCGCGGGCGGTCGTTTGCGCGACTACGTCGACGGCGATGAGCTAACGCCACGTGACCTCAAGCCGCTCGTGCAGAGCATTCGCGAGCGCGCGTCGCACGATGGTGGGCGGGTCGCGGCGCCGTCGTCGATTGGCAAGGACTATGAGATCGCCTACCTGGTCGTGAATCCGCTGTTGTTGCCGGGCGAAGTTGTCGACTCGCAATTGATGTTCGTATTCGCCGATCCCAATTGTCGCGATGCCGATCACACGCGCGTTGTGCAGAGTGAACTCTGGGGCAACGGTGCTGCAGGCCTGTGCAATGCGCTGCCGCTCGAGGAGATCGCGTGAACCTCGCCGACCTACGGGCGCGATTGACCCGCGCTGAGAAAGCCAACGACCTCGAGAAGCTGCTCAACCAAACGGACGACGGATTGCCGTGGCACGACTTCGTCTGGATGCTGCAGTTCCCAGCGTTCATAGGCGCGGGCATTCTCGTCGCATTCATGGCGAGTGACGCCAAACCACAAGACGCCGCACCGCCGCCGGCGCAGTTGATCACGCTTGCCGTCTTGGGGTTGCTGGGAGCAGCGATGCACTTCCTGCACCCGTTCTTTCGCAATCAGGTGCAGAAGAAGCAATACCGCGTTCGCAAGAAGGGTCTCGTCGTGCCGGCCGCGTTGGTGCAGGCCAACTCGATGTGGGGGCAGGTCGACGAGTGGCTATACGGCAGTGTCCTGATCTCCCTAGATCCCGAAGTCGTGAGCCGGCCCAATTTGTTGGCCGACGCCGGAGAGATCATCTTCGCCACCAAGGACAAAGACCGCAGCACTCTGCCCAAGGACCAGCGCGAAGTCGCATGGACGCTCTACCACGAGCTCGTGCCAGTGCGTTCGGTGAAGGTTCCAGAATCGCTGACCCCAGGACTCAGCAAGTGCATCATGGCATCGGTGCAACTGCCGCCCGAAGCACTCTGCGAAGGCCCGCTACTCTTTGCCCTAGCGCTCCCCAACGACCTCGATCCCACCGCCATCGCGATCCTCCCCGAGGCTGCAGGCAAAGCCTGAGGAAGAGCGTACGGTGCCAGGACAAAAAAGCACATCCTCGCCGCAGGGCGGCGAGGATGTGCTTTTTTGTCCTGGCACCGTACGTACATTCTGTGCCTGCCACCGTACTGACTGCTGTGGTTCGAGTTAGACTTCGGCCATGCGTCTCTTGTTGTTGCCGTTGTTGTTTGTTGTGGGGTGCCAGTCGGCGCCGGTGGAGCAGTCGCTCCAGTGGGCGATCGCGATTCATGGTGGTGCCGGGACGATGCGGCGGGACGCACCGGCGGAGCAGCTGCAGGCCTATGAGAGGGCAATGCTCAAGGAGCTGATTCGGGGGAAGGAAATGCTGGCAGGCGGGGTTTCGGCGCTGGATGTTTGTGAGTCAATCATCCGTGCGATGGAAGATAACCCGATGTTCAATGCCGGCGTTGGCGCGGTCTTCAATGAGCAGGGCGAACACGAACTGGATGCGTCGATCATGGATGGATCGACGATGCAGTGCGGCGCGGTCGCGGGCGTGCGAACGATCAAGAACCCGATTTCGCTGGCACGCAAGGTGATGACGCATTCACGCCATGTGCTGCTGGCCGGCGACGGCGCGGAGAAGTTTGCCGATTCGGTGAGGGTGCAGCGCGTTGAGAACAAACACTTCGATACCGAAGGACGGCGCCGTTCGTTGGAGCAATTGCTGCGCGAGCGTCAGCGCACTGGTTCTTTGGTGCCGGAGGATCGCCGCTACGACTATGGCACGGTTGGGTGCGTTGCGCTCGATCGGGAAGGCCGGTTGGCGGCGGCGACCAGCACCGGTGGCATGACGGCGAAGAAGTGGGGGCGCGTCGGGGATACGCCGATCCTTGGCGCTGGCAACTACGCCGATAGCTATGCGGCGGTTAGCTGCACTGGGACCGGCGAGGAGTTCATTCGCCACGCAGTCGCGCGTTCGGTTACGGCGCGCATGGCTTACGGCAAGCAGACGCTGAAGGAAGCCTCGGCTGCGGTCATCCACGATGTGCTCGAGAAAGGCGATGGTGGGCTGATCGCGGTGGATCGCTACGGCAATATCGCGATGCCGTTCAACTCGTCGGGAATGTACCGGGCAATGGCGAACTCGCGCGGCCGATTCAAGGTGGCGATCTTTCGCGACGAGTGAGTTCGTGCCGACGGACGCGTCGCTTACAGACGTGACTGGCGAGAGTTGAGAGACTAGTGCCAACGTGCGGATCCTCAGTATTGTCCTCGGATTGGTAGTCGTAGCGCTCGCGCTGTGGTGGTGCTGGATTCCCGCCGAGGTTGCACCGCCGCCACATCGTGCGTTGGGCGAGTCGCCCGCGGCCCGCGACGCGTCCTCATTCGAGCAGGCGGCGGTGCAACGCACTACTGCAGTTGCCACCGGATCGATGGCTGTGACTCGCCTTGGCGATGGTTCGTGTGAGCTCAAGGTTGAGGTCACGGACGCCAATGGCGAGGCCGTGCATGGCGCGTCGGTTACCTGGTATTCGGATTCCATCGCCGGTCCGTTCGCGAAGCTGGAGACTGACTCGCGCGGCTGGTGCACAGTCAACGTCTCGCCCGGCTACCTGTTCGTGCGCGCCTTCCATCGCGACGTCGGCAAGAGCATCTTACTGCGGTTGTCGACGGACGATCAGCGCGCGCGCGTTCCCCGGCTCGCGCTGCTGAGACCGGCAGAAGTAGTCGGCGTCGTCATGGATGGCAACAAGAAGCCTGTGCCCGATGCGCAACTCATCGTGCAGGCGCTGCTGGGGATCCCGTACGGTCACGCAGCCGAATGTGTGACCAGTGAGTTCGTGCAGTGTGACGAGAACGGGGTGTTCGCATTCGAAGCTTCGTATGGAACGCGCGTTACCCTGTTGA
>CAXBFC010000113.1:0-18789 GCA_963974725.1 uncultured bacterium | reverse complement strand
CACCTCGCCCCCCTTGGTACGATCCAAGTGAGCAATGAACACGGCGGCAATCTGCGGATGCTCTTCGGTCAGCAGGTTGGCGAGGTCTTCTGCAGTCAATGCTTCGAACATCGCAAACGGCCGCTTCGCCAGGATGTCGCTGTTCGCACGACTAGCGACCTGACCACTTCGCTCTTCGCCGAATGCCTTCGACAGCACGCTCTGCATCAAGCCACCGACATCGCCGAGGGCCATGCCGCCCTGACGCATGCGAACCACCGTCTGACGGAACGCTTGGCGAACGGCCTCACGGTCGATCGCCATCTCTTGCAGCTCCTGCATGGCACGCGTCACTTTGTCGACGGTGTCGTCCGAGAACTTGCGTAGAACCTTGGCCGACAACTCCTGATCAATCGACAGCAGCAGCATCGCCAAGGTCTGATCGACCGGCATTCGTTTTTCGTCGGGGGCGACCATTCGATCAGGCTCGCTGCTCCATCAACCAGGCTTCGAGCATCTTCGCTAGCGCGCCCGGATCGGCGGCGATCGAACGCTCAATCTCACGACGCATGCGCTTCTGCTGCTCTTCCGGAGCGAGGTCCTCCTCCGGGATATCCTGCTCCAAGACGATATCTTCTTCCACCGGGCGGCGGACGCGCTTGAACAAGCCGCGCAAGAACATCACGACGACCAACACGCCGATCACCTGGCCGACCATCGGCGCCCACTGCACGGCGAGCGTTCCCATTCCCGGCCCCGAAGACACCTCGATCATCTCCACTGGCGGAGCAAATGCACCTTCCAGCAAACTGAACGATTCATCCTTATCGCGCTGAGGATCCCAACCAACGATCGACTTGACGGCCTTGGTCAGGTCCGCGGTCGCAAAGCCGTCCGTGGCGATTTCCTTGTCGTAAAAAACGGCAACGGTCATGCGCTTGATCTCCGGCATGCTCGAACCCGTGCGACGGGTGCCGATTTCGGTAACCCATTCCTTGGTCTTCTTCTCGTTCTTGCTCGAGGCACCGTCGACGGCTTCGCCGGTCCCCGGGGTGGCGGTCGAATCCTTGGTGCTGTCTTCGCTCTTCAACAGCGGCTCGGTCGGAATGACCTTCTCACTGCGAATCTCCCACTTGGGATCGAGTTCGACGTGCACGGTGACGGCGGTCTTACCCGGCCACATTTGGTCGAGGCGCTGCTGCGCGATGCGCGTGCGCACATCACTCATGTTGCGCTGCAGGTCCAAGAACTCGGACGAACCGCCACCAGTGTCGCGGTCCGGGTTGTAGGTCCAGTGATGGCCACCCGACGCGCTAAGCACATCGATGTTCTCCATCGGTATCATCAGCTGCGAGGCCGCGATCGAGGCCGCACTGCGCGCGGTTGCTTCGAACGCGACGCCAGACCGGAGTCGCAGCAGCACCGTTGCACGGGGCTTGTCTTCGTTGGCGCGATCGCGGAAGGCAATCAAGCGACGCGGGCGACTAGCAGTCACGGTGACCTGAAGCACTCCATCGATGCCGCCGATCGCTGTTTGTGCTTGAGCCCGCGAAACGGTGTCGAGACGCCACTGCTTGGTCGCAGCATCTTCGAGCATGCTGCTGCCAGTCAAACCGATCGGTTGCGTACCGGTCAGGTTCTCCGTCGCGATGACACTGTTCGCCTGGGCGACCTTCGAACGCTCCACTTGGAACGAGCGGCCGGTGTCATCGGTGATGTATGAGATGCCTGCTTGCCCGAGTGCTTGCTGGGCACGCTTCATCTCATCCGCACTTTGCGCGGTGAAGAAGGTTTCGTAGCTCGGTTGGCCGGCGTACCAGACCATCGCTCCAAGCCCGACGACCGTAGCGAGCAGGACCGCCGAGACCACCAGACGTTGCTGGCCTTCGAGGCGGGCCCAGATGCCCTTCATCTGGATCAAGATGTCACTGAAGAACTGGCGCATGATTTATTAACCCGCAGACCTCGACAGTTTCTCCCACGCATCAATCAACTTGTTGCGCACTTCCAGCATCAAGTTGAACGCAACCTCGCTCTTGCCTCCGGCAATCATCACTTCGTGTAGGTCGACGTCTTCACCCATGACCATCGACTTCACCATGCCCTTGGTAGTGTTCTGCATGTCGGAGACCTTTTGCACGGAGTCCGCGAGGAACCCATCAAATGGCTTCGAACCACCAACCGAAGGCCCTTGCGGGCGGTCGTCGGTGATTGGCTGGATGTCCGGGATCTTGAAGACCTCGGGCGAACTCGCAGGCCCCTGCGGCAGCTTGAAGCCGCTGGCGAAGCCGCTGATCTTAGGGATATCAAAGCCGCTCATGATGAACCTCGTTAGCCACCCAGCTGTTGGAGGGTGTTCTGCAACATGCCGCGATAGCTCTTCAACGCTTTCAGGTTCGCGTCGAAACTGCGTTGGATGATGTTCATGTCGACGAGTTCTTTGAACATGTCGACGTTGCTGCTCATGACCTGGCCCTTTTCATCCGCGTCAGGGTGGCCCGGCTGGTAGAAGACGGGAAACGGCGTCGAGTCTTCGGCAACGCGCGAGATCGCAACTCCGACCCCGGTATCGCTCTTGCCAACGCCAGCTTCCTTGGCTTGGTTTAGTGCCTCTTCAAACACGACCACCTTGCGGCGGTAAGGCAGCTTCTCGGCGTTGCCCGTGCGGTGCATGTTGCCGAGGTTGCTGGCAACGATCTCGGATCGCTGCAGCTCGGCGCGCAGACCGGTCGAGGCAATGTCAAAGCCCCGGAAGATGCCACTCATTGGGTTTGTCATCGCATTACCTTCCGAAGATGGCCTTGTTCATGGTTTTGAAGTAGCCGCCTGCCCGACGCAGCATGTAGTCGTGCATCAACTCGGTCTTGCCGAGCAACGTCAGCTCTTCCAACATGACCACGTTGTTCTGCCCTTCACCGCCGGAGGTGTCGCGCTGCACAACGGGCTCAACCGAGCCGATCTTCTGGCCGGAATCGACGGCCTCGCGCAGCATGTCCTCGAACCGAACTTCAAAGCGCTTGAAGCCCTTGACGTTCTGATTGGCAATGTTGTGGATCGTCGCCTTCGCTCGCGCCTGCAACGCGTCGAGCGTGTGCTCCGTGAATGCAGTGTCCGTGTTGATGTTGCCCATGATTTGCCTGATTGCTGCTAAAGCATCGGCAAGTGACCATGTCCTCCTTGAGACGGAGAGTTTGGCGACACGTGAGAACCGCCACGGGACGGCCTGTTGCAGTGGCGTACACTCCGTGAGACACCATTTGCGACTGCTCTGCGGAAAACCACAGAATCGCTGACAGCAAGGGGTTGGCCCCTATGCTCGCGACTGCGACAGGTGTGCAAAAGCCCGCAAAGTCGCGATGGCAAGTGACCAATAGCTGCACCGGTGAGACCGTATTTTTATCAAACTTCGTCGCCTGATTCCGAGGATCCAGCGCTCGAGCTGCGCGCCGGCATCTGCAGTCCGCAGGCCCACATCCCGGCTTGGTATCTATACGATGAGATCGGATCCAGGCTATTCGATGTAATCACGGTGCTACCGGAGTACTACCCGACACGCACCGAGGCCTCGATCTTCGCGCAACACCTACCGGCGATGGCAAAGGCCACGAACATCGAGAAGTGCGCGCTGATCGACTTGGGTGCCGGCAGCTGCGTCAAAGCGCCGCAGCTGTTCCCGCACTTGAAGCCCAACCAATACGTGCCGGTGGACATCTCCGTGGAGCACCTGCGGGCAACCGTGACCCGGCTGCAGCGCGAACACGAAGAGGTCGAGATGATTGGGGTTGGCACGGACTTCTCCAGCAACCTCGTGCTGCCTGATCAGGTCCAGGCCGAACGGCGACTGTTCTTCTATCCGGGTTCGTCGATCGGCAACTTCACGCCAGACGAAGCAACGGTGTTCTTGCAGCAAGTTCGTTCGCACATGCAGCAAGACGGCGCCTTGTGGCTTGGCATCGACCTGGTCAAGGACCATGCGACGTTGGAACGCGCGTACGACGATGAGCTGGGCGTGACCGCCGCGTTCAACCTGAACATGCTGCGCAACGTCAACCGCATCGCCGGCACCGACTTCAAGCCGTGCGACTGGCAGCACCGCGCGCTGTTCAACACGCAGCTCAGTCGTATTGAGATGCATCTCGAAGCCAGAGACAAGACGACGGTGAGGTGGCCGAAGGGAGAACGCACGTTCTCAGCCGGAGAGCGCATCCACACCGAGAGCTCTTACAAGTACACTCCGGACTCGTTCCGAACGCTGCTTGAGCAAGCGGGCCTGCGCCCGATCGGCATGTGGACGGATGACCAACCTTGGTTTGCGTTCTTCGCAGCCGTATCTGCGTAGCCACAAACGCCAGAACCATGAGAAACGCCCGTAGCCTGTCACCTGAGGCACTCTGCGACGCACTCGCAGCCGCACGACAAGCAACGCTGGCAGCAACGCTCGACCTGAGCGACGAACAATGGGTGATGCCGTATGGCGTGTTCATCCAACCCACCGCGTGGGACTTGGGCCATATCAGCTGGACTGCCGAGTTCTGGCTGTTGCGCGGCCCCCATCGCCTGAATCGCGTTGGCCTGCAGGAAGGCAGCAAACCGGCGCGCTTCATCGGCCCGGACGACAACTACGACTCCGCCAAGGTGTGCCACACCGATCGCTGGAAGATGAAGCTCTACCCGCGTGAGGAGCTGTGTGACCTGCTCGCGGGCCAGCTCGAGGCTTGCCAGGCGCAGATCGCTGCGCACGCCGGCGACCCCGACACCAGCTACTTCGCGCACCTCGTGCTATTCCACGAGCTGATGCATCTGGAAGCCATCTGCTGGACGCGCGGCGACCTGGGCTACGCGTGCCCCACCGGGGTGACGATGCCGAACGTCGAGAAGAGCTCGCAGATCATCGTGCCCGGTGGTGAGCAGACGATCGGCAAGGGAGACGACGGCGAGTTCTTGTTCGACAACGAAGGTGAGGTCGTGCTGACGCTTGACGAGTTCTCGATCGATTCGCATCCGGTCCGCAACGACGCGTTCCTCGAGTTCGTCGACGATGGCGGCTACCAGCGCAACGAGCTGTGGCCGGAAAACAGCCAGCCGCCTGGTCCGATGCCGAATCGCTGGCGGCGAACGGCGTCCGGCAACATCGAGCACCGCCACTACAACCAGTGGCTACCACTGCCGCTCGAACAGCCCGTCGTGCACATCTCCGCCATCGAAGCCGAGGCATACTGTCGCTGGGCCGGTCGCAGCCTGCCGACCGCCGCGCAATGGGAAACCGCCACCAAACACGGCATGCAATGGGGCAAAAGCGTCTGGGAATGGACCGACACGGTCTTCTATCCCTATCCGTGCTTCCGACCAGGCCCGTACGTCACCTACTCAGCACCGTGGTTCCACCATCAGCGCGAAGTCCGAGGCGGCGCCTACACGACCCACGACCTGATGCACGACGCCCGCTACCGCAACTTCTTCCTCGCCCACCGCACCGGCGTCTTCACAGGCTTCCGAACGGTCAACCGTCACTGAGGAAGTGCGTACGGTGCCTGGACAAAAAAGCACATCCTCGCTCCGCGAGGATGTGCTTTTTTGTCCAGGCACCGTACGCACTTTCTCGCTCGCAAGGGCCCGTCGGAACGCAATCCAGCGCCTTCCGGGCCCCCGCCGATGAATGCGTTTGACAGACCGTCGTACCGGGCGGACGCTACTTCGCCGAAATGTCCCATCACTGCCTCGCCAATGACTGATTCGCCCCGCAACATCGTGCGCCACGAAGGTGTCATTACCCGACAGGATCGGGAGCGCCTGCTCGGCCAGAAGGGGTGCGTCGCGTGGTTCACCGGCTTGTCGGGATCGGGTAAGTCGACGGTTGCCCGCGCGACCGAAGAACTGCTCACCAAGAGCGGTCGCTTTGTCTACGTGCTCGACGGCGACAACGTGCGCCACGGGCTGTGCTCGGACCTCGGCTTTTCCGACGCCGATCGCACCGAGAACATCCGCCGCATCGGCCATGTCGCCGCGATCCTCGCCGACGCCGGTGCTATCGTGCTGACCGCGTTCATCTCGCCGTTTCGCGCCGACCGCGCGCAGGTCCGCGAAGTCGTCGGAGACAACGAGTTCCTCGAAGTATTCGTCGACGCACCAATCGACATCTGCGAGTCGCGCGACCCCAAGGGTCTCTACAAGAAGGCTCGCGCCGGTGAGATCCCTGAGTTCACCGGCATCTCTTCCCCATACGAGCCACCCGAGAAACCTGCGCTGCAGGTGCCGACTGGCCAACTTTCGCTGAACGAATGCGCCGCATCCGTTCAGGACATGCTGACACAACGGGGCTTCCTGAGCCCGCCCAGCGCCTAGGCCGCCGCCATCTGCGATCGCCTAGACCACACCCGCCCGCTTGTCATGAACAACTACGCTCTCAGCCACCTGCAGCAACTCGAGCAGGAGAGTATCCACATCATTCGCGAAGTCGCCTCGGAGTTCGAGCGACCCGTGATGCTCTACTCGATCGGCAAGGACTCCGGCGTGATGCTTCGGCTCGCGCAGAAGGCGTTCGCACCGGCCAAGATCCCATTCAAGATTCTGCACGTGAACACCCGCTGGAAGTTCGGCGAGATGATCACGTTCCGCGACAAGTTGGTGAAGGAACTCGACCTCGACTTCATTGAGTGGATCAACCCCGAGGGCATCAAGAATGACATCGGACCGTTCAAGCACGGCACACAGCGGCACACGCACGTGATGAAGACCGAGGGCCTGAAGCAGGCGCTCAACGACGGCCAATACGATGCTGCGTTTGGAGGTGCCCGTCGCGACGAAGAAAAGAGCCGCGCCAAGGAGCGCATCTTTAGTTTCCGCGACCGTCACCATCAGTGGGATCCGAAGAATCAACGCCCGGAGCTGTGGGACCTGTTCAACTGCGAGGTCAAGAAGGGCGAATCGATTCGCGTCTTCCCGCTCAGCAACTGGACCGAACTCGATGTCTGGCTCTACGTGCACAAGGAGCAGCTGCCGATGGTGCCGCTCTACTTCGCGAAGAAACGCCCGGTCGTCAAGCGCAACGGCACGTGGATCATGGTCGACGACGACCGCATGCCGCTCGAAGACGGCGAAACCCCCGAAATGAAGATGGTCCGCTTCCGCACGCTTGGCTGCTACCCGCTGACTGGCGCGATTGAATCCGAAGCCGACACGCTGCCAAAGATCATCGAAGAGATGCTGCGCAGTCGTGACTCCGAACGACAGGGCCGCGTGATCGACTTCGATGAAGGCGGTTCGATGGAAGACAAGAAGCGGGAGGGCTACTTCTAATGGGCTACTCAACGCAACTAGACGATCTCGGCATCGAGAAGTACCTAGAGAAATACGGCGAGCGCGAGATGCTCAAGCTGCTGACGTGCGGCAGCGTCGACGACGGCAAGTCGACGCTGATCGGACGTTTGCTCTACGACTCGGAGCAAGTGCACGACGACGTGCTCGAAGCGACGACCAAGGCATCCGGCAAGTTCGGCACGACCGGCAAGGAAGTCGATCTGGCGCTGCTCGTCGACGGCTTGCAAGCCGAACGCGAACAAGGCATCACGATCGATGTCGCCTACCGCTACTTCGCGACCGACCGCCGCAAGTTCGTCATGGCGGACACACCTGGGCACGTGCAATACACGCGCAACATGGCGACCGGCGCTTCGGCGTGTGACCTGGCAGTCATTTTGATCGATGCGCGCCAAGGCGTGCTCGAGCAAACGCACCGCCACTCGTTCATCTGCTCGCTGCTCGGCATCAAGCACTTCGTCATCGCCATCAACAAGATGGACCTTGTCGACTACTCGCAAGAGCGCTTCGAAGAGATTCGCGCGGCCTACAGCGAGTTTGCCGCACGCCTGCAGGTGCCGGACATCCACTTCATCCCGATGTCGGCGCTAGTGGGCGAGAACGTCGTGCACCGCGGCGAAAGCATGCCGTGGTTCCAAGGTTCGCCTTTGCTCGACCACCTCGAAACGGTGCACGTTGGCAGTGACCGCAACCTGATGGACCTGCGCTTCCCGGTGCAGAACGTGTTGCGGCCCAATCTCGACTTCCGCGGCTACTCCGGCACGCTCGCGTCCGGCGTGGTGCGCGTTGGCGACAAGATTACGGCGTTGCCGTCAGGCAAGCAGAGCACCGTCAAGAGCATCGAGACCTTCGACGGCCAACTGGAAGAAGCGTTCGCCCCGATGGCGATCGTGATGACGCTCAACGACGAGATCGACATCAGCCGCGGCGATCTGATCGCCGCGCCCAACAACGCGCCAACGCTGACCAACGGTGTCGAAGCGATGCTGGTCTGGTTTGACGAAGGCCCGATGAAGCCCGGTTCGAACTACCTGATCAAACACACGACGGCGCAAACGTCGGCGACGATCACCGACCTGCGTTACCGCATCAACGTCGCCAGCATGCACCGCGAAACGGTGCCCGAGCTGGCCATGAACGAAGTGGGCCGCGTGCACTTGGACTGCGCGCGACCACTGGCGGTCGATGCCTACACCAAGAACCACGGCACCGGTTCGTTCATCCTGATCGACCGAATGACCAACGCGACGGTCGCGGCCGGCATGATCGTCGAACGCAAGATCGCCGAAGACGCACTGAAGCGCCGCACCGACAGCCACGATGCTGGCAGCAACGTGCGTCTGCAGGACAAGCGCAAGGTCAGCACCGACCAACGCCGACACCGACTGAGCCAAAAGCCGTTCACCTTGTGGATCACCGGCCTGCCGCGTTCCGGCAAGTCATCGATCGCCTACGAATTGGAGCAACGCCTGTTCGACAAGAAGAAGTTCATTCAGGTGCTCGACGGCGAGATCCTTCGCCTCGGCCTCAACCGCGACCTCGGCTTCAACGGTGCCGATCGCTGGGAGAACCAACGCCGCGCTGCCGAACTTGCCCGCTTGAACATGAGCATGGGTGTCAGCACGGTGATCGCACTGGTCTCGCCGCTCGGATTTGAACGCCAGCAAGCGCGCGACATCGTCGGCGATGGCTTCCTCGAAGTGTTCTGCGACGCGTCGCTCGAAGCGTGTGAAGGCCGCGACACGCACGGTCTCTACAAGCGTGCTCGTGCTGGCGAAATCGCCAACGTCACCGGCATCGATGCACCTTACGAAGAGCCGACCAAGGCGGAGATCGTGCTCGACACGGTCAATGACTCGGTCGACACCAACGTGCAGAACATCATCGACTACCTAGACAACAACGGACTGCTGGAATCCTAATGTCGCAAGTCCCGGTCATCGAGGCACGCGGCCTGAGCAAGAGCTATAAGCTCTACGGCAACCCATACGGCCGCCTGTGGGAGTGCTTCCCATGGAACAAGGGTAAGAAGTACCACAAGACGATCGACGCACTCAGTGATGTCACGTTTGACGTCATGCCTGGCGAGTGTGTCGGCTTGATTGGCACCAACGGCGCCGGCAAATCGACGATGCTGAAGGTGCTCAGTGGCACGACGTTCCCGACTGCTGGCAGCTACACCGTGCGCGGTCGCGTCACCAGCCTGCTCGAGTTAGGCGCGGGCTTTAACCCGATGTTCTCCGGCCGCGAGAACATCTTCATGAACGCGGCGATGATGGGCTTCTCTCGCAAGGAGGCTCAGGCCAAGTTCGCCGAGATTGTCGCGTTCAGTGAACTCGGCGACTTCATCCACGCGCCGGTGCGCACCTACTCGTCTGGCATGCAAGCGCGTCTCGGCTTCAGCGTCGCGGTCGCGACCGATCCGGACATGCTAATCATCGATGAAATCCTGGCAGTCGGCGACATGAACTTCCGCAAGAAGTGCGTCGAGAAGATCTGGGACTACAAGCGTCGTGGCAAGTCGATGTTCTTCTGCTCGCACTCGCTCTACGACGTGCGCCAGATGTGCGATCGCGTTCTCTGGCTGCGCAACGGCCGCATGCAGATGCTCGGTGACTCCGTAACCGTCACCAACGAATACGCGACGCACGAGAACAAGATCGCCGAAGGCAGCGATGAGATGCCGTTCACCGACGTCGAAGACGCAGTGCAAGGCAACAGCAACCCGCACATAGTCTCGTCGGAGCTACTCGACGGCGACACGCTCAAGCCGCGAACAACGTTCTCGCCGGGCGACAACGTCGCGGTCCGCGTGTTCGTCAAGAACCCACCGCGCGACCGCCTGACGCTGGCCGTCGGCGCCATGCGCACCGATGGCACCTTGTGCTTTGCGCACTCGACGCAGTTCAACGACCTGGTCTTCGACTTCGAAGAAGGCCACGTCACGCTGCACCTGCCCAAGATCAGCCTGCTGTCAGGCGAGTTCACATTGCCGATCTGGTTGTTCGACGAAAACGGCAGCCATCGCTACCAAGAACGGCCATGCCACGACAACTTGATCGTGCAGAACCGAACCAAAGACCTCGGCCTCTTCCTCCAGCCACACCACTGGGAGATTCAGCCGAGCGGCCAAAAGCAAGGTGCTGACCAATGAGCATGGCCCGCACATACGACGCAACAACCCGTTCGAAGGGCTTCTTCGGCCACGCCATGACCTTGTTCGGCTACCCGAAGAAGATCTGGCAGAACCGCTACATGGTTCAGAACTTCTTCCGCCGCGACCTGCTAAGCCGTTTCCACGGCTCGATGCTTGGCGCTTGGTGGATGCTGATCCAGCCGCTGTTCATGTTTGCCGTCTACTACCTGGTCTTCGGCAAACTGTTCGATCGCGGCACCGGCGCCACGATGGAGTACGCGCTCTACCTGTTCTCAGGCGTCGTGCTGTTCCATTCCCTGATCGAAGCGACGACGACCTGTTGCGGGATCGTGGTAGCCAACGGCAACCTGGTAAAGAAGGTCGCCTTCCCATCCGAGGCGCTACCCATTCACGTCGGCCTGGTCTCCCTCGTAATCTACCTGGTCGGCGCCCTCGTCTCGATCGCAGCCAGCATCATCTCCGGCACTTGGACTCCCGGGCTCGAACTACTGGCACTGCCACTAGTGATGATCGTGCAGTTCGTCATGGTGATCGGCATCGGCCTGCTGTTAGGCAACGCCAACGTCTTCGTACGTGACGTCTCGCAACTCTGGCGCATCTTCGGCCTGGCCTGGATGTTCCTGACCCCAGTCTTCTGGGTTCCATCAATGCTCTACGCCTCACTGGGTCAAGACTCAGTAATCCCGAGCATCATGATGAACATCAACCCGGCCTACCCACTCGTCATGGCCCAACGCATCTCCCTCTTCGGCGAGCACCCTGTCTACGGCATGGTCGGCCTCTGGGCCAACCTAGGCACCGCCGCCCTCTGGGCCTTCACGTTCCTAGTGCTCGGCTACACAACCTTCATAGCCAACAAGCACAAGCACGCCGACATCGTCTGACCTGCGTCGGGTACCCGGTACAAACCACAGATTCGCGATGCCGCGCCGCCGCAAGGGGCTGCGCAAGCTCAGCACTTCGAGCACGCGGGTTTCAGGCGAACACGGCACGCAACCGACTCATCGCGCGGCGCGTCCTTCCGGCTGTAGGGGCTGTCTTGCCGTCAAGACAGAAGAACGCGTAGCCAACTGCAACCGCCTCGAGCCCGCCCGTCTCCGGTACGACTCGCCCCGCAGACAGGGCCCCCGTCGCAACCAGCCAAAACCTGTGGTTTGAACCGGGTACCGTACGCAGGTATTGGGTTAGGCGCCGACGGACTTTAGGACTTGTAGGACGCGGTCCTTTAGCCAGGGGCGGCAGACTACTAGTTCGTCGTTCCGGGCGTTCTTTTGGTTGTAGCGGTGGTCGTTGCCGTCGAAGCGGCAGACGGTGTAGCCGGCGGCTCGGGCGATGGCTTCTGGGGCGCAGGTGTCCCACTCTTTTAGGCCGATCTTGTGAACGTAGATGTCGGCTTTGCCGAACAGCAACATCGAGACTTTGAAGCCGACGCTGCCGCAGGGGACCAACTCGGCGTTGCCCATGCCTTCGGCGAACTTCTGCATCCAGTCGGGGGTGTGACTGCGGCTTGCAACCAGGCGCAACTTTGCGTCACCACCCTCACCGGAATCCGCGGCGAAGGATTCCGGCCAGTCACCGCCTGTGCCGAGTAGCTCGACTTTGGCTTGCCCATTGCTCGGGGTGGTCGCCACCATCACGCGCTGGATCGTCGGCAAGGCGACAACACCTAGCACCGGCTTCTGATCGACGGCCAGGCCAACGTGCACAGCCCAATCGTGACGGCCGCCGGCGTATTCCTTGGTGCCGTCGAGCGGATCGACAATCCAGGCAATGCGGTTCTTGGTGCGTTCGAGATCGTCCT
Source organism: uncultured bacterium (assembly GCA_963974725.1). Lineage (GTDB taxonomy): Bacteria > Planctomycetota > UBA1135 > UBA1135 > UBA2386. The sequence goes on along the minus strand of CAXBFC010000113.1, from coordinate 6,535 downwards.
TGGTCTCTTCCGAGAGAACGGCATCGGTCGGGTAGCGGCCGAAGATCGCGCCCTGCAAGTAGCCGTCGGCCGCATTGTCACCGACGTCGCCGAGCATCTTCGGATCCTGCCAACGCCCACTGCTGCGCAACGACGACAAGCGACGGCCCGCTTCGCCCGCAATCGCGGTGGCAAATTCCAATCGAGAAGCGAGTTCGGCAGAGTCAAACATGGCAGATATCAGGCAGCAAAGAATGGGAAGACGATGGGCGTCAGGATCACCGTGACGCACCCGACCAGCAAGGTCAAAGGCAGGCCCGCGCGCAGGAAGTCGCCAAAACGATAGCCTCCAGGCCCGTAGACCATCAGATTCGTCTGGTAGCCAATCGGCGTCGCGAAACAGGCGGACCCGCCCATCATGACGCCGATTACGAACGGCAGTGGCGCCGCCGAAATCGAGTGCGCCGTCGCCAACGCCACCGCAAACATCAACGCAACGGCGGCGTTGTTCGAGATCGCAGACGTCAACAGTGCAGTCGCTACGAACACCGCTGCCAACAATGCTCGCGGGGACTGGCCAAAGCTCTGCATTACGCCGTCCGCCAGCCACGCAGCCGCGCCACTCTGTTCCATCGCGGCACCCAATCCCAGCGAAGCGCCGATAACGGTCAGGATGCTCCAATCGATCTCGCGGCGCGCATCGGTCAACGTGCAGCAACGCGATGCGATCATCGCTCCCGCAGCCAGCAACGCCGACACCAACATCGGGTAGATGCCCAACGTGGTCAGCAACACCATCGCAACCAGAATCGCGAGAGCCAACGGGGCGCGATCGTGGCGCCGCGGCGTCGAATCCTTCAGCGAACGCACGAGCAGGAAGTCGTTGCCGCGACTGGCACGAACGTCAAATCCTGGGTCCGCTTCGACCAACAACAAATCGCCGGGGTGCAGTGGAATGTCGCCGATCTTGGCGCGGATGCGGGCGCCATTGCGAGCAACCGCGATCACCGCACCTTGGAACCGATCGCGGAAGCTGGCCGCGCGCACTGAAGTTCCCGACAGGATCGACGAAGGGGCGACAACCGCTTCGAACAAGCGGCGTTGGTGCCGCGGCGAGTCGAGTTTGAACACTTGGTCGGTCGCCAGGACGAGACCTCTGGTCTGCACGAGGTCGCGAATCGATTCGACGATGCCGGCAAACATCAGGCGATCACCGGCGTGCAACACGGTTTCTGGAGCCACCGGCGCGATCAGTTCGTCGCCGCGTTCGATCTGGATCAAGAAGCCGCCGGGCAAGTTTCGCAAACCCGCCTGGTCCACCGTCTGGCCGGCCAAAGCACTGCCCACCGGCAACAGCAGTTCGAGCGTGTATTCGCGCGGATCCGCTAACGAACGTTCTTGGCTAGAACGATCCGGCAACAGACGCGGGCCCAGCCACACCATCACCAGAATGCAGAGCAGCGCGCAGGGCAACCCGATCCACGTGATGTCAAACATGCCGAGCGGCGCCATCGCATCGCTCGACAACACCAACCCCGCCACCACGAGGTTTGTGCTGGTGCCGATCAACGAGCACGTGCCACCAAGGATTGCGGCATAGCTCAAAGGCATCAACAAGCGCGAGGGCGGCAGCTTCAATCGCTTCGCCCAATCCTGCACAGCCGGAATCATCATCGCGACGACCGGCGTATTGTTGAGGAAGGCGCTGAGAGCGGCAACTGGTGCCATCACTCGCAGCAACGCGCCACGTTCGCCGCGGGGACGACCCAACAATCCCGATGCGATCCAATCGATCGCACCTGTATCGCGCAATCCGGCGACGACCACGAACAATGCCGCAATCGCCAGCACCCCAGGATTGGCGAATCCACGCACCGCGTCATGAACCGACAGCACGCCCACGTGCCAACCACCATCGAGCGGCAGTGGCACCGCGAGCAACGCCGTCAAAGCCGCCATGAATACGGCGTCTGGCGCGATCCGTGTCAGTGCCAGCAACAGCAATGCCGCCACCAAGACGCACAACACTAGGGCAATCGCGACTGTCACTGGTTCTTCTTGTGCGCAGAATCGCCGGTTGCAGACCTGGCGTTACAACTCAACGAACAACCGGTTCGTGAGCGGGGGTTTGGGAACGTCGCGACGGGGACGGCAATACAACTGCCGGCTCCGTCGGCGTGGACTCTACACCACGAATGCGAACGCCTTCGTCAGCAAGTGCTTCGAGACTCTGCGCCGCGGACTCCCACGTAAACGCGGCTCGCATGGCTGGCGCCAACCGCATCGCTTCGCGTTTCTGGACTTGCAGATCCTGCAGCACCTTCGCGAGCAGGTCACTACTCCCGGTCGCCGATGGTTCGAGAACCCAAGGCATGGCAATGTGCGCGCCCGACAACTCAACTGGACGCCGGGTCGATTCGATGCGATGAGCGCTCGCGCCATCCATGAATGCTTCGGTAGCGCCATTGCCCGTCGCGATCACCGGCAAGCCACAAGCGCGCGCCTCGAGCACGGGCATGCAAAACCCTTCGCCTCGATACGGGTGCAGCATGACATCGCACGCGGTATAGACCGACGCGAGTTCTTCCCGCGGAAGATCTCCCTCAAGCCGAAGCACCGGCGGCGTGCCTGATGTTCGCTGGAAGCGAGCGAGCAGCTCGCCGAGGCCAAACTGGCCATAGTGCTGGTCGCCGCCGACGCCCTTGACGACGATCACGAAGTCATGGCCCGCAAACTTTGCCGCAAGCACGGCCTGCAAGAAGACATCAAAGCCCTTGCGCCAAACCAACCCGCCACAAAACAGCACCGCCGGCCGCTTGCCCTTGAACTGCATGATTTGCTGCGACGGCACCGCCTGTTCGTGCATGGCGGAGTCGACGCCGTGCGGCACGACCTTGATGGTCGGCATCGGCCGCCCCGCGGCAGTCAGTGAGCGATAGACATACTCGCTGTGCACGACCACATTGTCTGCATCCTGCGTGACGTGCGGCGTCATTTCGTGAGGCAGCGCGCCATACTCCCAGTCGACCCGCAGCGCCCATTTGCGGCAGTCGGGCCGCGAAGCCCGCACCGGCCAACCCGACGACAACCACAAATCGGCGCGACCTGGACTGCGTGTCAAATGCTGCACAAGCTCTGGTGCACGCTCACGCAGCCACGCGAGATCGTGCTGGAACGGAGTCGCTGGCACGAGCCGCAGGTCGACCTTGCCGCGCCGCAACAGTGCCTGGGCCGTCGCAATCGTCAACTCCGAGCTCGACGACGTTTCGAGGATCGGCGCTTCGAGCACGACAACTGGCCGATCTTCGCCCAGCGGTGTCACCGCCGGAGGCGGACTCGCCGGGCGCGAACGCGTCAGGTTTGCAATCACGTGGTTGCGACCGCGCAAACCCGTCGACGACTGCGCCGGTTCAGATGCAGCTGAGGTCATCTGCGCAAGCAACGAGACCGGATGCGGCGCAAAGAACGGACCGCTCTGGGCGTCTTGCTCGATGTTTCGACCACCAACCGCATGCGCGATGGCGCGGCCCTCGAGCACGTTCGCGTTGCCTGCGAATCGTGCGACGCACACCGGTCGTCCCGATGCGAGCGCCTGGACCAGATTGCGACCATTGGAGAACGCCCGGAACGGCATGACGATCGCAGCCGCGTCGGCAACATGATCTGGCGCAAACTCCGCGACCACTACGTCGACCAAGTGCGCTGCCTTGCCCACACGTTCGCGTAGCATCGCGAGCATGCCATCCGCCGCTCTCGGCAGGATCAATCGCAATCGCAAACCGCTCGCCACAAACCGCTGGACAAAGGTATCGATGACAAGGTCCGTGCCGTCAGCAAACGCATCGGTAGCGACGTGCACGAAGGCCTTCGGTTCACGTGCAATGGGCAACTCCAGCCAACCCTTGAGTTCGCTCTCGGCCAACGAATGCGGGGGATTCTCGGTGCCTGCCCAGCGCAACTCGCCGCGCAGGCGATCGAGCAACTCCGGCGCGGTCACGTGCACCTTCGCAACCATGATCGCCGCCGCATTGGGCCACTCCAGGCCAGTCAGCTGTGCAGTGTCTTGCTGATCCATGGCCGAGCAAAACGCCACCACGGGCGCCGTGGCACTGACGCACTGCGAAGCCGCACGCAGGATCAAATCCACCTCCGCCGGCGGCAGATTGGTAGCGGTGACCCAGTTGCGAACGCCATCCGTCATCGGGATCTCGCGCTCACCCGAAACCGGGGTCCGAGCCGGCACGCCGCTCAGCGAAAGCGCGCAGCGCACCCCGCTTCCGACGGCAAGCCGCAGGAAACTCCGCAACTGACTGGCGGCCGCGGTGTCGGCGAAGGGGTCGCCGTGGATCCGGACGTCGTTCATCGTCCCTTCTCATCGGCAGTTGCGCGTCATCTCTGAAACGAACAATGAGCTGTGGCACGCAGGGCGGACTCACGCCAAGATCCGTGCGATGTCCGCCGCCCAGTTGTCGCACCCAGACCGCCTTGCGACGACTATGGCCACGCTGCAGGCGGCCCGGGCGTCGCGCTCCACGGAGAACTCGGCGCCGATCGGGGATGGCGCGGCCGACTGCCGCATCGATCTGAAGATGGCCCAGTGGCGGGCGTTGCGAGCCGCGGCCGATTCGCCGGCAGCTGCCGAGCACCTCGCCACCTACGCCCGCGAGCAGTTCCCCGAACTTTGGGCCGGCACGGTGCAAGACGGCGTCGCCCGCGGATTCCAAGTCCGGCTCGAAGAAGCCAGCTCGCTCGCAACGGCACTGCAAATTCCCCCCGCCGCGAAAGACGCCGAGCAAGGCGCCGCGCATGACGCAGTGCAGGCGATCGACGAAGCACAGCCCCAGACCGGCAAGCGCAGCGTGTTCACCGGCAAAGAGCTGCGCCGCAAGAAGGACATCTTGATCGCCTCTGCCGGCAGCCGCGTGCTCTTCTCGCGCAAGGGCGGACTACTGTTCGTTGACCGCGAGCACGACATCAACAGCGAAAACTGTCTGTGGTTTGAAGGGCGCCGTGACGTCGGCAGCCTCGACGGGTTCGTCGGCGCCGATGACGAACGCGCGCGCTTGTTCTCGGCGCAGTTCGTCAAGCCACAGCGCTTCGTGCAGAGCAAGCACTACAGCGAACTCGAACTGGTTGGGCGTCTCGGTCGCGGTGCGATCGGTTGGCCGTGCCGCATCGTCATCATCGGTGATAGCAGTGCCGCCAATGTGCAATTAACGATCGAGCTCGAAGCAACGGTGCCGGGATGGCGCCTGCGCAGCCGCTTCCTCGGTGTTCCCGAGCGACTTGTGCACCACCACTGCATGCCGGTGCGCGAAGTGGTTACGACCGAACACGGTGGTTTTATCGCGGACACACTAGTGCGCTCATGCGCAACGTTGACCGTCGACGGCGAGCCGATGCCGGTGCCAGGTGCGGCAAATCCAGGCGCAATCCGCCACACTTTTTCACTCGGAAATCGTCCAACCTGAGAAGCGCGCAACTCCGCGCAGTTGCCGGTGACCAAAGCTCGACGAAGACGCGCCAGCTCGATAGCTTGGCGCGACTCCCCGTCGCGAAACCTGTGTACGAACTCGCTTGGATCACCTTCGGCATCGTCGTTACCCTCGTCGTAACTCGGTTGGCACGGTTGCGTGCGACGCGTGCGGAGTTCGCAACAGGCGAAAGCGTGCGAGAGCGCGGGGAGATCCAGGAACCGACCGGCCAAGCAGATGCTGGTTCGGGTTCCCGGCCGGCTGACGCTCCGAACGAGGACTCGCCACGACCAGCAACGCCGCTTGCGGCATCACCCGAACTGCTGCCGCACGCAACCGAATCACCGATCGGCGAAGCGCCAACAGAAGGATCGCCTCCGATCGAGCCGCCTGCCGAGAGGCCTGCCACCGAACAGCCCGCAGCTACGATCCCAGCAGCAAAGCTGCATGCTGCGATCAACCCGCAGTCGCACGAAGTCGCGCTGTCCATGGCAAGCGAGTTGGCCAACTTGCTCAGCGCCGTCGAAGGGCGCGCCCACCACTTGATCGAAGCGGCGCCCGCACGCATCGACCTGCCCAGCGCCGCCGAAGCCATGCTGGCATCGATCGACCGGCTGCGCGTTTTGCACACCAAGCTGGTCGCGTTCGGCCGGGGACGTCCGGTAGTCCGCGGCACGATCGACGTCAACGAACTGATCTCGAGTCTCGGCGACGAACTGCAACAGATGCAGCTCGGACTCGAGTTTCGCTGGGAACCGCCGGCAGAACTACCGAGCATCAAAGCCTGTCCCAGTGCCGTTCGCGACGCTTTGCTGTTCACCAGCTCGGCACTGCTGCAGGCCGAACGTGGCGCAACTCGGCTGACGTTCACCGTCGAGCGGTCGTTCGCGAGTCTCACACCAGCCATCGTGATCGAACTGCACCTCGAGTGGGTCAACGTCGCGGACAGCCGCAAGCGCGAGAGCATGGACAAGCACGCGTTCGCGCTCGATTTCGAGGCGGCGCGGCAATTGATTGAGGGCCACGACGGCGTCTTGACGATGTCGCACCTGCCGGGCAAGTCGGTGCACGCCCTGGTAAGT
>CAXBFC010000112.1:0-18835 GCA_963974725.1 uncultured bacterium | reverse complement strand
GCCGTTGGCCATTCACCACACGTTTGCAACCGAACCGGACGCCGCGATCGCACTGAGCTTGATCCTGCTCGCCGTGTCCGCCGTCGTGCTATTCCTTCTCCGTCGCCAGTGGTTTCCTTCACGATGAGATTCCCTTCGCGATGAGCGTCGATGCAATCTTCTCCGCGACCCGCGGCACCTTGCAGCTCGACGTCAACCTGCAGGTTGCCGAAGGCGAGACGGTTGCGCTGCTGGGTCCGAACGGCGCCGGCAAGTCGACTGTGCTGCGCATCCTCGCTGGCTTGCACGAAATTGACCGCGGCCATGTGCGATTGGCTGAGACGCTCGCCGATGGCGGACCCGGTGCTGCCTTCGTGCCGCCCGAGCAGCGCAACGTTGGCGTGATGTTTCAAGATCACCTGCTGTTTCCCCACATGCGATTGCTGGACAACGTGGCCTTTGGCCTGACCAGCAAGGGCGTCAAGAAGAAGCTTGCTCGCACGGTCGCGCGCTACTGGCTCGAACGCATCGACATGGCAGACTATCGCAACGCCCGGCCGCACCAGCTGTCCGGCGGCCAGGCGCAGCGCGTCGCATTGGCCAGGGCGCTTGCCATCAAGCCGCAGTTGCTGTTGCTCGACGAACCGCTGGCAGCGGCAGACGCCACCGCGCGGCTGGACCTGAGACGCACGCTGCAAACGCAGCTGAAGTCGTTCGGTGGCTCGTGTGTTCTGGTGGCGCACGACATTGGCGATGCCCTGGCGCTGGCCGATCGCATCGCGGTGCTCGAACAGGGGCGCATCGTGCAAACCGGAACGATCAACGAACTGGGTCACAAGCCCGCCTCGCGCTACGTCGCCGACTTGATCGGGCTCAATTGCTTCCGCGGGGTGTGCTCCGGCAACGTCTTCACTACGACCAACGGCGCCCAACTCATCGTCGGCACGGCCCACGAAGGCCCGGCGTTCGCGACCGTGCACCCGCGCGCCGTGGCGTTGTTTCGCGAACGCCCGTCTGGATCGCCACGCAATGTCTTCCAAGCGCCCGTCGTCACGGTGGAACGCGCCCTGGACTGCATCCGTGTGCAACTGGGCGGCGATCTGCCAATCGTTGCCGAAGTCACCGAATCGGCCGTCAGTGACCTCAACCTCGACGGCGGCGGCCAAGTGTGGGCAGCGGTCAAGGCAACGGAGTTCCGCGTCGCAGAGGCGTAGAGCTACGCCTGTTCGCGACTGGTGGTCGTTCCTCAGCGACTAGCGCGGACTCGTTCGCGACTAAGAAACGCCGGGGGAACGCAACTTCGATTCGAGCTGGCCAAGCAACACGTCGGCCACCACGGCCAACGCAGCAGCGGGAATCGCCCCCAACAGAATCAGGCCGGTATCCGTCAATGCGATGCCTTCAAAGATGAACTCGCCAAGGCCGCCGGCGCCGATGAACGCCGCGAGCGTTGCGACTCCGATTCCGATCACGGTTGCGGTTCGGATGCCGGCCATGATCGTCGGCATCGCCAGCGGCAACTGCACCCGGCGCAACACTTCGCGTGGTCGCATGCCCATACCGCGCGCGGCATCGACCAGGCTCGGAGTCACGCCGCCGATGCCAGTGTAGGTGTTGCGCAGGATCGGCAGTAACGCGTAGAGGAACAGCGCCGCAATCGCCGTTCGCACGTTGAGGCCCAAGACCGGAATCAGGAACGCCAGCAGCGCAATGCTCGGAATGGTCTGCAGCAAGCCAGCGAAGCCAAGCAACGCGTGCCGCAAACGACGCCGGGTCACGATTGCGATACCAAGCGGCACGGCGACCAAGATGGCCAGCAACACGGCCGCCAGCGTCAATCCGATGTGCTGAAGCAGCAACGTCCACACCCTGCCGTAGTTCTTCGCAACGAGCTCCGAGAACCCAGGTCGTGCGGCGACGCCAGACCCTGGCGCCGGTGGCGACTTCCTGACGCGGGCGAATGCCCGGCGCGCCGAAGCAGCCGAGGCCGAGGTTCCTTCGATCAGGCCCTCAATCTCCAGAAACGCCGTCGCGGCGTCTGCCGGGGAAATCCCCTCAGCGTCGACGATGTAGTTGAGCGCCTGCGCATCGATGTCCGAAACCCGGAACGCCAACTTGGCGAGCGCCGCCTCGATCTCAGGATGCTTTTGCAACACGTCGCCGCGAATCACCGGCGCCGCGTGGTAGGGAGGGAAGAACTGGCGGTCGTCTTCTAGCACCCGCAACTCGAACCGCAGCAACTTGCCGTCCGTCGAGTAGACATCCATCAAGTCGATCGAGCCCGCCTTGATCGCTTCGTAAGCCAGCGCGTGTTCGACCGTCGAGACCTGAGCAAGCTGCAACCCATAGGCTGCGGCGAGACCTGGATAGCCATCGTTGCGGCTGCCAAACTCATTGCCAAAGCCGACCCTCAAGTTGCGCTGATGACGCACCAGGTCCGAGATGCGTTGGATGCCGAGTTCATCCGCGGTCTTCTCGCGCATCGCGAGCGCGTAGGTGTTGTTGAGCCCCAACGGCTCGAGCCAATGCACGTCATGCTCGTCGCGGAACCGACGACGCACTTCAAAGAACGTGCGCAGCGGGCCGGTGATCTTGCTCGTTTGGCCAAGGATCGTCGCCCAGCCAGTGCCCGTGTATTCGGCGTAGACATCGATCTCGCCAGTCGTCAAGGCAGCCCAGCAGATCATCGTGCCGGCAAGCCCGGCTTTGACTTCGACGTTGAGATCGGTGTGCGCCTCGATGGTTTGTGCCATCAACTCCGCGAGCACGGCGGATTCGGTGAATCTCTTCGCACCGATTCGAATTGTCTCCTGCGAAACCAGCGATACGGCCAGCACGCAACTCACGACCAGAATCTTCAACGCGACAATAGCTTGCCACGCGCCGGCCCTCCACACCCCGGCTCTCCACACGCCGTCCCTCCACGCGCCGGCTTGCCTCGCGACGGCTTTCAACTGCCACCTCCACGCACGGTCTTGACGAACTTCGCGACGAACTCCGTTGCCGGCGACTGCACCAAGTCATCGCGCGAACCGGTCTGGATCAAATGGCCTTGATGCATCAGCGAAACTTGCTGCCCCAGCGCAAACGCCTCGTTGAGATCGTGGGTAACGAGCAGCACCGTCTTGCCGAGAGTTGAAAACAGCGGCTGCAACTCCGAGAGCAACTCGCCGCGCGTCAGTGGATCGAGCGCTCCGAACGGTTCGTCCATCAACAGATACTGTGGATCTAGGGCCAACGCGCGGGCAATGCCAATCCGCTGACGCTGCCCACCCGACAACTCGTTGGGGTAGCGCGCTGCGAACTTGCTCGGCGACAGATTGACCAACTCGAGCAACTCGTGCACTCGCTGCTCGACCTCGTGGGTTGCCTGGCCTTCGAGATCGCACAACACCCCAACGTTTTGGGCGATTGTCAGGTGCGGGAACAAACCGCCACTCTGGATCACGTAGCCAATGCGCCGCCGCAGCTTGATGACGTCAACCGCGCTCACGTCTTCGCCGCCAACCAAGACCTGGCCGGAGGTCGGCTCTTCCAACCGGTTGACGAGCCGCAGCGACGTGGTCTTGCCACAGCCACTGGTACCGATCAGACAATGCACTTGGCCCGGTTCGATGCGCAGATCGAGACCGTGCAATGCCACGGTCTCCTTGCCGTTCGCGTCGGCAAATGTCTTGCGCACCGAACGAAACTCAATCACACGGCACCGCTCTCGATGTGCTGTCGCGCGTGAGCCGCGCGGTCCTGCCAGCTACCCAGCGGATCACCGACGCGCGACGGACAGATTTCCGCCAACGGGCAGTTGGCACAGTCAGGGTTCTTGGCCAAACAGACGTAGCGCCCGTGCAGCAAGATGCGGTGACCAATGTCGATCCAGTGATCCTGGTCGAACAACGCACACAGCGCCTTCTCGACCTTCTCCGGGTTCTTTTCGGTGGTCAACGCCAGTCGCTGGCTGACTCGCGTTACATGGGTGTCGACGACGATGCCCGACGCGATGCGATACGCGATGCCCAGCACTACGTTGGCCGTCTTGCGAGCGACACCAGGCAACTTGATCAGTGATTCCAGGTCACGTGGCACCTCGTCCCCGTACTCGGTGTGGATCGCCAGGCTCGCCCCTTGGATGGCCTTCGCCTTGTTGCGGAAGAAGCCGGTTCGATGCACAACCTCTTCGACCTCATGACGCGGAGCGGCGGCCAATGCTGCTGGCGTCGGCCACTTCGAGAACAACAGCGGGGTCACCGTGTTGACGGTCCGGTCGGTGCTCTGGGCACTGAGGATGGTCGCGATCAACAGCGTCCAGCCGTCGGTGTGATCGAGCTCGCACTTCGGTTGGGGAATCGCCGCCGTCAACCGCTTGAGCAGTTCCGCGCGCGATGGCGCCGGGCCGTTTGGTACAATCGAGGGAGTCGCCGCCTTGGACTTCTTCTTGGTCGCCACACAGCGAACGCTACGGCACCCATTGCATCCGCTCAACGCCGAGGGCCAGTTGACGGCGCCAGTTGCCGACACCAGTCGGCGGCAGTCGACATCAGGCGGATGCCGCCTGTAGCATCTGCGGCGCAGCAGTTGCTACTGCGAGCATCACCTCCATTCGACTTGACCGATACGACTGCCATGCCAACCCCCAGCTCACCACCTACCCAACCACTGCGTGGTAAGTCGAAGCTGGGCAAGCGACTGCTGTTGCTGACGGTGACCCTGTGCATCAGTGTCGTGGTGGCAGAAGTTCTCTACCGAGTACTGCGTGCCAGTCCCTACGTCCCACCCGAAATCGTGACGATGGACGGCAAGCGGGTCCCGACCAGCGAGATCGCCAATTTTTTGCGCACCGCTGGCGGCAAGGGTTTCACACCCAAACACCCATGCGGCACGTTGGCGCCCGGCTTGGAACTCAAGCAGTGGTACGATCGGCCGACCCAGCCCGAGTTTGATGCGGACGGTTGCGTTTCCGTCAAGGTCAACGATCTCGGCTTCCGCGACCTGCCGTTCACGCTTGAGAAGCAGCCCGGCGAGTTTCGCATCCTGGCAGTTGGTGACTCCTTCACCTTTGGCAGTGGAGTGCAAGGTGCGGACACCTGGCCACAACAACTAGAAGAACTGCTGCGCGCAGAACGCGAAGGACCCGTCGAAGTCATCAACGCCGGCTTCGCCGCAGGCACGCACCATGTGGCGGGCTACGTTGACTGGATCCGTTCGGACGGCGTCGAGTTCCAACCGGATATCCTGATGATCGGCTTGTGCCTGAATGACATCGGCGAGATCCCGATGCTCGGCTACCCAGTCCTCGCGCCGAAGCATCCTTGGCTCGGTGGCGTCTCTGAGATCCTGAATACGATCCAGAAGACGATGACGATGAACGAGGTCAAGCAACAGAAGCTCGATGGGTCGCTGGTTCTGAAGTACTTCCCAGCACCTTGGGAAGCCGCCAAAGAGGGCATGCGTTCGATCAAGAAGATCGCCGCCGAACGCGACCTTCGCCTGATCATCGCCATCTTCCCGATGGTCACGCAACTCAACGAGCGGTACCCGCTGGCTGGCGTGCACAAGACCATCGGTGAGTTCTGCAAGACCGAGGGCATCGAGTCGGTCGACCTGCTGAGCAACTTCCTCGGCCGCGAAGAGTCCGATTTGTGGGTGCATCCGACGGACCAACACCCCAACAAGATCGGGCAAGGACTGATCGCCGCGGGTGTTCGCGACTACCTCAACGCGAACCCGACCAAGCCCCAATAGAGCTGCTCGCAGCTAGCCTCTAGCGAGCGCCGAACAGCGCGGTGCCGACACGCACCATGGTCGAGCCGGCAGCGATTGCCTGCTCCAGGTCACCGGACATTCCGAGGCTCAACGTGTCGAGAGCCAGGCCCGATGCATCGCGCAAGTCGTCGCGCAGCGCCGCAACGGAGTCAAACACGGGTCTCGCGTCGCCATGCAATGGCCCCATCGCCATCAAGCCGCGCACCGTTAGCGATGGGCACTGCATCTGCACGTGCTCGAGCAAGGCGCGCACGTCGCCGGGCAAGCAACCATGCTTCTGGTCTTCGTCGGTCGCATTGACCTGCAACAGCACGTCGAGCTGACGGTCGTTGGCGGCGAACTCGCGGTGTAGTGCGTTGGCGAGCTTGTGGCGATCGACGCTGTGCACCAGCGCAAGGCTGGGAATGCGCACGAGGTCGCGCACCTTGTTGGTCTGCAGCGAACCAATCAGATGCCACTGCACCGCCGATTCGCCCTGCAGCTCTGCAGCCTTCACGACGAGTTCTTGTACCCGGCTCTCGCCAAACGCAATCTGGCCTACAGCCAGCGCCTCACGAACGGCATCGGCCGGGTGGAACTTGCTGACCGCCAACAGTTCGACCTCGGCAACTTCGCGGCCAGCCGCCGCACACGCGGCGGCAATGCGTTCTCGCACCTGCGCGAAGTTGGCGGCGATGCCGCTCATTGCTCGTCCCAATGACTCGTCAGGGTGCTTGGAAACAACAAGCGGCCGCGACGGATCAACTGCTCCTTGCCTTCGACATCGAAGCCAGACAGCAGTGCATCCCAGGCTTCGTAGTGCTCCGTAAACCGCACCCAAGTCGACAGTGCTTCGCCAACCCGCACATCACCTTGATGACGGTCGCCGAGATGTCGCGCCAACGCGCGCATATAGGAAGTCGTTTCGCCGCTGAACGTGGTCTCTGTGACCTCTTCAGGTCGGAAGCCAAAATCCTCGATCAAACGATCGCGATACTCGTCCGCGACCTGACGCATCGACGCGCCGAGCAACACGTCCTTGACACCTCGGTTGATCTCTTTGGCTGTGACCATGGTTAGTGGCGGAAGTGGCGTTGCCCGGTCATCCACATGGCCATGCCATGTTCTTCGGCAGCGGCAACGATCTCCGCATCGCGGATACTACCACCTGGCTGGATCACGGCGGTCGCACCAGCTTCGGCGCAAACGATCAAACCATCAGGAAATGGGAAGAACGCATCGCTCGCGACCACACAGCCCTTGGTCTTGTCACCGGCTTTGTCGACGGCGAGCTTGGCCGAGTCGACGCGACTCATCTGGCCGGCGCCAACACCCGCGATGAAGCAGGCGCCATCGTCCGCCGTGCGCGCCAATACGATGGCGTTCGACTTGACGTGCTTGCAGCACAGCCATGCGAACGCGAGCGCTTGTTGCTCAGCATCGGTCGGCTGGCGCTTGGTCGCGAGATCCTGCTTCGACGCTTCGGGCGGAACGTCGGCAGTTTGCAGCAAGAAGCCACCACTGACCTGACGCATGACCAGACGATCGGCCGACTTGTCCGGCTTGCCGCCGAGCTCAAGGATGCGAACGTTCTTGCCCCACTTGGCCTTCTCCAGTTCGGCGATTGCTGCCGGCTCGATGGTCGGCGCAATCACAACCTCCACGAAGGTCCCGGTCGCGACAACCGCCGCCGCGGTCTTCGCGTCAAAGACTCCGTTGGTGGCGAGGATGCCGCCGAAAGCCGACACCGGATCCCCGGACAACGCCAACTCGTAGGCGCGCGGCAGGTCGTCGGCGACCGCCGTGCCGCACGGGTTGTTGTGCTTGACGATGACGCAGCAGGTGCGATCAAACTCGAACGCCAACTGCATCGCAGCATCGGCGTCGAGGATGTTGTTGTAGCTGAGTGCCTTGCCACCTAGCAGCTTGGCGCCGGCCAACGTCGGCGACTGCTCGCCAACCGTGTAGTAGGCGGCACGCTGGTGCGGATTCTCGCCGTAGCGCAGGTCGCTGACCTTCTCGCCCGCCATCGCCACGTTGCTCGCAAAGAACGACTCGTCGGGCATCTCGCGACGTTCGCCGTCAAACCACTGCGCAATCGCGGTGTCGTAGGCGGCGGTGTGCGCGTAGGCCTTGGCGGCGAGTTTGCGGAGGAAGTCCTTCGGCAGTTGGCCATCGTTCTCGGCGAGCAGCCGCAGCACTTCGGGGTAGTCGTTGGGATCGACGACGACCGCGACATTCGCGTGGTTCTTGGCGCCACTGCGAATCATCGCCGGACCACCGATATCGATGTTCTCAACGATGTCCTGACGAGCAATGCCTGCCTTGGCCACCGTTTCGCGGAAGCGATACAGGTTGACGCACAACAGGTCGATCGCGTCGATGCCGTGCTCGCCCATCGCAGCGACATGCGCTGCGTCATCGCGCCGCGCCAGCAAGCCGCCGTGCACCTTTGGATGCAGCGTCTTGACGCGGCCATCCATCATCTCCGGGAAGCCGGTGTAATCCGCGACTTCCTGCACCGCGACGCCCGCATCCGCAATCACACGCTGCGTGCCACCCGTCGACAGCAGCGAAAACCCGGCCTTCTCCAGACCGGCCGCGAACTCAGCAATGCCTTGCTTGTCCGTTACCGACAACAGCGCGCGCCTCATGCCTTTGCCTCACTCTTTCGCTTCTTCAAGTAGCCCTCGATGAACGGATCGAGGTTGCCATCCAACACGCCTGAGACATCCGAAGTCTCGACATCGGTGCGCAGGTCCTTGCACATCTGGTAGGGCTGCAGCACGTAGCTGCGGATCTGGTTACCCCAACTGATCGAGCCGCGGTCACCGTAGAACTTTGCGAGCTCCTCTTCGCGCTTGGACATCTCCAACTGATACAGCTTGGAGCGCAGCGCCTTCATCGCCGAGTCACGGTTCTTGTGCTGGCTGCGCTCGGTCTGGCACGAGACCACCAGGCCGGTCGCCAAGTGCGTCAAGCGAATCGCAGAGTCGGTCTTGTTGACGTGCTGGCCGCCTGCGCCGGATGCCCGGTAGGTATCAACGCGCAGGTCCTCCTTGCGGATCTCGATCGTCAAATCGTCTTCGATCTCCGGCACGACTTCGACCGAGGCAAACGACGTCTGGCGACGGGCATTGCCATCGAACGGCGAAATCCGCACCAGTCGATGCACTCCCTGCTCCGCCTTCATGCGGCCGTATGCGTACGGGCCCTTGATGATGATGGTGACATTCTTGATGCCGGCCTCTTCCGCCTTTTGGTAGTCCATCTCAAGGACTTCGTAGTCGTGCTTGGCCGCCCACTTCACATACATGCGAAGCATCATCTCGGCGAAATCCGAAGCATCGACGCCACCGGCGCCAGGCTGCAGGGTCACGATCGCGTTCGACGGGTCGTGCGGACCGCCCAACATCAGCTGGAACTCCAGGTCGTGCAGACCTTCGTCCAGCGTCGCCTTGGCAGCCTTGAGATCGCTCTCGACACCCTTCGGATCGTCCGCGCCCAGTTCGATCAGGACGTGACCATCCTCAATGACCTGGTTCAGACGGTCGATCGGATCGACAATCTGGAAGCATAACTTCTTCTGTTGAACGATCTTCTGCGCACGCTCGGGCTCGTCCCAGAAGCCCGGTTGGGCCATCTGGTTCTCGATATCCGCTAGTTCGCGGTGGCGACGAACGTAGTCAAAGAGACACCTTGAGCGATTGGAGCCGCTCGCCGGCCTCTGACAGAACTTCTTTGTGCTCTTGCAGACCCATTTGGCCGAGCACTTGAGCGCTTAACCGCAGGGGTTTCCAGCATGGCGCCGACTAAGGGCTGGAAAAGTAGAACTCGCGACGGGCACTGCAGGCAAAGGATCGAAGTCGGCGAATCATGGCCCGTCGCGAATTCAGGTGTGCGATTGGACGACTGTTGGAATGCCGTCACGGCCATTCTCGGCTGCACAGGAATCCGCATGAGGACGAGTTGGCAGCCCGCTGACCGCTCTGGCAAGGCGGTCCGAGGCACCCAGCGGTCCCATCGATGGTTCCCCGGGACAAGCCCCGAGAGAACTACTTCAAGTAGCTCGCAAACTCTCATTTGCAGACACGGCCGTGCGACTGTTGCGTCCTGATCCAGGCCGCTTACTCAACCGCGTAGCAAACCCTTGATCGCGTCGATCCAAGCGGCCCATGCGTGCTGCGCAGCCTCGCAGCTATTCCGTGACGCGACGTCGCGAGCAAAGGTCTCGGCCAACATCTCAAGTAACGGGACACGCGACTCTTCGGGCGTTCTGTCGTCGAAGATCTTCACGACGATCGGCCGCACAGCCTCCAGAAACCTGGGATTGCGGTTGCTGTGGCGGCTGGAGAGTTCGGCGATCAGGGTGTCGACGCGGTCCATTGGCTTAAGGGGCAACCAGCTATGGCGTGCCGATCAAACCTATCACGCGTGCGATTTGCCGGACCCCGCAGGGGGTAGCGCTTCGGGCGAATTCTCGTTCGCACGGCGGGAACCACGACGCGCAATCAGTCGCGGTTCCGATCGTCAGTGTGGCGGCCCGGATAGTACGGGCCCCGGATCATGCGGCCCTGAATCATACGGGCCTTGATGATGCGGGCCGCGATCACGCGGGCAGTCAGGGCAACTACATCGCGACCGAGCCGCTACCCTGCGTCACGCCACGCTTGCGAGCGAGTTCTTCGGACGACTTGTAGCTCTTCAACTTGTTGTAGAGCGTCTTGGTGTCGATCCCGAGAACGCGAGCCGCGCGGGTCTTGTTGCCGCCAGTGGATGCCAGGACACGTTGGATGTGTCGCTTTTCTACTTCTGCGAGCGGCAGGGTGAGGGTTTCCTCGATGTTGTTCTCCGCGATCAATCGCTGGATTTCGGAGGAGGATTCGACCAGCACATAGTCGAACTCAGCTCCTTCGATTCTGCCACGTAGCTCGTCAACCGAGCCGCAGGAGGAGACCATGCACCCCCATTCAGCAGTAGCTTTCGTCAGGTTTTGAGCTGAGGGGTCGTGGGCGGAGTAGACGAGCAGTCTTTTGCCGAGAGTCATGAGTGGAATTGCTCCACCCGTGCCATTGGCGTTTGCGGGTTCGGAACCGCGAACGCAGCGCGGGTGACTTTGGTTGGGGTCGTTGGGGGCGAGATGCTTGTTACGAAACGTGGGCGGAATCGTGAGGTTCCTGCCGACATTTCCTAAATGTGCCAATGAAAGGTTGCCGGTCGTCGCGCCCTAGACACCTCGCATCCGGCAGTAACGACTGACCCCACCAAGGATCCCCGCGTCAGCCTCGAAACCCTTCCCCTACTCCGGCTTGCGACGAATGAGAGAAATATGTCCCGACGCAGTACGGAGCAGCACCACCGTCTTCGGACTGATGTGGATG
Source organism: uncultured bacterium (assembly GCA_963974725.1). Classification (GTDB taxonomy): domain Bacteria; phylum Planctomycetota; class UBA1135; order UBA1135; family UBA2386. Next base: position 7,736 of record CAXBFC010000112.1, on the reverse strand, counting down.
CCCTCCATCGAGGCGCTGTACTCGCCGACCTTCTTCACTTCGATATCGAAGTCGTTGCCGATTCGACCGATCTCGGCGCGCGCATCAACTTGAAACTCAATGTCTTCGGGCACGTGACACTGCACCGTGCCCTGACCCGTGCCCAACGTGATCTGCTTGCCCGGCTTCACAATGAAGACCTGCATGTCGCCCAATCCGGTGCGCACATCGAGGTCTCCCTCGTGATCAAACGCGATCACGTTGCCCTGACCAGTATTCGCCTCAACCCCGCCCTTGCAGGCCTGAAACCGCAAATCTCCGCGCCGGGTCGTCACCTTGGAGAAGGCCTCGCGCCCGGCCATGGTGACGTGGCCGTTGTCCGTTACCACAACTTCGAGCGGCAGCTTGGCTGGCACGCGGAGATTGCCTTCGTAGGCGATCATGCCAACGACACCCGATGGCGCCTTCGGACAAGTCACGACGAACGTGCCGGGCTCCCCCGGGTCCATGCTCCCGGCAAGTTCCGTCGAAACGACTTCGATCTTCGTCAGGTCTTCTGCCGAACCGGCATCACGACGAATTCCGCCTTGCCACGTGATCTCGCTCTGGCTGGCACCGGCCTCGACCGCCGCGAGATCCAGAGTGCCATTGCTCATCTCAATGCGGATCTTGGTGACGTCGGCCCCAAACGACAGAGCCCCCTTGGTGGTGGAGACGGAACGGTGGGCACACGCGCCCATCAGGCTGGCGAGCAGCAAGGCACCGATAACATCGCGTGCGCGACCGAGAATTAGGCTCTTCATGATTGGATGACGTAGGCCGAAGATCGCTTCGAGACCCGTTTTTCGTCGCACTTGGAGTTTCCCAGCTGCCCTGCCGTCCTCAAAGGTCTATCCCCTGCCGATAAATGCGCTTCTCGGCCAGGTGGCAGCTGCCGCACCGAAACCGCCCTCTCCCATGGCACAGTCCAACAACGATTACCAGCCAGATCCGATCACGATGGTGGCCTACCATCGCGCTCTGGCCGAGCACGCGGACAGCCTAAAGGCCTATGCCAGCCGGCTTCTGGGTGACCCAATCGCCGCCGAAGACGTCGCCCAGGACGCTTTCCTGGCGCTCTACCGGCACCTCAACCAGGTGCCATCCGCCGCATTCCGACCGTGGCTGTTCCGTGTTGCGCGCAATCTGTGCCTGGACCAGCTGCGTCGCCGCAAGTTCAAGATGAGCCTGTTCCGCGATCTGCAGAAGGACGAGGACCAACCGTTCACGCCGGTGGATAACCACAATTCACAACCGGACGAGATCGCCGAGACGCGCGAAGCGCAGGAAGCGATCGAGCAAGCAATCAGCGAGTTGCCAACCAAGTTCCGGGAGGCCTTCTTGCTCTGCGAAGTTGAAGGCATGAGTTACGAAGATGCTGCCGCCGTGATGGGTTGCCCCGTCAAGACAGTGTCCACGAGACTGTTCCGCGCCCGCCAGCGATTCACTTCGCTGGTCAGCCGATTGATCAAGGTCTGAGAAGAGACCCCCACAGATGAACTGCACTACCTGTCGCTACGAGCTTTCCCAGTGCCTCGACGGCCGCCTGCCATCGGGCCGCCGCACCGAGGTCATGAACCACGCCGAGTCGTGCGCGACTTGCGGATCGTTCTGGCTCGAACTGCAAGCAGCCCAAAAACTGAGCCTGTCCCTGCAGCAATCCGAAGTGAGCCCCAACTTCCGCGAGGGACTTTGGGATCGCATCCACGCCGGCGAAGGCACGCCGAGCGCCGTGTTCCACGAACAGGTGCCGATGTGGAGCAAGGTCCGCTACACGCTGACTGGCGCGGCGGCCGCCGCGGCGCTGCTGATTGGCGTCACGTTCTTGATGAAGGATGACGTCGCCCCGAACACTGCCGCCCCGAACACTGCCGCCCCGAACACTGTCGCCTCGAACGACGGCACGACTTCGAACAACACCAACTCGAACGGTCCCGTTGCAATCGACCCTGATGCAAACGGGTTTGCTCCGAGCGGTGGTCAGGCAGTCGATCTCGCCTCGAATGGCGGCTACTCCCCGAATCACGGCACGCTCGAGCCGCGGCGCAGGAACCAATTCCAACTCTCGTCGCCCCCGCTGATGGCTGCCGCCAAGCGACTGTCGACGGAAGTGCTGGCCGTCGAAACGGCGCGCCAACTCGAACAGCGTTACGCGACGGCCGCGGTCGGCTTGCGCATGATGCACAATCCCGCGAACAACCGCGCCCACGCGGTCACGCAAGTGATCGAGAGCGCGGACGAGATGCGTGACTTCATCGAAGTGCTGCTCGATCTGCGTGACACCCAAGGCCTGTTCTTCACCGATGCTGGTATCGATGCCGATCTTCAGTTTGCGGTCAAGATGCTTGAGCAAGCCGGGACGATGAAGACTTCGAGCGAGCAAGCGGTCGAGATGTTTATCGAGCCGGTGCTCAGCAAGAGCAATCGCCTGGCGCACGTATCGCGATCCATCAGCCTGAAGCCGACGACCAACATCTACACCGAGCGCAGCTACCTGCAACGTGTCAACACGATGCGCCCAGAGGTGTTCCGCAAGCTGTTCGTCGTGCTGGGTTCGCCAGACCAAATGCGCCCGGGCGCGGTATTCCTCCTTGAAGGGGACTGTGAAATGGGTTGGGTCGCGCCGATCAGCGAGATCAACGCCCACATGCAGCGCATCGAAATCGATCTGCGGACCAAGTAGCGCGGATCCTGCAACTCTCGGACGGCAATTGGCTAGAGTGGGCGCCCCCAACAGGTCCGCCCCGACCAACCCGTCCGACAGAATGCTTGCCCTGCTCCTAGCCACCGTCTGCGGCGTGTGCTCCACGTCGCCCTCAGAAGTCCGCCATTCCGCCCCGAGTGCCGTCGCCCAGAATCCCGGCAGCAAGCCGCTGAAGGCCCTCGACGCGTGGATGAAGCTCTACAAGAAGGGCAAGATCGACTACCGCGACAAGCGGATGATCGACAGCAAGGAATCGGTCGCCGTCAAATACAAGGTGCGCACGTCCAGCGACGTTGGCAACCCAACGTGGTCCGGCGACCTGATCGTGATCCTCAAGGCGGCCGCGCAACTCGGCACCGCAGAAGCCGCGAAAGCGATCACTGAGGTCGCGTCCGTCGGCATTGAGGACAAGGGCAAGTACACCTATTCGATGGCGCCCTACAGCGTCCGCGTCGCCGCGCTCGAAGCGCTCGGAAAGATGACTTCCAAGGCAGCCAAGGACGCGATCGCAGCTGGTGCCCGCGGCGAGTGGTCGAAGGGCCGCGCCGGCAATTCGCTGCGCGCCGCCGCGCTGCTTGGGCTGGGCTACCTCGGTGATCTCGAATACGTGCCGGTCGCCGCGGCCGCCCTCTCCGATGGCCACGCCGTCACGCGCATCCACGCCGTGGAAGCGCTGCAGAAGCTTGGCGATGAGAAGGCAATCCGCGCCCTGATCGGAGTGGTCGAAGCCGAAGGCAACGACGCGGTGTTGGTCACGGCCGCGAAGGCACTGCGCACGATCTACAGCAAGTTCATCCGCGACGCGGAAGAGAAGCGCGATCGCGAAGCGGTGAAGAAACCGAAGCCAGAAGAAGGCGACGAGCCTGCCGACGACAAGGATAAGGCCAGCGACAAGAAGCCGATCGACCCGCCGCCGAGTGCCCGGCTAGCGGTGCGCGCAGCGATCAAGGCGCTGGGCCGCACCAACTGGCGCGCCGACATGGTGCTCGTTCGCCTGCTCGATGACTTCCGTTCGTCGGAATCCGTGCCGGCGCTGATCCGCGTTCTCGAACGCTTCCGCGACAATCCAAAGGATGTCGAGTCCGGCAAGCTGTCCGGTCTGCTGCGCGTCCAGGCGCACGAACTGCTGGTCAGCATGACTGGCGCCGTCTACTCGTCCAAGCAGCCGGAAAAGTGGCGCGAGCTGTGGGACAAGGAGAAGGACAAGATCCAAGTCGCGCAGAAGCGAGATACCGGCCCCAAGCTCGGCGGCACGGCCGCGGCTGGGTTCGTCGGCATCCCGGTCGAAGGCACGCGCGTGGTGTTCATTCTCGACCTGTCGGGCAGCATGGATTGGCCGATGGACGATCAGGGCGGCAAGGTGAAGCGCTTGGACTACGCCAAGCGCGAGCTACTCAAGGCCATCGATGGGCTAGCGCCAGATTCGATGTTCAACCTCGTCACCTTCAACGGCGATGACGAAGCGGAGATGTGGAACAAGAAGCTGGTCGACGCCACCAAGCGCAACAAGGAGCGCTTCAAGAAGTTCGTCGAGAAGCTGCGACCGCTCGGTGGCACCAACTTGTGGAGTGGCCTCGAAGCCGCGCTCAACATCAAGCTGTTGAAATACGGCAGCCACTACGAGACCACCGTCGACGAGATCTTCTTGCTGTCAGACGGCGCACCGTCGGTCGGCGACGTGCAAGATCCAGTCGAGATCCTGCGCCTCGTGCAGGAAGTCAACCGGTTCAAGGAGGTGCGCATCAACACGGTCTTCATCAGCTCGCAAACGCCGGACAACGTTGCCGCAGCGCAGCGCCGCATGAGTTTGGTGCCGAAGGAACTGATGCGCCGCATGGCGAAGCAGAACGGCGGCAAGTTCCGCGACGTCTAGCGCCCCGCGACGCATCGTCGCGATCGACTGCTGTGCCGCCGCCTACTGCTTCTTGGCGGCCGGCCTCTGGCCTTGCCGCCCACGGCGCAACAGCGGTCCGGTAATCGCAATAAGACCACCGACGATGACCAGCACCCAGGCGGCGCGGTCGGACTCCGCGAGTGCCTCCTTGGGCACTTCGGACATCGCGAGCGCCATGCGCGTTTCGCCACCCTGGAACGCGAACGTCGCTTCGCCCATCGCACGCCACAGGAAGAACGTATTGTCGACTTCTTCACGCATGTAGCGCGCGAGTGCGACTTGGCCGTGCAACACAAGGCCGGAGCCAAGTAGCACACCTCCGAGGAACGTGAACAGCCAGCGCGCGATGCCGATCATCACGACATCGTCGCGCTTAGGCGGACCGACTGCGAGCGCAGTCGAGCCGGTCTACTTCTTTACCTTCGTCGGCTTTTCGACCTTCGTCGGCTCGCCGGATTTGACGGGATTCACTGGCTTCACGGGCTTCGCAGCCTTCGGATCGGCCGGCTTGACGTGCACGATGCGTTTGCCATCGCGGAACACGATTCGCTCCCCGAGCGCCAGGATCTTGGCCAGATGCGGCTTCTGCTTGAGCAGTGCGAAGTAGGCGCTCGAGAACGACTCGATCACGACCACTTGCTTGCGCCATTCCTTCGGCAAACCCTGCTCGATCAGGTCTTGACCAACACCGACGAACACTCGTCCCTCGGCGCGGTAAAGCAACTGTTCCGAGTCCTGCTCGCCAGACGCCGCCCGACCCTTGGTCCTGCTCGAGCTGCGACGAGTGCTGCCCAAGTAGAAGTCATCGCTACCGGTAAGCGCCTTGCTCTCTTCGACGGCAGCCTTACCGGTGCGCTTCTTGCCGAGGCTCGCCAAGTCGCTGGACTTGGCAACAGGCGCACCAGCAGCACCACCACCGGGCCGCGGCGCACTGGTTGTCGCACTGGGTGACCCTGGGCCAGCACGACCACCAGCACTGCGACCAAATGCGGGCGGACCTGTGGGACCACCGGTCGACGGACCTGCTGGACCACCGGTCGCCGGACCAGACGGTTGCGGGCTCATACCCGAACCGCGCCGGCCACCGCGGCCAGACTCACGACCGCGATCCCGCCGCATCGGCTGCCCAGCGAGTCGCATGCCTTCTTCGAGGATCAGCTGCGACGTGTAGGGAGTGACGATGCCGTAGCGCGTCGCCAAAGTGCGCAGCTCCTGCATCAACTCCGGCTTCTGGCCATTGCGACGAATCGACGTCAGCAAGCCAGCAACGTGCTGCCTGGCCCACAACGTTTGCACGAACGAGTTCTTCGCAGCCGCCTTCGGGAAGTTCACTTCAAACACGAACTCCTTCGGCTTGCCGTTCTGCACACCCGACACGCGAACCGTGCGCGGGCCATCGTCGCGGTAGCGACCAACCACCTGCATCATCTCGCCGCAGAACAGGTCGCGCGTCTTGGTCGGATGCACATGGAAGGCATCGAGCCCTTCGCACTTGACGACTACGTCCGACAATGCCGGCCGCGAGATCTTCTGGCACAGGGCATCGACCTTGGCCTCGATCTTTTCCTTGTTGCCAACGAAGTCGCGAGCACCGTGATGCTGAGCAACCAAGTCGTCGAGCAAGCGCACGTCAATCTGATCGCCGACACCGAGCGCGAAGATGCGCGTGTGGACCTTGTCGGCTTGCTTGGTCAGTTGGAGGATCTGATTCGGCTTGGTCAAGCCCACTGTTGGCTGGCCATCGGTGATGAACACAATCTGTGTCACCGGGGTCAACGAGTCGTCATCGGGCACCGCAGCCTCAAGCGCTTCGCGCAAGGCGTCGCCGATGTTGGTGCCGCCCATCGCCTCGAGCGTGTCGACCCGTGCGATCGCCGCCTTGATGTTCTCCGGCGTCGCTAGACGAGGTGACGGGAAGAACGTCTGCACCGCCGAAGCAAAGGTCACGATCTGGAAGCGGTCTTCGCGTCGCAAACTCTTCAAGAAGGTGTGCAGCGAGGCTTTGGCCTGGTTGATCTTGTCACCCTTCATCGAACCCGAGGTGTCGACGACGAGCTGCACGAGACGCGCTGGCACTTTGTCTTCGGCAAGCGTGCGCGGCGGCGACAACAACATCGTGAAGTAGCCCGGCTCGCCCTGCATGCGATACGGCAACAGGTGCAAGCCAAACTCCTGCTTGCTCAGCCCGTAGAGAACCTGAAGATCTTCGAGCTCGCCCTTCGAACCTTCGAGCGACACCGACGCCTTGTGCTCACCCTTGCGAGTGATCGCAGCACCTTGATGCGGCGTCACCACCGAACCCAGAGCAGTCTGTGACTCGATGCGAACTTCCAAGCCCACCGGCCCGGATGCTGCATCTCCCAACTTCGCCACGCGCAGCGGGAAGCTCCATTCATACATGCCGCCGATCGGCTGCAGGACCTGGCGCAAGCGAACGCTGACACCGACTTCGCCGTTGGCCGGGATCGGGTAGATGCGCGCGCGCAGCATGCCTTCGCCGGCGTATTCAAGCAGCCCCGGGTCGCGCTTGCGGCGAACGATCGACTCGTAAACCGAGCGGGCCTGGCCAGCATCGAGAACCTCCCCCGAGATCTCCTTGCCACCGACGGTCATCGTGAAGCCGTCTGCAACCGCGCCGGCGGGCAACGGCAGGAACCAGATACCCTCGGCATCGCGGCGACCGGTGTTGCGGATCGTCTGGTCGATCGTCGTGGTCGCGACGCCATCGACGATGTTGGCGTTGATCTTGGTGCCAACGATGTGCACGCCAGCGCGCAGTTGATGGTTCTGGCTGGGCGTCGCTGGCGTTTGGCCGCCGGAGCCATCTGGCCCGATCAGCAGGCCTTGCGCAGCCACTGGGGCGGAGAGGAGAAGGAGAACACTTGGAAGCAGACGTTTCATTTGGGCACCTTGGAGTGGCCGGTCATTGCACAGGGCGTACCGCGGCCGGGCCCCAACGCCCCTGCCCCGAACCAGTTCCACAGTATTTGTAGGGCGCCAATTCGTTCCGTTGGCGAAACAATTAGCACCAGCGACGCCGGCAAGTGCGTCCGAATGGCCCGCAGGCAAGGAAGACGACCGAGGTCCGCGCAGGCGGTTCTGTAGACCCACCGCGCAGCG
>CAXBFC010000111.1:0-18935 GCA_963974725.1 uncultured bacterium | reverse complement strand
AGAAGTCCGCCATTGCTTGTTGTGGTGACCCGCTTGACTGTGGGCTGGTAGCCGGGTCCGTTCGCATGGCCGCATTCTCAGGTATTCTCCCCCGATCGCAAAGGAAGAAGAACTACCGGGTGGGGTTGCCTTGACGGCTTCCCAAGTGCTCCGTATCGTCCTCGCCCCTTCGCGGTGGGGTGGTCCCACGGTGGAGATGAAGTCTAGTTTTCCAACGGCTGACCGAACCGCGGCAGCCACAGCAAAATGCCCAAGCCGACGAAGCCCGAGCTGACCAAGTACCGCAAAGTCCTGAAGCAGCAACTCGCGACCTTGAAGGGCGATGTGGGGTCCATGCGCGACGAAGCGCTTCGCGCATCCGACCAGGATGCCTCTGTTGACCACCTGGCCGACCAGGGGACCGATAACTACGACCAAGGCTTCATGCTTGGTCTGATCGAGAACGAAGAAGAAACGATCAAGCTGATCGAGGAAGCCGTCGATCGCATCGATGGCGAAGGCGATTGGGACTATGGTCAGTGCCCGTTGTGTCTCGAAGCGGCGCAAGAAGCTGCCGCCAAGACTGGCAAGAAGGCTGCCAAGAAGGCCGACGCCTGGATCCCCAAGGCGCGTCTCGAATACTTGCCGTGGGCGCGCTACTGCGTTCAGCATCAGGAAACCGAAGAACGCAACCGCGAGAGCGCGTGAGTTCTTCGGCCGAAACCCCCGTTGGCAGTGAGCATGGCGGTGAGCTAGATGTCTCACCGATAGAGCCTGCGGAGTCGAAGGGTTTCGGCGGCAAGCTGCTGTTCTGGCTGCCATGGCCCATTTTGGTTGTCGCGGACCTGTGGAGCAAACACGCCGTGTTTGCCTTCATGTCGGAGCGTCAACCAACGGTGGCCGAAGTCCGTCGCGATCCCTATGAGGTGTTCTCCGGCGCGGTCAACTTCGAGCTGGTGACCTGGGGCAACACGGGCACGATCTGGGGCCTGTTCCAGGACGGGACGGTCGTGTTGATGGTGCTGCGCTGCATTGCGCTGGTTGGCTTGCTGTTGTTTGTGCGCACGACTTCACGAAGCGCCCGCCTGCAGTTGACGGTGCTGAGCCTCGTTTTTGCCGGCGCCGTCGGCAACCTGTACGACAACTTCATTCGGGCCGACCGATCGGTGCGGGACTTCCTGCACTTTTCCGGCGACTGGCCCTGGCAGTGGGACTTCCCGGCATTCAACATCGCCGACTCGTGCATCACGGTCGGGGCGTTTGGCTTGTTCGTGCTTTTGTGGCGCGAGGATAGCTCTGGCAAGGGCTCCCCAAACAAGGGCGCCCCAAACAAGGGCACCCAAAACAAGGGGACCCCGGAAAAGGGCAACTCAGACAAGAACCAAGCGAAAGGCAGCCCTGCAAAGGAAGCGAAGGTATCCTAAGAGATCGCCCCGCTACCTGCTCGAGCAGGCCTCGGCGGCAACCTTCCGGTTGTGGCCGTAGCGAATCCGACTGACTGATCGTGCTAGAAACCAACCTTGCAAGCCTAGAACTCGACAACCCGGTGCTCAGCGCCTCGGGCACGTTCGGGTCCGGCTGGGAAGGGCGGCAATTCTCGGATCTCGGTGAGGTCGGTGGTCTGGTCAGCAAGACGGTGACCCTCAAGCCGCGCCCTGGCAACCCGCCGCCGCGCATCCACGAGACGCCGTCGGGCATGTTGAACGCGATTGGCCTCGAGAATAAGGGCGCCGATGCGTTCTTGCGCGAAGCTCTGCCGCGCATGCAGGAACTGGCGGCGAGTGGTCGCAAGGGCGGCAAACATGGCCCGCGCGTCATCGTCAACCTCGGTGGCAGCACCGACGAATTGGTCGAGTTGACCAAGCGCTTCTGCAAAGCCGGCGTCGATGGGCTTGAGATCAACCTGTCGTGCCCCAACGTCGCCCACGGCACCCGTTCGTCGACCGACCCGGCATTGACCGAAGACGTCATCGCCGCCGTCAAGGCGGTGTCGACGGTGCCGGTGTTCGCCAAGTTGACGCCGAACATCACCGACGTCGTTCCGATCGCGGCCGCCGCCCAGCGTGGTGGTGCCGATGCCGTAACGTTGATCAACACGTTGGTTGGCATGGCGGTCGATTGGCGGCGCCAGAAGCCGGTGCTGGGCAACACCACTGGTGGCCTATCTGGGCCAGCGATCAAGCCGGTCGCGCTGCGCATCGTCTACCAGGTTCGTGCTGCGTTGCCAGACTTACCGATCCTCGCGGTCGGCGGCGCGCACTCCGCGGAGTGTGTGCTCGAGTTCGTTTGTGCCGGCGCGAGTGCCGTGCAATTCGGCACGTCGCTGTTTACCGATCCGACCTTGATGGTGCGGGTCGTCAACGACCTGCGCGATCGCTTGCGCGAAGCCTCGATGAGCATTCGCGAGCTTCGCAGTGCGATGCACGCGGGCACGCCGGTCGGATCCGCGGTCGGATCCTCTGGCAGTGCCACTGGCGGTAGCACGGGAGGCGCAGTTCGATGAGGCTGTCAGCGCTGACACTACAGATGGTCGACAAGGCCGTGTCGATCTACCAAGACCTGGCCTACGGCTCCGTGGTGCCGAAGAAGCGCGCGCAGCCCGCCGGTGACGGCGACGGGGTGCTCGGCTTGTTTCACAAGGAGCACGTCGAGAAGGTGCCCGGCCACACTTGCAGTCGCTACAGCATGCGGCTTGGCAACCGCAACTACCCGTTCATGAAGTTGCTGTTGCAGGAGCATCTGATTGCTGGGGAGTTCTTCTTCGGTGTCGATACCCACGACCAGATGGAGATCGGGCCGGAGTTTCCCGACTACGAGCAGTGGATGGCGGTGCGCAAGTTCAACGTCGAGCTAAAGCGCCGCATCGAAGCGAGCTTCGAACAGGAAGGCTTGGACACTGCTGCGGTAGTGCGCCGATTGATCGTTGCGTCGTGTGGCGAGCAAGGCAAGCCGTGTCGTGGGCTGGTGTTGATCGTCGATGACGAAGAAGATCTGGCTGCCGCCGTCGAAGTCCTGATCGGACGCAGCGGCTTCCGCACCTGCACCGTGCACGATGGCAAGAGCGGCGTGGTCGCCACCCGCGAGCTGTTGCCGGACCTCGTGCTGCTCGACTACGAACTGCCCGAACTTGATGGCCTCAAGGTCATCGAGCAGTTGCGCGCCGACGAGCTGACGCGCGACATTCCGATCCTGCTGAATAGCGCCGCGCGCATCAGCATGGCCAACATCCAAAAAGCGGACGGCTTCCTCAGCAAGCCGTTCCCTGAGAGCTTGCTCAACGAGATGATTGACCGCGTGCTCACCAAGCGCAATCGATCACGCGACGGCAACTCGAACCAGTCTTCCACGGTACGTGGTGGTGGGGGGGCGTCGTGACCGATTGCTCGCAAGCTCGGCTGCTCGGAGCTTCTCGCCAGAAGAGTGTGCCTGCCCCGCGCGCAACCGGCTTTGCGTCGGCGGTGCTGTTGGTCGTGTTGCTGGCAACCAGTGGCTGGCCGTGTGAGTCGCAGGCGCTGGTTGACAACACCCAAGTTGCCAGTTGTGAGAGTAGCCAGACCGAAGTCGGTCGCGTAGTTGCCGGCATCCGGCCGTGTGCGGTGCCAGAAGTGGTGCGGGTGCGCGCCGAGTTGCCACGCGTGCCGCCACGCGCCAAGAGAGTCGACAGCTGGGGCTTGCCGCCAGCGCGGGCCCCGACTCCTTAAAGCCCGACTCCTTCAGGCTCGGCTCCTTGCGGGCCGACTGCCAAGGGACCGGACTGCTAGCGACTGCGCTAGAGACTGGTCGTGCATTCCTTCGCTCCGTTCCAGTCAGGCCCCGGCCTGGCTGACGAGGCGAGACCCTCTGGATCGCCGTTCTCCGCGCGATCACGCATTGGCTTCCAAGAAGCTGCCGCGCTATCCCACAAACCTATCCGTCTGCTATGAAACTCGATTTTGGCTCTATCCCCACCCGCATTGGCAAAGCCCTGCAGGGTGTCTTTGGCTCCGCGAACAAGCGCGCGCTGACGCAATACAACCCGATCATCAAGTCGGTCAACGACCTCGGTGACTGGGCCAAGGACCTGTCCCAAGAGCAGATCCAAGGCGAAGTCGCCGAGATGAAGAAGCAGGTGCAAGCAGACGAGCTGACGCTCGACGATGCCCTGCCCAAGATGTTCGCCCTGACCCGCGAAGCTGCGAGCCGCGCGATGGGCATGCGTCACTTCGATGTGCAGTTGCTCGGTGGTGCGGTTCTGCACCAAGGCAAGATCGCTGAGATGTCGACCGGTGAAGGCAAGACGCTGGTCGCGACGCTGCCCGCAGCCCTCAACGCGCTGAGCGGCAAGGGAGTCTACGTGGTCACGGTCAACGACTACCTGGCCAAGCGTGACCGCGACTGGATGGCGCCGGTGTTCGAATACCTCGGCCTGACGGTGGGGGCGGTGCAAGGCAACATGCCGCCGCAATTGCGCCGTGAAGAGTACGAGTGCGACATCACCTATGGCACGAACAATGAGTTCGGCTTCGACTACCTGCGCGACAACATGAAGTGGAAGGTCGAGGAGCAGGTGCAGAAGAGCCTGAACTTCGCGATCGTTGATGAAGTCGACTCGATCCTCGTCGATGAAGCGCGGACGCCGCTGATCATTTCTGGCGAAGGCGAAGGCACGACCGATCGCTTCGTGATGGCGGACCGCATCGCGCGTCAGCTGAAGGAAGACGAGCACTTTGAGGTCAAGCTCAAGGAGCAGCAGTGCATTCTCAACGAGGACGGCATCGCTCGCGCCGAGAAGCTGGTTGGCGTCGATAGCTTCTACAGCGACCCGGCACACATGGAGTGGCCGCACCTGCTCGAGACGGCGCTGCGTGCGCACCACGTCTATGAGAAGGACAAGAACTACGTCGTCGTCGAGGGCAAGGGGCCGGATGGCCAACCGCAACCGCCCGAAGTGGTCATTGTCGACGAGTTCACCGGCCGTTTGATGCCGGGGCGCCGTTGGAGCGATGGTCTGCACCAATGTGTCGAGGCCAAGGAAGGCCTGCCGCCGCGCGAAGAGAACCGCACGTTGGCGACAATCACGCTGCAGAACTACTTCCGCATGTTCGACAAGCTGGCCGGCATGACCGGCACAGCGATGACCGAAGCGGCCGAGTTCTCGCGCATCTACGGCCTCGATGTCGTGCAGGTGCCGACCAACCGTCCGAACACGCGAAACGACATCAATGACCAGATCTACCTCGACGAGCAGAGCAAGCTCGACGCGATCGTCGAAGAGATCACCGTTGAGTGTAAGGAAGGTCGCCCGGTGCTGCTGGGCACGACCTCGATCGCCAAGTCGGAGAAGATCTCCGAGGCGCTGAAGGCTGGTGGCATCGAGCACAACGTGCTCAACGCCAAGCAGCACGAGCGTGAGGCCGAGATCATTACCCAAGCGGGCCGCAAGGGCGCCGTCACGGTTGCTACCAACATGGCTGGTCGCGGCACCGACATCGTGCTCGGCGGCAAGGCCGACGCGCTGTGGGAAGCGCAGTGCAAGCGGGATGGACTTGACCCGGAGTCGGCTGAGGCGAAGCAGTTGCTCGAAGAACTGAGTGCGCGCTGCAAGGCCGAGCAGCAAGAGGTTTTGGCTCTCGGCGGCCTCTACGTGCTCGGCACCGAGCGCCACGAAGCGCGTCGTATCGACAACCAGTTGCGCGGCCGTTGTGGTCGTCAAGGCGACCCGGGTCAGACCAAGTTCTTCCTGAGCTTCGATGACGACCTGATGCGCATCTTCGCGCGCGATTGGGTTCGCACGATGATGGAACGCATGGGGCTGAAGTCCGGCGAAGTCATCGACAGCCCGATGGTTTCGCGCGGCATTGCCAAGGCGCAGAAGAAGGTCGAGGCGCGCAACTTCGACGTGCGCAAGCACCTCATCGAATACGACGAGGTGATGGATAAGCAGCGCAAGTTCATCTACCGACAGCGCCAGGATGCGCTCGAGTACATCGGCCTGCGCGACAAGATTCTCGGCATGTTCGAGGAGGTGCTTGAGCCGATCGTCAGCCTCTACTCATCGGACAAGGACACTCCGGTCAACTACGAAGAGATCCGCAAGTGGGTCTACCATCGTTGCGATGATGGCCTGAACCTGACCGGCTTGGAGCAGGCGCCGCGCGAGAACCTGTTCCAGTGGATCATGGAGCGCGTCGAGAAGCTGCACGACACGCGCGCCGAGCTCTACGGCGACGACTGGAACGATGTGCAGCGCTTCCTGATCCTCGAGACCATCGATAATAAGTGGAAGGACCACCTGTATGCGATGGATGTTCTCAAGCAGGGCGTCAGCTTGCGTAGCTATGCGCAGGTCGACCCGAAGAATGAGTACAAGAAGGAAGGCTTCGAGAAGTTCGGTCAGCTCAAGATCGAGGTTGCCGACCACATCTGCAGCTTCATCTACAAGGAAGAGGCGACCAACACGATCCGTGACGTGGTCACCGGCAAGCTGCAACAGCAGCAGCAGCAACCGGTGCAGCAGCAGATGCCGCAATCGCCGGAAGAACTGCAGGCACTGTTCGAGCAGTTGATCGAGGCCGGCAAGATCCCTCAGGAAGTGCTCGATCGCATGGAAGCGGGCGAGAAGTTCCAGTTGCGCGCGACCCCGGACGGTCTCGCCTTGCAGCAGGCCGACGTGGACAACTCGCACATCGGCTCGGCCAACCCCGGCGCGCAACCGACGGCTCCCGCCGCACCGCCGCAGGCGCCACCGGCGCCGTCGCCGGCGCAGCGATTGGCTCCGGCGCGTCCGATGCCGCGGCCACCGCAGGCACAGCCGCAACAAAAGGTCGCGCCAGTCAGCAAGCGTGCCCCGGGCACTCCGAAGCCGGGCCGCAACGATTCGTGCCCGTGTGGTTCGGGTGTGAAATACAAGAAGTGCTGCTCGCCTCACTTCGATTAATGCCCGCGAATCAGGCCCCCAACGAAGAGTCTCCTGACCAAGGGTCTCCCGACGAAGGACATCCCGACGCGTCAGGTTCGCAGCCAACATCGCCGGCGGCCCCGGCTGCGTCCGCGATGTCGGCGATGCCCCTGCCGCGCAGTGGCCTGCGCGGTTGGTTGACGATGGGGATCTACCAGCCGTTGTTCTTGCTGGTGTTCTTGCTCTACAGCCCGGTGCTGTTGTGGCGGGGCATGTTCTCGCGCAAGGCGCAGAGCAGCCAGATGCGCGAGCGCATGGGCTTTGTGCCGCGATTGGCGGGCACGCGTCCGTTGGTGTGGATCCACGGCGTTTCCGTCGGCGAGGTCAAAGCGGCGAGCAACTTCGTCGCCAAGCTGCAGAAGCTGCGGCCCGACCTCGACCTGGTTATCTCGACTACGACTCCCAACGGCCGTTTGGTTGCCCGTCAGGAATACCCGGACCTGCCGGTTGTGACCTACCCATTGGATCTCGCCAACTTCCCGGGCCGCGCGTTGTCGCGGCTGCGACCGCAGTGCGTGTTGCTGATGGAACTCGAGATCTGGCCGAACTTCCTGCAGGCGGCGCGCAAGCGGGACATTCCGGTCGCGGTCATCAACGGCCGGATCAGCGAGCGCACGTTCAAGGGCTACCGCATGGCACGCGGGTTGTTGCCGCAGTTGGACCTGATCACGAAGTACTGCGTGCAGGACCGCGCCTACCAACAGCGCCTGTTGGACCTTGGCGTCGATGGCGCCAGAGTGTTCGTCACTGGCAACATGAAGTACGACAGCGTCGACATGGGGCAGCACGCTGAGGCGGCCGCCAAGTTGCGCCCGTGGCTGTCACCTGCGGGGCAGCGGGTCCTGGTGACCGGCTCGACGCATGACGACGAAGAATCGATCGTGCTCGATGTCGTCAAGCAGATCCGCAGCCGCAAGCCGCTTGGCGTGCGCGTCGTGCTGGTGCCCCGCCACCCCGAGCGTTCGCCGGCGATCTGTGAGATGGTGCAGCAGAAGGGGCTGCAGGTGGTGCGTTGGAGCGACGCCGCCGAGACTTTGCCGCCGCTGCCCGAAGACGCCGTGG
Source organism: uncultured bacterium (assembly GCA_963974725.1). Lineage (GTDB taxonomy): Bacteria > Planctomycetota > UBA1135 > UBA1135 > UBA2386. The sequence continues at coordinate 10,957 of CAXBFC010000111.1, read as the reverse complement.
TGGTCGTCGATACCATCGGCCAGTTGCAGCGGTTCTACGCGGCGTGCGACGTCGCCTTCGTTGGCGGCAGCCTGGTTCCGCACGGCGGCCAGAACATGCTCGAACCGGCCGCGCTGGGCCGCGCGACGCTGTTTGGACCGCACACCGCCAACTTCCGGCGGGACGTTGAACTACTGTTGGCGGCGGATGCGGTCATCCAGGTTGCCGATCGTGGCGGCTTTGAAACCGAGCTCGAGCGCCTGCTGCGGGACGACGAGCACTGCCGCCTGCTTGGCGAACGCGCTCGCAAAGTCATCACGGCCAATCAGGGCGCGACGGCTCGCACCCTGGATCTGGTGGTCGATTTGGTGGGCTCCTAGCCCGCATACCTCACCAGCAACTTGGCAAGCACGTCCGAATGCCCCGGAGCCTTCGTCAGACGGCAGGCGTTGCCTGCCGCCCGCTTTGCGGGCTCCGTCGGTCTGCTCGACGGGTCTACAGACCCGCCTGCGCGGACCTCGGTCGTCTTCCTTGTCTGCGGGCCATTCTGACGCACTTGCCGGCGTCGCTAGTGAGGTATGCGGGCTAGCCCCAGGCCAGTGCCGGCCTGGCTCTACGCGGCGGTCGATCGGATTCGTCAGCTTGTTGCAGTTCTCTTTGAGTGACCCCGGTGCATTCGCTACGGTTCCGCCGATGAATTGCCCGTGCACCAGTGGTCAGACGTATGCCGAATGCTGTGAGCCTCTGATCAAGCAGGAGGTGCAGGCGAAGACGGCCGAGCAGTTGATGCGTTCGCGCTACAGCGCCTATGCGCTCGGTCACATCGATTGGATCATCGAGAGCCAGTCGCCTGATGGCCGTGCCCACGTCGATCGCAAGGCGACCGAAGAGTGGTCGAAGCGCGCCGACTGGCACAAGATGGAGATCCTCGAGGTGCAGGACGGCAAGGAGGGCGACACCGAAGGCTTCGTCGACTTCAAGGCCTACTACACGATCGCCGGCGAGGACATTACCCACCACGAAGTCGCCAGCTTCCGCAAGGAAGACGGCACGTGGTTCTTCGTCGATGGCGTCGAAGTCAAGCCGCGCCCGTTCAAGCATCTCGACAAGAAGATCAAGCCGAACGAGAAGTGCCCGTGCGGCAGCGATAAGAAGTACAAGAAGTGCTGCGGGAAGCCCGGCGCAGCCGTTTAGGGAGGAGGAATCGCGCAGCCGTTTAGGGAGGAGGAATCGCGCAGCCGTATAGGGAAGGGGCTTCGCGCAGCCGTCTAGGGAGGAGGATTCGCGCAGCCGTTCAGGGGAGAAGACTCTAGTCGGCGCGATGCGCACGCCGCCGCAGCGCCAGCACCACGAGCAGGCCGGCACCGAGGATCTCCACCGAACCGGCGACTGCGAACGCCAAGGCGTAGCCTTCCGAGCTGGTGTCGGAGCCAGAGTTGACCTTGGCCATCGCGACGAGCTCGCCGCATGCCAGCGGGCCAAGCAGGAAGCCTAGCGAGCCCGCCGCATGGAACGCCGCGATCGCGGTGCTGCGGCCAATGCCCGGCGTCTGGTCGAGCAGCCAGAGCAAGGTCGGGATGAACATGACCGCCGACGAGATGCCGCAGATGGGCATCAAAACCCATAGGGCCGAGACTGGCGATATGCCCACGCATACGACTGCGACACCGTAGATCAGGCTACCGATTGCAACCAGGTGCAAGCGGGACCATCGTTCGGCAAGTCGGCCGCAGGGATACGAGAGCAGCGCGAACGGAAACAGGAACGCTGCCAGCAGTTTGCCGATCGTCGGTGCATCGACCCCGTGCACACCGGCGAGCATCAGCGGGAAGCCCGCGGTGAAGAAGCCGACCGTGAAGCGATCGAGGAACGCCAACAACAACGGCGCGCGCAATCCCGGTGCGCGCCGCACCGCTTGCAGCATTTCGCGGTAGCCGTGTTCTTTGCCTGAGCGGGTGTCCCGCGGCAGCAGCCAGATCGCCAATGCAAGGGTCGCCAACAACAATAGCGACGCCCAATGCAGGGTCATGGTTGGCTGGTTCTTGCCGATGACGCCGCCAATCGCGGCGCCGGTCGCGACGCCGAGTGTCAGTCCGGCGCCGACGGCCCCGAGTGCGCGCCCTCGGCGCTTGCCGGCCGTGTCGGCGACCAGGGACATCACCAGCGTCAACGCACTGATGTGTGCGGCACCTTCGAGCGTGCGCAGCAGCAAGAACGTGCCGTAGCCGGGGGCATGCGTCAGGGCCTGCGTCAGGATGGCATCGAGCAGCAAGGCGATCAGGCACAGGCGCCGACGCTTGTCGGTGCGGTCCACGTATAGCCCGACCAACGGGGTCGCAATCAGGGCGCCGATCATGTTGGCGACCATGAACAACGTCGCTAGCGAATCCGAAACGCCGAAGCGTTCGACGACCAGGCCGCGCAATACCGGCACGGGTAGCGTCTCCGGTAGCATCAGCAGGAACGTCAGGACAAACAGGGCCCCGATGCGGCTGTGGCTGAGCCCTTGTTCATGGCTCCCCGGTAGGCTGGGTGTGCGCTCACTCATGCAGTCGCCATGCAGATGCTGATGCGATCGCGACTCATTGCTCAGCCGCGAGCTGCCAGTGTCCAGCGCGTTCATTGGCGCGGCCTTCTTCGGCGAGCTTTTGCAAACCCGCTAGCAGGGAACGGCTCGCGAACGGGAACAAGCGCGGATCGGCATCCCAGTAGACCTTCGGCAGCAGTTCTTCGATCGTTCCCGGAGCTTCTGCCAGCACCTTGAGCAAGGTCGCTTCGCGTTGACGGCGGTGGCGAACGTACTTCTGCAGCAATCGCTGGCCGTTGCGAACCGCCGGGCCGTGGGCGGGATACAGCGTCGTCATCTCATACTTGCCGATGCGCGCGAGGCTCTGCAGGTAGGTTGCGAGATGGCCTTCGGGAGGGTCGATGATGATCGTGCTGATCGTCGACATCATGTCGCCGACCAACATGGCTCCGTAGCGCGACTCAAGGAAGCACAGGTGGCCTTGATCGTGGCCCGGTGTGAAGATTGCTTCGAGCTGCCAGTCAGGCTTGCCGTCGGGCGAGGTTCCGAGCGCGATGTGGCCGCCGTCGTCGATCGCGTCTCCACGCGGGATCCTCTTGTCGATGCGTTCGAGAGTGTGCGGGTGGCCGAACGCCTTGAGGTTGCGCGCCTGGCAAAGTGCCAGCACCCCGCCGACGTGGTCGGGGTGGTGGTGGGTCAGCAGCACACCTTTGAGAACCGGTCCGTCTTGCGTCAACTCGTCGAGCAGATTGAGCAGGCGCTGTTGCTCGTCCGGGGCTGGTGAGCCTGGGTCGATGATCCACAGTTCGCGATGGCCAACGATGTAGCAGTTGGTCGTCGTCGCTGGCGGCAGGGTTGGCGTGCGCAGCGGCGCGAGCACGACGCCGGGCGAGAACCGGACCTTGTGCAGATTGCCTTCGCGGTAGCCCTTGGTCGTGACCTCGATGGCCTGTGCGAATTGTTCGAAGTCCTCGGCCTCGGCCAGATGCTCGAGCAGGATCACGACGGGTGGCACCAGCAACAGCTCGCCGCGACGCCAAGCGGCCAGCGCGTCCTGCGGCGACCAGAAGCGACCGTCGACCAGTTCGCCCAGCCAGATGTCGGGTGCCAGGCTGCCAGTCTCATCGATGCCCGTGCTCGCCGAACACTGTTCTACCGGCACGTGAAAGAACACCGTGTCGTAGCGAACGGGCGCGAAAGCCGGAGTCTCGATGCGGCACAGGCTGCGCAAGTCCTCGGGGGGCGATGTGCCGGCGACCATGGCGGGCCACGGCGATGATGGCTTTGGCTGGGCGTCGCCTTTGGACTTTGCGAGTTGCGCCTCGTATTCGAGCAGCTCGTGCCGATGCTCTTTCAGCGCGTCCCGTTCACTGCGGCCGGCCGGTAGGTGTCGCAGCATCAAGCCGAGTTCTTCAAACAACTCGCGTTCGGCACACACCTGCAAAGCGTTGGCTTCGTCCTGCCCCGCGTCCCCGGTTGCTTGGTTGGCGGAAAGGTCTTCGATCGCGATCGTGCCGCCAGGCATCGCCCAGTAGCCGCCGAAGAACCGCAACTCCTTGGCACGCTCAACGAGGTACACAGTGAGGTCGCGGCCGTGGCCACGGGTGATCATCAGGGCTGCGGCAGTTCGTCTACTCATGCGCGACGCCGCAGCGTAGCGACTTCCCCGAGCTAGCGCGAATCGGACTGGTTCCTTGGCCCGGAGAGCCGCTGCGCGTAGCTCGAAAGGCTGGCGGGCCGCCACTCTGTTGGCGCCGGCAACGTGGCTGTCGGCTGCGGACGATGCTCGTCCGATAGCAGGCGATTCCGATGGCAAGGCGATTCCGGTGCCTGGCTACCATGAACTAGCGGGACTTTGCAGGTGCGCAGGGAATCGCACCGTCTCGTTGCTTGGCCTCGACCGCCTCGGGTGAGTATGCTGCGCGCGCCGTTGTGCATCGGGCGCACCGTGGCCGAGCAACGCAACATGGCATCCACAGACAGTCGAGCCTCGCAGGCCGTTCGCAGCAAAGCGTCTTGCGCATGGGAATGGCTGTTCGCCGCTGCGGTAGGCACCTGCCTGTTGTTGCTGAGCAATCTGATCGTGCCGCCAGCTGCCGTGCCGTTCCCCGGCCACGGCCAGCGCTTTGCGGCGATGGCGCAGGATCCGCTCGCATTCACCGGCGAGTTTCCGCAGCGCATCCTGTGGCCGTTGCTCGCCTGGCTGTTCGCGCAAATCGGAATCGGCACGGTCGCATTCTCAAGCCTCTGCAACGGTGCCTTGCTGGCGGTCGTGTTTTGGTTCACGCGTCGCCGCTGCGGTTCGATCCTCGCGGCGCTGTTGGTTGCGGCCGCGATTGCCGCCAGCGGTACCGTCTTGGTCTACAAGCCGATGATGTGTTTCTCGGACACACTCAATCTGCTGTTGCTGGTCTTGCTGATTCACTTCGCCGATCGGGCCAAGGTGTTTTGGCCGCTGGTTGTGTTGACGGCATTCAGTCACGAGCTGGTGTTCTTCTTCACCCCGTGGCTGGTTTACCTACGCGTGCGGAACGGTGGTCGGTTGTGGCCCGAGGTCGGCTTGTGGGGCGTCAGCGTCGGCATCTATGGGACCTTCCGAATCGTCTTGAAGGTCATGGATCTCACCGGCCCGTACGATGCGGCCTACTACTTCAAGAACGCGATCTGGGTGCCGTGGGCGTTGCCGGTGATCTGGATGCTCTGGGGCTTCGTGGTGCTCGTGGAGTTCGGTCCGCTGCTGATCGGCATGTTCTTCGCCGGCCGACGCGGGGAGCTGGCCAAACCTTCGGGTATGGGTGGACGGTGGTGGCCCTGGCTGTACTTCCCAAGCCTGTTGGCGCTGATGTTGCTCGCCTACGACGTGATGCGATTTGCGCCGTTGGTGTTCCCGCCGGTGTTGCTCGGTCTGGTGGCTCTAGTGCGCAGTCATGGTGGTTGCGGCAAGGTGGCGGCGCTCGTTGCGACGCAAGTCGCCTGCTACCTCTGGTTGCATCCGATCGCCAGCGAGCAAGGTGGGCGTCACTTCACCGAGGTTTCGCAGTTGGTGTTGGCCAAGATCCATTTGCTGGCGACGCGCACGCCGGGGGACGCCTGGACGTTCACCCTGGTGTTGTTGGAGCAATTCTGGCGCTACGCATTGCTCGCCGCCGGGGCACTTGTCGCGTTTGTGTTGGTGGGGCGTTGGCTTGCTGGTCGCCGCTATGATTCGGGCGAACCGCTCGAACACCACTGACACGAAATGACCAATACCTGCATCTCCAAGTTCTTCCCGAAGCTGCTACCGACGCTGGCCCTGCCGCTAACGCTCGCCGCGCTGCCTGCCCAAAACACTGGCGTGACCTTCGACCCCAACGTCGACGGCTACATCGAAGTGCCATACTCGGCACAGGTCGTGCCGCAAAGTGGCATCACGTTCGAGGCGTGGATTACCTATGACGACTCGACGTTGCCGCCCGGCTGGCGTTACCCGACGATCGCGCGTCAGGGCCCGACGAACGCCGGCGCTTTCAACTACATGTTGCGCGTCAATGCGGACAACGTCGGAGCCCGCGTGTTGTCTTGGTGGATTGCCGACAGCGCCGGCACCTGGTTGACGATCAGCTGGACGTTTGCGCCCGGCCAGCTGCAGACGTGGACACACGTCGCCGCGACCTATGATGGCGCATCCTCGAATCTCTACGTTGATGGCGTCTCCGTGGCGTCGGCGGTAGGCTCCGGCTTGCCGCTTCAAAACCCTGGCAACGAGGTCCTGCGCATTGGTAAGGGCTCCGACGTCGCGACCCCGATCGAAGTCTGGAACGGCGAGATCGACGAAGTGCGTCTGTGGCCGTTCGCACGCACTGCCGAAGACATCCAGAGGACGATGAACATGGAGCTGTCGGCGGTGCCGGGTTACGTGTCGACGTGGAACCTCAACAACAACTTCGTCGATACCAGTGGCGCCGAACACGGGACCAGTTCTGGTCTGGTGACGTTCACTGCGAACCCGTTGGCGCTGACCCAGCCGGTGCTCGCGTTTGGCATCCAGCAAGGTGCGAGTACTCCCGGTTGCGATGGTGATCTGAAGCTGTCGATGAGCGGTCCGTCAGAAGTTAGCTACAACGACTACCGCGTCGTCTGCACACGCGCGCCAGCCAACACCCTGACGTTGTGGGGCGCTTCCGGCTCGACGCTGCCTGGCCCGCTGCCGTTGCTCGGAATCGACGTCTGGGTGTCGCCGCTCAATCTCATCGTGATCAGCGGCATGTCTGACGCCCTCGGCACGAGCAGTTTCAACCTGCCGATTCCGGCGAACGTCAGCGGCTTCACGTTTGCGATGCAGTGTGTCGCACTGGATGCGTGCGGCCCGCAAGGCTTCTCGGCGTCCGATGCGGAACTGATCATCATTCAGTAGCGCTCGCACGCACCGGCGGAGGTGGCTCGCCCTGCGCTGTCGCGCGCCTCGCGCTGTGGCTCGATGCCCGGTGTAGCCTGACTGTCTAGCTTGACTGGGTCGCTTGACTAGGGGTCGCTTGGCTGGGTCGGTTGGCTGGGTCGGTTGGCTGGGTCGCTTGACTAGGCGTCTGGGTCCGCCAGGTCCGCCGGCAACTTGCCGCGGACCAGGCACAGCGCTTCGCCGTCGCCTTTGCCGCGCATGTGGACCATCGCGCGGTAGGCACTCAGGCCGCCGAGGCAGCGGTCGAACTGCACGTATCGGATCTGGCTCGCGTGCGCGAGCATCGCCTGGCGCTTGAGTTCGGCGGTTGCCGTCGTGTCGACGATGACGTCCGGGATCATTGCGTTCCAGACTTCGTAGCCGAGAGCCAGGCAGTTGCTGCCCAGCTGCTCGAGCGCGCGCGTCACCACGACGAACAACGCGTGGTGGTCGGGGTGACCATCTTTTTCCCAAGGCATGTAGACCATATCGGGAGCGAACTCGGTGATCGCTGCGGCGGCCAGTGCCGTCGCGCGTTGCAGGTCGACTTCACTCAGCACGTGGCCGTCTGGGAAGCCCCAGTAGTGCACGTCGTCGATACCGAGAATGGCTAGGCCAGCGCGCGACTCCTTGCGCCGTAGCGCGCCGACGTCGGCCGGATCGGCGTGGCCTTCGGGATCGCCGTTGGTGCCGTCGGTGGTGACAACGACGCGCACGTGGTCGCCTTGTTGTTGGTGGCGCGCGAGAGTGCCGCCGGGCCCGGCGACTTCGTCGTCGGGGTGCGGCGCGAACGCGAGCACTTTGCCCTTGGGCGGACTTCGCCACAGCACGGGTCTGGCGGGTAGTTCGCTGCTCTGGTTACCAGTCGTCGGGTCGCCAGTCATCGGATCATCAGTCCTCGGATCACGCGTCATCGGGTAATCCCAGGCAGTGGTGGGGCCGCGTTTGGAACCTTCATTTGAAAGTCCTCGCCGAGCAAAGCAGCGACTGTGCTGGCGATCATCGACTGCGTTGCGTGCACGTCCTTGCGAATGCCGAGTGCTTCGGTGTCTGGTCCCATCACGGCCATCCAGACTTCCTCGGCGCCTGCGACGTTCTTGCCGTGATCGGTCCAGTCACGGGGCGTGCGGCCGCGGCCGTGATCGACGGTCATCACCAACGTCGTCTTGTCCTTGTATTGCGGGTCTTGCTGCAGCCATTGCCACAGTTCCCGAACCATGCGGTCGTTGCGCTGCGCCATTTGTAGGTAGAGGTCATAGCGCCGTGAGTGTGCCCACTCATCGGTTTCGCCAAAGGCGACGTAGAGCACGCGCGGTTTGTGGACCATCAGGTATTCCTTGGCGCGACCGTAGGTCAACGCGTCGAAGCAGAACCCATTGTCCCAGTAGCGCGGCAACAGGTCGACCATCTGTTGCAGTTCGTGTTTGCGTTCGGCGCTGGTGGCGACCGTGATGGGTTGCCACGCGACTTCGCAAAAGATGCCACTGCGCTGCTTGTTGACGATGTATTCGTGCACGTCCCAGCCGGCGAACGTCGCGACCTTGCCGCGGTACATCGGCAGCGTGTTCAGATACTCGAGCACGCTGACGCTGCGGTTGGGGAACTTGCGGTTGCTCTGGATCGATTCGTCGACGACGCCGCAGATCAGTTCGCTGTAGCCCGGGTAGCTGAACTTCATCTTGTTGACGATGGTCGCCTTGGCGTTGCTCTCCGGGTCCCCGAACACCTGGCCTTGCTTGGCGATCACTTGCCACAGAAACGGCAGCAAGACTTCGCGGCTAGCAACCTTGTCGCCGCGGGTGAAGCGCTTGCGGGTCGCCAGCAGGTCCTTCACGCCACCGTCCTCAACGTTCATCATGCGGTTGTCAGCACCGCCGAACACATCCTGCCACCGCAGGCCGTCGAACGTCACCAAAAGCACGTTCTCGGTGCGGCGTTGGCCGGGTAGCAGAATCGCCGTCAAGGCAATGGCGATGCAGGCGAGGGCAAGCGTACGCATGGCTACATCGAACGCGGTCCGCTGCTTTTTGGCCAGGGCTAGTGCGAGTGATCGTGCGGGTGCTGCGGCAAGCACGCGCCGTGGGCTGTGGGGCCAGCCTCGGCCGGGTCGTTCTCGTCGAAGTCGGGCACTGGTAAGTAGCGCTCGTGCGTGCTGATGCCGGCGATGATTGGCGTCGTGCCTTCGAATGGCACACCGGTCGCCAAGGTGTCGGGTTGGTCGCTTACGAGTGCCTCGCCAGCAGCGCTGGTGAGCAGCTTTATAATCGGGCGACGGATGTCAGAGGTCTGCTTGACCACCAAGGCTTCGGCGCCGTCCTGCATCTGCACGCGGGTGCCGGTTGGAAACAGACCGAGAGTGTTGGCGAAGCGGCGCAGCCAGTGCGGGTCGAAGTCGTTTTCGTTGCGGAACATGATCGCGAACGCCTCGATCGGGTTCATCGCGCGCTTGTAGGGGCGCACGGCGGTCAAGGCTTCGAAGACATCGCAGACCCGAATCAACCGGCTGGTCGCGCTCGGCGGAGTCGGCAGCAGCGGATCGGGGTAGCCGCCGCCATCAGCACCCATGTGGTGACAGAACGCGGCGCCGATTGCGCGCGGGTCGACGCTTTCGTGTTGTTCGATCAGGATCTGGGCACCGAGTCGCGGATGTTGCGCCATCCAGTGCCACTCTTCTTTGGTCAGTCGCCCCTGCTTGAACAGGATCTCTTGCGGCACCTTGGATTTGCCGATGTCGTGCATCAACGCCGCGCCGCCAACACGTTCGACGGCCGTTGCCGTCGCGTCGGTAGCGAGTTCGTGGTCGCCCTGCGCTAGCCGATGGTTCTTCTGCAGGGCATCGGCGAGTTCCTGGTAGTGGTTTAGTGCCCGGCCTTGCTCGTCGAGGCCGATGCGGCGGTTGGCGGGATCCGCGGGGTTCTGCAACGTGATGCGAACGTGGTGGATGCCAAACGCGAGCAGTGTTGCATCGCGATGGTCGCGCTGCAGCGCGTCGACGTTCTCTGGTCGCAGCAGCAAGTCGAACAACCGGTTGGCTTCGCCGATTGTCAAGCCTCTGCGGAACGACAGCATCGCGATGTTGCGTTCTTCACAGCAATCTAGCAGGGAGCGTGCTTGCAGGCTGGGGCCTTCCAGGATGTGGCCGTCGTGACACAGCTTCGCGCCGTCGAATTGGATCTGTAGCGGAGTCTCGACGCCGAGCTCGCTCGCCGTCGTGAGGGTGTTGACTACATCCTTCATCGCGTCCGCGACAAAGTCGCTGTCGCGCGAGTGCAGCAGGCGATTGAGTCCGGCATTGACCAAGGCGTGGGCGAAGTCGATGACGGTACTGCGCTGCAGCAGGGCGATAGCTGAGGCGCTCACAGCTACTGGCGCTCCTCAGCGCCTTCGAGGATGACCGATGCGGCGATGGCACTACACAGCTCGGCAAGGCGGTCGTGCGTTGGGCCGTCTGCATCGGTGCCGTTCAGTTCCTCAAGACACTGCACGAGCGCTTCGGTCGCTTGTTGCAGGTCGGCGTTGGCGGCCACTGCGAAGTCCTGGAATAGCAGCGCGCGGGCTGCTGCCTGGGTCGCTTCGTCGCCAGTTGTACAGGTGTCGATAAGCAGGCTCAGATACTCCGCCGACACGCCGCCTTCGAGGTCGAGTTCTTGTTGTTCGCCCGCCATCAGTTGCGGCAGGTTGGCCAGCTCTTCGGCGGTGACGGTCTCGACCCGCATTTCGACCGGGCCGTCTGCGTTCCGTTGGGCAAGTGCCTCCGCCTCCGGCTGGTGCAGGCACAGCATCATGGCGTCGACGGATTCGGCCAGTCGAGCCTCGAGCATCGGATCACACGCATCGAACATCGACGACGGCAGGGACGACGATCGTTTGACCTCGGTACGCGCCGCCAGCTGCCATTGCGAGATGGCTTCCCGATAGGGCGTGGCGTGTTCTTCTGGTCGGTTCGGTCGGGTCATCCGCAGCGTTCATCGACGTTTGCTGGCTGCTTCATGAAGAGTCAGGTAACCGACTTGCTCCGGAGGCAGTTGCGGCCGACA
>CAXBFC010000110.1:0-18963 GCA_963974725.1 uncultured bacterium | reverse complement strand
TCCTCCCCTTCCTCATACGTCAAAGCATCCCCGGCGATGATGTGCGCCGCGCCCTGCAGACACTCCATCAGCGACGGGTGCGGCATGATCGAGTGGATCAGATACTCATAGGACAGCTGTCGCTCGATCATGATCGAGGCCGCTGCAACCAGCGTGTCCGCGTCACGGCCGATCACGCGCACCCCGAGGATCCGGTCGTCGCCCTTGGGACCGACGATCAACTTAACAAACCCCATCGGCGGATACATGGTGTGCGCACGGTGGTTTCTGCCATACGGATACTTGCCGACCCGGATGTCGCCGAATCGCTGCCGAGCCACGGTTTCGGACAAGCCCGCCCCCGCGATCATCGGGATCGTGAAGATGATGTACGGCACGTGCTCCATCGACTGATCGAACGTCGTGCCGAGGATGTGGTGGGCCGCGCAACTGCCTTCTGCCTGCGCCACATGCACCAAGGCCATGTCGACGGCTGAGTCACGACAACCGACGTCGCCGACCGCGTAGATGTGCGGCACGTTGCTCTGCATCACATTGTTGGTCGGGATCCAACCACGATCGTGCTTGATGCCCACTTCCTCCAAGCCGACACCTTCGGTGCAGGCGACCCGACCGACGGCCAACAAGACAGCCTCCGTCTCGAGCACATTGCCGCCAGTCATCGTCGTGCGCACACCATCCGCGGTGCGCTCGATCTTCTCGAAGCGACTGGACGCAATCACCTCGATCTTGCGTTCGACGAACGTTCGCGACAAGAACGCACTCAGGTCCGGGTCCTCCATCGACAGCACCCGATCCTGCGTGTCGACGAGTGAGACCTTGGCGCCGAGCGCCGCGAAGATGCTGGCGTATTCGCAGCCAATGACGCCGGCGCCGAGGATGCCGATAGACGCCGGCAGGTTGCGGCGCTGATTGACCGTATCGCTGGTCATCACGCGCTCGCTATCGACCTCGACACCCTTGGGAATGCGCGGCTTCGACCCGGTCGCAAGGATCAGATGCTGCGCGCGCACGAGCTGGTCGCCGACGGCGATCGTGTTGGCATCACGCAACACGCCGCAACCCTTGATCACCTGGATGTTGAGCCGCTGCAATCGATCCTGCACCGACGCGTCGAGGCCCTTGGCAGAACGCTCGGTGCCGCGCATGACGGCGTCGTAGGTCGGCGGCGGAACCTTGCCGAAGACATCCGGACGCATCGAGCTGTAGACGTATTGACGCGTGATCTCGAACTCAGCCTTCGACTTGAACGCGCCCTCGATGCCGTAGCCCATCAACGAACCTGCGTTGATCACGATGACCTTGCGACCGCCGAGGGCCAAAGTCGTAGCAGCGGCCAGACCGCCGGGCCCGCCACCGAGAATGCAGACGTCGGTTTCCAACACGGGATTCTTCATCTTGGTTGCTCGGGCACCAACCGCGACGGCCGCGCGAGAGACACCGTTGGTCTCACGATCTGACTGCTCACAAGGCTTGCGGCAAAGCACCATTTGCGACCCGAGCGCAGAAACTCGCGCGATGCCGTCGGATGACGACTTGTTGGTATGAACAAGAAGGGTGAACGGTTCTGCCAGCTCGTGCTTCGTTCGGGTTCTGGTTCGCGCTCGCGCTCGGCGCCCTGACGCCGAGCAGAACTGACGATACGGTATCCTTCATCACTCTGGAGATACCGATGCCCCGATCCAAGCTCCCCGTCTTGTTGCTGCTGTTGGCAACGCTCGCCAGCGTCGCGTGGCTGTTGTGGTTCAGCCCCGAAGCCGCCGTTGCGCCGGATCCGTCGGGCGCCAACCCGTACGACAGCGTCGCGTCCGACTCGCAAGCAGACGCTGCTGCGCACGCCGAGAACACCGACTCGAGCGCGGCGCCGGCGACCGCAGAGGCACCGGCGCGCACCGCAGTCGCGACGGGCGCCGACGGCAAAGCCCTGCTGCGCATCACCACGCGAACTGCCGGCGGAGACGCGATTGGCAACGTCATGGTGCGGGTGCAGCGACTGCACAACCAACGGATCTCACCGACGTTCGGCCGTGGGCTGAGCAATGAGCAGGGCGTGATCGAGTTCCACGACGTCGACCAGGGCAAGATCTACATCTCGTGCGATCGCGGCAACACCATGGACGCCGAGGTCACCGCCGGCATCAACGAGGTCAACTTCGAAGTCAAGGCCGGCGTCGACGTGCAGGGGCGCGTGCTCGCTCCCAACGGCACGCCGGTGGCCGGAGCCGACATCTGGCTACAGAGCGCCCGCACCTCCTGGGATGGTGGCCGCGTTCTCGGCCAGACGACCGACGACGGCACGTTCTCGCTCGCCGATGTCCCGGCCGACTGCTCGCTCGGCGCGATTGCCGAGGGCTACGCGCCGTCCGTGCTCGTCGACCTAGACATCGTCGACAAGACCTCGCCGCCAGCCCAAGTCGACCTGCAACTGCAGCCGAACGGCGGAGAACTGACCGGACGCGTCACCGACCACGACGGCGCGCCAATCGTCGGCGCCCAAGTGGCGTCCGGGAAGCGGGTCGATCGCCTCGACTACACCTCCGACCGCTGCATCGAAGCATGGTCACTCCGCACCGTCGAAACCGACCACGCGGGCCACTACACGATCCATGGACTGAAGGTCGGGCCAACTCCGCTGGCCGTGCGCGCCGACGGCTTCGGCATATGGCGCGGCAACGCCGACATCCTCGCAGGCCAAACGACGAAGCTCGACGTGCAACTGGAACGCAGTGCGGTGCTGTTCGGCACGGTGACCGACAAGGACGGCGCCCCGGAGAGCGAAGCGCGCGTCGCCGCCTACGACAAGGAACCTAAGACCCGCTACCTCGCCGGTGGCCAGATCGACTTTGACCAGACGTTCGGTCACTTGGAAACGACGACCGACAAACTCGGCAACTACCGCCTTGAAGGCATCACGCCGGGTACCACTTCGCTCTTTGCGCTACGCAAGCGCGTCCGCGGCGGCGGCGTTTCCGTCGCAGTACAACGCGCGACGCTCGAAGTCGTGCCCGGCAGCGACGTGCGGTGGGACCCAGTCATCGACACCGGCCGCTCGGTCGCCGGCATCGTGCGCTACCGCGACGGCCATCCAGTCCCGCGCTTGTTCATCACTCTGCACAACGAACGCACCGGCGAAGACAACGTCATCAACAGCGACAAGAACGGCGCGTTCCAGTTTCTGTGCCTTGCAGACGCGACCTACGAGGTTCGCGTGCAACCGCCATTCAGCGCACCAAAAAGTAGCGACGCACCCCGGCGCAGTGGCGTCGTACCAGACCAAGGCCAGGTCGAGATCCAGCTCGATTACGACAAACCGGTGAAGCTGGTTCCAGGTACCGTGCGCGGTCGGATCGCGGACGTGGGGCGACGCATCGGCAACCCGAACGCAATCACCCTGACCCTGAACTCGGATGCTCGGTGGTTCCGGCCGGGTATCAAGGTCGAGGGCGGCGCGTTTCGAGTCGAGGACATCAAGCCATGCCGCTTTCGCTTGGTTCTGAAGGAGAACGATACCGTGCTGGCCTGCACCGATTGGCACGAGTTACCCGCTGCCGGCGATGTTGACATCGGCGTGCTGACGACGGAACCGGGCGGTGCGGTGCGGATTCGCGTCGTACGCGAAGCCGGCACCGAGAACTTCGAACCGAAGCTTCACTTGCGTCGCGACGGCGCGCCACTCAGCACGATCGTCGAGCTTGGCATGCGCAACGAAGCGCTCATCGAGAGCCTGACTCCGGGCGACTACGAGGTCTCGGGATACTTCAAGGGCATGGTCTCGGTGAAGGGCAAGACGACGGTGACCATGGGCCAGACAACGGACCTGCAAGTCGACGTGCGCGCTGGCGCCTCCGGCAAGGTGCACGTCTGGTGGCCCGAGAACCACATCGGCTCCAAGCGGCGCGGCTACCGCGTCGTCAACGCCGCCGGCAAGACGGTCCAAGAATACGAAGGCCTGATCTATACCTCACCGATCCGCCCCCACGCGGTGTACTACACGCTGCCGGCCGGCCGCTACCACCTGGAGTTCTGGACCGACGACGATCTGCGCGGCGAACTCGACTTCGACATCCCCGCCAGCCTGATTCCACCAGCGCTGCGGCTCAACTTGAAGTAGCGGCCAGCTGGCATGCTCGGGTTGCGGCTAGGATGTGCAGCATGCCAAGCCACGTCGCCAAGTCACTGGTTGTCTTCGCCACGATCCTTGCGGGAACGGGTTCGGTACGCGCCCAACAGAACGCGCCCAAAGCTCAGGTCCCGATCGCCAAGCCTGCTATCCTTCAGGATCCAGAGACTGAGGCCGCCATTGCGCAGCTTGGCAGCGCGTCGCCCCAAGTTCGCGCGAAAGCAAGAAAGACGATTCTCGATCTGGGCAAGCCGGGACTCGACAGCTTGCGGCGAGCGATTGCCGCCGCCGATGACATCTCACCCGAACAACTTTTCGTGCTCGCCGAGGACATCGGGCGCGAACGACGCAATGTGCAGTTCGCACAAACCTGGGAACTAGCCGAGAAGAGTTGGCGTGTCGCGTGGCGACCCGATGGTCAGCGGCTCGGGTTGCTCCAGGAGTATGGCGGGACGGTCACCATGCTCGACGCCGATCTCAAGCAAACCGGCGACAGCTTCGGTGGCGATGCGGCCAAGTTTGCCTTCGACCCGACCGACCAGACCTTCGCATACAACAACGGAGATGGCGTCATGCTGATCGCCGATCGCAAGACCGGCCGCCTGGTCCGCCTGGCAGTGACGGGCAAGCCGAGCCTCGCCTACTCCCCGGACGGGCGACACCTTGCAACGGGCGGCTACAGTAACGACGTCGAGATGTGGCAGGTTGCCGACGGTACGCGCGTCAGCAAGTTCTCTGTCGACGGCATCAAGGGTGCCTTGAGTCCACTGTTCAGCCCAAACGGCAAGTTGCTCGTCATCGGTAATCGCAACGACACGACCCACATCTTTGATGTCGACTCGGGCAAGCTGCTGCAAGTGCTGGAACGCAAGAGTTCCCAACAGCTGGTGTTCTCACCAGACGGGTCTCGCCTCGCAATCGCCTACGTCGACGGCAAGATTGGCATCTGGAAGCCGACCAACGGCACGCTCGAAAAACTACTCGATAGCGATGCTGAAGAAGTGTTCACGCTCGCCTGGTCACCCGATGGAACCCTGTTGGTCTCTGCAGGGTTGGCCGGACCTATCGTAGTCTGGAGCGGGCGACACCTGGCAAAACTGCACACCCTGGAGCCGGGATCAGTTCGCACGTTTCGACTGGCGTTCCGACCAGATGGCAAGCTGCTTGTCGCCGCTGGCAACAAGACCACCAGAGCGTGGTCGATCGAATCCGCACGCTAGAATTTGGGTCACGGAATCGATCACGGCCGGCCTACGTAAAACCATTTCGAACCCAAGCCGCCTCGGGTCTTGATCACCCGGCCCCGCAGCAACAGAGTCCCCGCATGTCCATTCGGGTCGCACTGCACCACAAGACTGTCTACAAGTACGATCGCCTGATCGAACTGGGGCCACAGATTGTGCGCCTGAAGCCTGCGCCGCACACACGCACGCCAATCATCAGCTACTCGCTGCGCATTCGACCAGCGAAGCACTTCCTCAATTGGCAGCAGGATCCGGTCGGCAACTATCTGGCACGCGTGGTGTTTCCCGAGCAGACGCGCTCGCTCGAACTGGAAGTCGACCTTGTCGCAGAGTTGCCGGTCATCAACCCGTTCGACTTCTTCCTCGAACCGCACGCCGAGCAGTTTCCGTTTGCGTATGAACCAGAGCTGCAATCGCAACTGACGCCGTACCTGCGCAAGGACAAGCCCGACCAACGCTTCGCTGCGTTCTGCAAGAACATCGATCGCCAACCGCGGCCGACAACCGATTTCCTGGTGCACCTCAACCAGAAGGTCCACAACCACCTCAAGTACATCCTGCGCTACGACCCCGGCGTGCAGACGGCCGCGCAGACGCTCGAACTCGGCTGTGGCTCGTGCCGCGACTTTGCGTTGCTGCTGGTGCAGGTCCTGCGACACGAAGGACTGGCGGCGCGGTTCGTATCGGGCTACTCGATCCAACTGGTCGCAGATCAGAAACCACTCGATGGTCCCGCGGGCGTGGCCGTCGACACCGTCGACCTTCATGCATGGGCCGAGGTCTACTTGCCCGGCGCCGGATGGGTCGGGCTCGATGCAACCAGCGGCTTGATGGCTGGCGAAGGCCACATCCCTTTGGCGTGCAGTGCTGAGCCGCACGACGCATCTCCGATCACCGGCAGCCTCGACGACTGCGAAACCGAGCTCGACATCACCATGCGCGTCGATCGGCTGCGCGACGAACCACGGTCGAGCAAGCCCTTCTCTGATGCGGCGTGGGATCGGCTACTGGCGAGCGGTGACAAGGTCGACAAGCTGCTGAGCAAAGGCAGTGTCAAGCTAACGATGGGCGGCGAACCGACGTTCGTGTCGATCGACGACTACGAGAGTCCGGAATGGAACACCGACGCGATGGGCGGCGCCAAGTTGCGGCTCTCGGACCGGTTGATGCGCAAGCTACGCGCCAGGTTTGCGCCGGGCGGGTTCCTGCAGTTCGGCCAGGGCAAATGGTATCCCGGCGAGTCGCTGCCACGCTGGGCGATGACCTGCTACTGGCGCGGTGACGGCGAACGTATCTGGCGCGACGAGCAATGGCTCGCCGATCCGGCCCAACCTGGCAAGCGCACGATCGCGCAGGCCAAGAAGTTCACCGAGGCGTTGGCGAAGCGACTGGCCGCCGACAGCGACCACATTTCTGCCGCCTACGAAGACACCGGCTACTACCTGTGGCGCGAAGGACGCCTGCCGATCAACGTCGATCCGACGGACCCGAAACTGGCGGACCCCGAAGAACGCGAACGCATCAGCCGAGTCTTCGAACGCGGCCTCGACCAACCGGTCGGCTTCGTGCTGCCGCTGCAGCGCGTCACCGAAGGCAAACGCCGCATCTGGCAGAGTGGCCTGTGGATGTTGCGCGCCAAGCACGTGTTCTTGGCTCCCGGCGATTCGCCGATTGGCCTGCGCCTGCCGATGTCGTCGTTGCCTTGGGTAGAGGCGGACCGCCATGCCCCGGAGCAGCCGCGCGACCCGTTCGAGCCGCGGCCACCACTGGCTCGCCGACAACTCGAACGTGCTGCCGGACCAGAGCAAGCCGCCAACGCCGAGCAAAACGACCAGCAAGCCCCCGACAAGGACGCGCACCGCGGCGATGACGTACGCACGGCGTTGACGGTCGAATTGCGCCAGGGCCGCATCCACATCTTCCTGCCACCCGTCGCGTGGGCCGAGGACTTCCTCGACCTGATCGCGAGCATCGAAGACACGGCGAGCCAACTGAAGACCGAGGTCGTCGTCGAAGGCTATCCCGCCCCCGACGATCCGCGGCTCTCGTCGCTGAAGATCACGCCGGACCCGGGCGTCATCGAAGTCAACGTGCAGCCAGCGGGCACATGGCGCGAACTGGTCGAGATCACCACGGGCCTCTACGACGACGCGCGTGAATGCCGGCTCGGCACCGAGAAGTTCTTGAACGACGGCCGCCCGATGGGCACCGGCGGTGGCAACCACGTGGTGCTTGGCGCGGCGGACCCGAAGGACAGTCCGTTCTTGCGGCGGCCGCACTTGCTGCGCAGCTTGCTGACCTACTGGAACAACCATCCATCACTGAGCTACCTGTTCTCGAGCCTGTTCGTCGGGCCGACCAGCCAGTCGCCGCGCATCGACGAAGCGCGCCACGATTCCCTGCGGGAGCTGGAGATCGCGTTCGCGCAGATCCCCGAGGCAGCAGACGGCGAAGAAGGCGCCTGCCCACCGTGGCTCGTCGACCGCCTGTTCCGGCACATCCTCGCCGACGTCACCGGCAACACGCACCGCACCGAGTTCTGCATCGACAAGCTCTACTCACCGGATTCGTCGACCGGCAGGCTCGGCCTGCTCGAACTGCGCGCCTTCGAAATGCCGCCGCACGCGCGCATGAGCCTCGCCCAGACCCATCTGGTGCGCGCCCTGGTCGCACGGTTCTGGCAGCAGCCACACCGAGCGCCTCTGGTTCGCTGGGGCACGACGCTGCACGATCGCTTCCTGTTGCCGCACTTCGCCCGCCAAGACCTGCAGGGCGTACTGCGCGAACTGCGTGAGTCCGGCATCGATGTCGAGTGGGAGTGGTTTGCGCCGCAGTTCGAGTTCCGGTTCCCGCTGGCTGGCGAAGTCACCATCGACGGCATGCACCTCGAACTTCGGCATGCGCTCGAACCATGGAACGTGCTCGGCGAAGAACCGGGTGCCGGCGGCACGACCCGCTTCGTCGACTCGTCCGTCGAACGCATGCAAGTATTGGTCACCGGACTGGTCGACCCGCACCTCTACTCGATTGGCTGCAACGGCATCCGCGTGCCATTGACGCCGACGGGCACCCAAGGACAGGCCGTCGCCGGCATCCGCTTCCGAGCATGGCAGCCACCGCACTGCCTGCATCCGACCATTCCGGTGCACAGCCCACTGGTGTTCGATCTGTTCGACGAACGCAGCCAGCGCGCGATCGGCGGCTGCACCTACCACGTCGGGCACCCCGGCGGCCGCAGCTACGACACGCCGCCAACCACCGCCTACGAAGCCGAAGGTCGGCGACTGGCGCGCTTCACAGCCAGCGGCCACACCCCGGGGCCCTTCAGCTTGAGCGACTTGCCGCGCGACGCGGAGACTCCGACTACGTTGGACCTGCGCCAGGCGCCGCCAAGAACACACTGAGGCGCAGTTCTTCCGCAAGGCGCACCAACATCGCTCGGCCAACGACGCTGGTCGCCTTGTCGTTGACGCCCGGGGAATACACCGCGATGCCCATGCGACCCGGGACGACCGCGACGATCGCGCCCGAGATGCCACTCTTCGCCGGCACGCCGACATCGAACGCAAAGCGGCCCGACTCATCGTGCAGGCCACAGGTGTACATCACACTGAGTACTTGCCGGACGACGTCCTTGCGCACGAGTCGCTCGCCATTGTCAGGATCGAGGCCCCCGGCTGCCAACACCGCCGCCATGCGCGCCAACTGCTCGGTGGTCACGCGAATCGAGCACTGATGCAGGTAGAGATCGAGCGCCGCGTCCGCATCGTCGAGCACCCCGTGGGCGCGCAGCATGCAGGCGATCGCCCGATTGCGGTCGCCGCCTTCGCGCTCGGCGTGCAACACCACCGCATCCACTTCGAGGCGAGGCACCCCGGCCAACTGCGCCATGCGCCGCAACTGCTCGGTAATGGTGTCAGAAGCGGTCTTGCCGGGCACCAGGCTACAAACGCTGATTGCACCGGCATTGCCGAGAGCGTTGTGAGGTCGATGACTCGAGCGATCCAAGAAGATCTCGTGGAACGGATTGCCACTCGGCTCGACGCCAACCAGCTCTTCGAGACACGCGGCGCCACTGCGCTCCAAGGCGAGCGCATACGCAAACGCATTGGCAGTCGCTTGCATCGGGAACACGGCACCATCCGCCACCGCCACGCGCTGCCCGTTCGCCGCTACCAGGCAAACTTCGAGCACATGCGGGCCCGCCACTTCGCTCGCCCACTGACGCAGCGTCTGTTCGTCGGGCAGCGCAATCGCGGCAGCGGGCGCCGGCGCGGGTCGCGGTGAGAACGTATGCAGGTCGAGTGTCTTGGCCAGTTCGTGAATGGCTGCCGACGCGCGCAACGGATTGCCTCGTTGATCAAGCCGCGGCGACCACGCGGCCAGCCCCATACGCCCAGGAACGACCGCGAAGATCGCCCCCGAAACGCCGCTCTTCGCCGGCAATCCCACTTGGTAGAAGAACGTTCCGGCACCGTCGTAGAGTCCGCAAACGGACATCACCGCCAATACATCGCGCACGACTCCCGGGGACAGAACCTGCACGCCGGTGACTGGGTTGCGGCCGCCGTTCGCAAGGGTCGCCGCCATCACGGATAACTCTCGGCAACTAACCTCAATCGCACACTGCTGAAAGTAGAGGTCGAGCGCCGCAGTCACGCTGACGTCGATGACGCCAAAGTGGCGCAGCAAGTAGCCGATGGCACGATTCAGATGGCCGGTGTCGCGCTCTGACAAGAACGTCGTCACATCGACTTGCAGTGGTCGCGCCGCCATCGCACCCAGTAGTTGAAGCATGGCACCGATCGGCGATTTGCACTCGGCGCGACACAGCATGCCGGAGATCGCAATCGCACCAACGTTGATCAGCGGATTGTGCGGCCGGTTTGTGCCGGTCTCGAGGCGCACGAGCGAATCGAACGAACGTCCCGTCGGTTCGACCCCCACCTTGCTCAGGATGCTGTCGCGTCCAAAGATCGCCAATGCCTCCCCGTACGCAAACGGCTTCGAAGCCGATTGCAGTGAGAACAACTCGTCGCTGTCACCGACCTCGTGCACGACGCCGTCGGCCGAGCAGATCGAGATCGCAAACTGCTCCGGATTGACATCGGCAAGCGGCGGAATGTAGCGGGCAACGTCGCCACCGGTCAGGTGCGCAGTTGCCGCCACTGCCGCAGCCAGCGCCACGTCCAGGGATCGCTCGGAATCCAGCGGCGCCACCATTTCGTCAGACATTGCCGCTATCGCGTGCGCCCTCGGTTACCGGCACCACCCGCACTTCAATCACCATCTTCTCGTCGCCACCACCGCGATAAATTGTGCCCGAAGTTGGCGTGGCATCGCGATAGTGACGACCGCAAGCCACCCGCACATGGTCGCTGTTGACCACGCAACCGTTGGTCGGGTCCAGCCCCCGCCAACCAATCCACGGCAAGAACACTTCCACCCATGCATGCGACGCATCGGACTGCAGTTGGTTCTCGTAGTTGGCACCGGTGTAGATGTAGCCAACGCGATAGCGAGCTGGCACGTTGAGCAATCGCGCCAAACAAATCAGCAGGTTCGCGAAGTCTTGGCAAACGCCGCGCCGGGTCGTGTAGACCTCAAACGGTGTCGTCTCAACCGAAGTGACGCCCTGCACGTACGCGTAGTCGCGGTAGATCGAGGTATTGATGTCGAGCAAGGTCTCGACCACGTCGTAGCTCTGCCGCTCGACGAAGCTCATCGCATACTCGAATAACTCGGTGAGCTGGGGCTCAGGCAATTCGATTGGCAGCAGGTACGGCAACATCATCTGCCGCTGCCACGGCATCCAGGACAGCGGAATGCTCGTTCGGCTTGGAGAACGCAACTCGCCAGAAGGCGCGACCAAGACCCGCACGCGACTGCGTGCCGCAATCTCCATCTCGGCGAACGAGCCTTCCATTTCGATCTTGGTGACCGAGTTGCCAAAAACGTCTTCGCTCTCACGCTGCGCGGTCAGCGGCTTGATGACCAGTTCGTGCGACAACACTTCCTGAAAGCGATCATGCGCCGGGCGCAACCGCAGCACGTGCCGACTGAACTCGATCGGCGTGTCGTAGGTGTATTTGGTCGAGTGATAGACATCGTAGATGCGAGCATCCGGGGAACTGGCGGCATCTCCGGAGCCAAGGTCGAGTCCCTGACTCTGAACCTGGGTTTGCCGCAGTGGTCCGGCAGCTGTTGCTGCGGCAACGACCGACGCAGCATCGGCTGTTGCAACGGCGGGATCCGCCCCAGCTGCTGCGCCAACGCCAGTGCCAGCGCCAGTGCCTGCAGCTGCGCCAGCACCTGCGCCTGCGCCACTGTCAGCAACCCGCGCCTCGTCGAGCGCCGCCGGGGTGGGCGGCACGACATCCGCTGGCACCCCGTGCAGTTGCGAACTGTCCCACATGATCGCGCCGCGACGGGCCACGATCATCTGGCCATGCTGCAGTTCGGTCCACGAACTTGGATCCGCCGCCGCTGCCGCCAACGGTTCGGTCGCGAACAACACCGACGTGCGGCTGTGGTCGCGCACGTCGCCGAAATCGACCTCGATATCGTCACTGGTCAACGCTGCCCCGGCGAACGGCGGCCGCTGCCTGGTCCAGTGCAGTGGCTGGCTATCCCCGAAACCACGGTAGGCGATCAGGTCGACCCCATCGGTCAACAACACGTTCAACGATCCTGCACCGCTGGCTTCGTGCAACCACGACACCAGCTGCTGCCAATCGACATCGGCGAGCTGAGTAGCCTGCTGCGCCCGTGCACGCTGCAGCAACCAACACAGCAGGTGCTCGCCGTCCGTGAGTCCGACCGGCTGATACACCGGCTGCTCGCCCAAGCTCAACAAGTCGGCGAACCCTGGCTGCAGCTGCCCGTGATTGGTCAGGACCCAATCGCGGCCGGCAAAGCTGCGCACGAACGGATGGGTATCCTCCTGCGAGATGCGCAACGCCGCGCCGCGTAAATGGCAAACGAAGACCGTCGATCGAAACCGCGACCAATCGCGTAGCAGGCTGCTTGACTCGCTATCCGCGATCGCGGCCGGATCCTTGACGATCGTGGCGGCCCGGTCTTCGCCGGAATACCAGCCGATGCCCCAGCCATACGGATGAGGTCGAGCGATGCGGTCCTCGCGGGTGTACAGCAGTCGGATCTGCGGCGAGGCAACGGCGTCAAACGAGAGACCGAGAAGCTTGCTCATTGATTGTCTCCACCCGCTGCATCGGCTTCGCGAAGCGCCAGGGTGGGGTCGAAAAAGTCGGCAGTCAGCTGATTGCACAAGTCGGCGATGCCATCGATTACGTAGGTCAGTTCGCGGTGCAAGTTGGCACCGACAATCTGCGTGCCGGATTCGTCGCGCAGCCGACCGCGCAACGCCTCAAGCAATTCCGACGACGCGTTTCCTCGGCGACCGGAGCTTGGTGCCCGGACCTGTTCCAACGACTCCGCCGCGTGTACGAGGCAGTGCCGGACCGACCGTGGCAATTGTCGTTCGAGCAACAAGAACTGCACCACGGCCAACCCGGACAGACTCGGCACGCGCTTGAAGAACGACTCGGTTGCCGTCAACGTGCGTAGCACAGACAGCCAGTGCGAGGTTTCCGCCGGGGACTCGGCTTCGGCGGGATTGTTCGGCCCCAGCAAGTGATGCTTCACATCGAGGATGCGCGCAGTCTGGCCAGCTCGCTCCAACAGCAATCCGAGGCGCATGAAGTGGAACGCCTCGTCGTGCAGGATGGTGCCGTGGGTCAGGCCACGTAGCAGCTCGACATCCTGACGAAGCCGCGCGTAGAACCCCGGTCGATCTTGGCGATAGCGTCTCTTGGCTGCCCCCTGTGTCATCCACAACCACAGACCATTGACAGCCAGCCACATCTCCAGGCTGATCGTCTCGCGCACGGTGCGAGCATTCTCGCGGGCCGACGTCACCATCGACAGTACCGAGGCGACGTTGTCGATGTCCCAGACAAGATAGTCCTGCACAGCCTCCCCATCCGCCACGGCCTCAGCACCACATCGCTCGGCAAACTGCGGCGCCTCGCCGCAGGCGACCAGTACCGCCCGCCAACTGTCTGCAACGGAAGTGTGCTGATCGAGCACCTCCGACAAATTGACGTTGATCATCGCGACCAGGCTGTCCACTCGCTCGAGACAGCGATGCAACCAGAAGCAGTTCTCGGCAACGCGACTGATCATGACGGATCCTTCAGCACCCAGGTGTCCTTCGAACCGCCACCCTGACTTGAGTTGACCACGTAGGACCCCTCCGTCAGCGCGACGCGCGTCAAGCCGCCGGGCAATACCCACGAAGACTTGCCAGTGATGATGTAGGGGCGCATGTCGACACGCCGGGGTGCGACCTTGCGGCCAGACCAGGTCGGACACGTCGAAAACTCGACCACGGGCTGCGCGATGTAGTTGCTCGGATCGGCAGAGACGCGCTCCTTGGTTGCTTGCAGCTCCGCCTTGCTGGCCATCGGGCCAACGGTCATGCCATAGCCGCCCGCGCTGGCGACTTCCTTGACAACGAGCTCTGGCAGGTGCTCGAGCACGTAGCGGCGATCCGCTTCCTCAGAACAGAGGTAGGTCTTGACCTGCTGCAACGACGGCTCTTCATCAAGATAGAAGCGCACCATTTCCGGCACGTAGGGATAGACGGCCTTGTCGTCCGCGACGCCATTGCCGACTGCGTTGGCAATCGTGACGTTGCCCGAGGCGTAGGCGCGCATCAAGCCGGCAACCCCGAGCACGCTATCCTCATGGAAGACATCCGGGTCGAGGAACAGGTCGTCGACCCGACGATAAATCACGTGCACTCGTTCCGGACCACGGGTCGTCTTGACCCAGACGCAGTCGTCGTGCACGAACAGATCCCGCCCTTCGACCAGCTGGCACCCCATCAAGCGCGCCAAAAAGCTGTGTTCGAAGTAAGCCGAATTGAACACGCCAGGGGTCAACACGGCGATGTTGGTCTCGCACGGTTCAACCGGTGAAACCGAACGCAACGCATCGGCAAGCCGCATCGCGTAGTCGTCCACCCCCTCGACGCGAGCCATCTGGAAGATGTTGGGGAACAGCCGCTTCATCACCGACCGGTTCTCGAGCACATACGACACGCCGGACGGCACGCGCAGGTTGTCTTCCAGCACCACGAACTCGCCGTCGTCCCGGCGCAACAGGTCGACTCCAGCAACGTGCACCGCGACTCCGTGGGGCTTGGCCAGCCCTCGAACCTGCGGCACGTAGCCCGAACATTGCTCGATCAACTCGCGTGGGATCTTGCCGGCGCGCAGGATCTCCTGGTCGCCGTAGATGTCTTCCAGGAAGCGATTCAACGCCGTCACGCGCTGAATCAAGCCCTTCTCGACGGCGCGCCAATCGCGCCCTGAGATGATCCGTGGGATCAGGTCAAACGGGAACGTCTTTTCGACACCTCGACGATCGGAGTAGACCGAAAAGGTCACGCCGCCGCGTCGGAACGCCGCATCGGCGAGCCGCTGGCGTTGCTTGAAATCACCCTTCTCCACCTGGGAGAGCAGCTGCACGACCCGTTCCGTTTCCGGATGCGCCTGCGATGCGGAAGCGAACAGTTCGTCATAAGCCGAGGTCGGAACGTACGCATCGAAGAGCGTCACGAGAGTTCGCACCCAAAGGGAGACAACATGTGCAGCAACTACAGCAGGATCCCAGCCAATTCGCATCTACTCCTCGCGTCGCGAATGCAAAAGTTGCGCGGCGACCCGCTTGGCCGCGACCCGCCTGAGCTGCCGCCCCGGACAACCGCCAAGCGCCGCTGCCAACCGAGAACCAGCGGCCACGAGTTCGTTGGATATTTTCGCAATCCACGACGCGGCGATCGTGGCGCGCAATATCGTTCCGCGCATGCGCCCGAGCTTTGAGTTCGCCATTACCAACCTCTCGATTGTCACCGAACTTCCCAACGCCTGGTCCGAGGATCAATGCCGGGCCTTGCTGCAGCAGTTGGAGTTCGAAGATGCGGCCAGCACTCCCGCGGCGGAGTTGCGCAGCTACATCGTGATGACGCTGCAAGATCTGAAGCCGGCCGAGGCCGCGCGAGCCCTGCTGCACTTTGTTTTTGGCGACGAGATGACCGAGGGCAAGAAGAACAATCTCGGCGAAGAGATGCTGATCGAGCGCTGCTGGGAGGAGTACGCGGACATCGAGTGCCACGAACGCCTGTTCAACGCACAGGTGATGCTCAACGAAGCTCACCCCGATGCGCCGCAACCGGAGATCCATCGCATTGAAGCAGTCTTCAGCAGTTTGAATGAAGCGGCCGCAAGCTGGCTGCAGGAGAATGTCGACGCGACCGCGCAGCCCAACCTGTCGGAGCGATTGCTGGTGCGCAGCATGGCAGCGGCGGTGCCGGAAAAGGCGATCCTGAACCGGCTGTTCGAAGACCAGATCGGCGGCGCGGAGTTCGCCGAGGCGGAGCACCTTCTCTGGCAGATTCAGGCGACTGCCATCCCCGCAACCGACGGTCGCGATGTGCGGTACCAGTTGTCGCTCTACAGCCCACTGCGTTGGTCGGGGGATCTGGAAGAAGGACTGACGGTCGCGTGTGAGCCGTTCCTCGGCGACTGATCTAGTCGCGTGAGCGTCTCGTGACCCCTCACGAGTCACACAGTAACTCCGCTTCAGCAGGACCAATGAGCAGCGAGCCAGGCAAGACCAAGTTCGGGACGTTTGGCGGCGTGTTCACACCGTGCACTCTGACGATACTCGGCGCGATCATGTTCTTGCGCTTCGGCTTTGTCGTCGGCCAGGCGGGCGTGTTCTACGCGATGCTCATCGTCATCGCGTCAAAGGTCATCACGTCGTTGACGAGTTTGTCGCTCGCCGCGATTGCCACCAACACCCGCGTCAAAGGCGGCGGCGCCTACTACCTGATCAGTCGCAGTCTGGGCGTCGACTTCGGCGGCGCGATCGGCATCGTCTTCTTCCTGGCACAGGCGATCTCGGTCGCGATGTACGTCATCGGCTTCACCGAGGCGTTTGCGGCGACGTTCCCAGCCGCTGGCGAGCACTTCACCGCGATTGCGACGGCGGTCAACATCGGCACGTTCCTTTGCGTCTACATCGGCGCCGGCTGGACCATCAAGGTCCAGTATCTGATCCTCGCGATCATGGCGGTGGCCCTGGCGTCGTTCTACACCGGCGCAATCGCCGACTTCGATCTGGCGTCCCTGCAAACGAACATGACGCCGCACCTGAACGTCGGCGAGTCGGTGTTCACCATGGGCGCACTGTTCTTCCCGGCGGTGACAGGGATCATGGCCGGCGCCAACATGTCCGGCGACCTGGCCAACCCGTCGCGGTCGATTCCGCGGGGCACCCTGCTGGCCGTCGCGGTCACGGCGATGGTCTACCTGTCGATGGCGGTGCTGCTTGGCGGTTCGCGCACCGCGGCAGAACTGTCCGGCAACAACCTGATCATCAAGGACATCGCGACCTGGCCGGTCTGGATTACCGCCGGAGTCTTCGCCGCGACCTTGTCGTCGGCGCTCGGCTCGATGATGGGCGCACCGCGAATCTTGCAGGCATTCGCGCGCGATGAGGTGTTTGGCTGGATGAAGTTCTTTGCCGCCGGCAGTGGTGCCAGCAATGAACCTCGCCGCGCAACCGTGATCACGTTCGTAATTGCCCAGGCGTGCATCCTGCTCGGCGACCTGAACACCATCGCCCCCGTGATCACGATGTTCTTCATGATCACCTACGGACTGCTAAACCTCGCGACGTTCTACGAGTCCGTAACCAAGAACCCCAGCTACCGCCCGACCTTCAAGTACAACCACTGGTCGTTGTCGCTAGCGGGCGCCATCGGCTGCTTCGTGGTGATGTTCTTGATCAGCTGGCAAGCGGCGACCACTTCGCTCGTCGCCATTGCCGGGTTGGTTTGGTACATCCGTTCGCGCGAGATTGAATCGCGCTGGGGCGACCTGCAGAGCGGTGTCGCGTTCGAACGCGCCCGCAAGAGTCTGCTGCGTCTTGAGCAAGAGGCCTACCACCCCAAGAATTGGCGACCGGTGATCCTCGTGCTCAGTGGCACGGCTTGGAATCGCCCCCACCTCGCCATCTGTGGCCATTGGCTTACCGCTGGCAACGGAATCCTGTCGCTGGCTCACGTCGTCACCGGGGACCTCGCCGAGTATGCCGAGCGACGTGACAAGTTCGAAGCGACGATGCGCACGTTCATCCAAAAGGAGGAGCTACTGGCCTTCCCGGCCGTGGTCATCGCGAGCGACCTGTCAGCCGGCATCGAGTCGCTGGTGCAATGTCACGGTATCGGTGGTCTACGGCCAAACACGGTGCTCGTGGGATGGCCCAACGACCTCGATCGAACGGCAGCGTTCGGCACGGCGGCTCGACTGATCACGCGCATGCAGCGCAGCATGATCGCGGTTCGGTTTTTGGAGTATCGCGACGAAGCGGAACCAGGCGCGGCCGAATCCGATCCGTGGGATGTGCCAACAGGCACCATCGACGTGTGGTGGCGTGGCATGAAGAACGGCGGGCTGATGCTACTGCTCGCCCATCTGTTGCACCAAAACCCCGAATGGCGCCGCAACCGCATTCGCATCCTTCGCGTGCAAGCCAGCGAAGAAGCCCGAGACGAAATCACCCAGCACCTCCAGAGTCTTGCCGCAGCGGCGCGCATTGCGGCGGAGTCGGTCGTCGTGATCGGCGAGTCGCCGGCCCTCGCGATCCAACAGACCTCGGCCAACGCCGCAATCGTAATCCTCGGCTTCGAGCCACCCGAGCAAGGGCAAGAAGCGGTGTTCTTCCATCACATGGACGCCCTCGTCGGCAAGCTACCGCGCGTGCTGTTCGTCGACAGCGCCGGCGGCATGGAACTGGAGTCCTGAGCGAAGCTCGGCCCCTTCACAACCAGCCCCCTGCACAACAAGCCCGGTCTTCGTAGTGGCAGCACCGACATCGGTTGAGGAATTGGGACACGTCTGACTTACGGCAAGTCCGCCGATTCGCGCCCAAGCCGGTAGCCTCACGCAATGGCTCTTCGATCCCCCCTTCTGCTCACGGCCAACCTGCTGGCCCTGACCGCCAGCGCCAGCGCGCAACTGCCACCCAACGCCTTCGACCGTGCGGACGCATCTCGTGGCGGCGACGGCACGTTTGCTGGCACGGGAACGAACGACGGCTACGCCATCAATCCAGGTGCCTTCGTGCCAACCCCCGGCTACACATTCGCCGTCGGCACCTTCGCGTTGCACGACACTGGCCCGAGTTCGCCATTCCAGCGACACCGGGGCTTGCGGGGTTCACCTGCGTTCCATCAGGCAGCCGCGTTCGACCCAGTCGGACCGGATGATGCGCTCTCGAACGCGAACCTGGCGATCGTTCAGTAGGCCTGCAGGTTATCGTTCGCTCAAGTCGCTTTGCGCAAGGAGAAGGTCATGACACTCACGTTCTACCGTTGGCCATGCAACGAGCAAGTTGCCGACACCTGTTCGGTGCCGCAGCACACGGTCGACTGGCAGTCGCACTTCGCCAGGGCCCGGCTCGATCACGTTTCAGGCAGGCGGGACGAACGATGAGTCAGCCGCTCTC